>JANNEF010000233.1:0-28393 GCA_031378375.1 Verrucomicrobiota bacterium | reverse complement strand
CATGGGGAGCGCGTGCCCCACGTTCGCCCAAAGCACGCTGTTCTATCAAGCCACCGACCTCGCCGATGTCACGCCCGGGGTGAACCTGTGGCAATACACTTACCTCGTCAGCGGCTATGGCTTTCAAGCCGGCCAGGGCTTCAGTGTCTTCTTCAATCCGAGCCAGTACCGGCAGTTGGAAAGCCCGCCGCCAGCCGTGAACGCCGACTGGGACGTGCTCTCGGTGCAACCGGACCCCATCCTTCACGACCCTGGCTTTTATGACGGGCTGGCGTTGCGAAACAACCCGTCGCTCGCCGATCCGTTTCAAGTGAAGTTTGTCTGGCTGGGCCAGGGCGATCCGGGTTCCCAGCCGTTCACGCTCTACAACACCGACTTCTCCACCCGGCTTTCGGGCCAGACCACTCTGGTTCCCGAACCGAGTGCCATCACCCTGCTGGCGGCGGGTCTCGCTGCCGCCGCGCTGCTGCGCCACCGCCGCAACCGCCGGGTGCAACCGAAACGCCCGGCCCAAGGCGCGTTCCGGCTGCCGTTGCTTTTCCTCCTCGGCGTTACGCTCGCAGCCTTTCTCCCAAGCCCGGTCGCCGCGCAAAACCTGAACGTCATTGATTACGAGATCGTCAACCAGACCCGCCTGGGGCGGACCCAATTCGAGTTTGTCCTCCGGGCCACCGTCACCAACGCCGGGCCGGACGCCCAGGCCGTCCTCGCCCAAGTGGCCAGCCTGACCACCAACACCGTCATCATTGAAAGCAATCTCAACGTCGGCAACGTCTCTGCGGCTGCGGCCCGCGTGAGCGACGGCACTTTCCGAGTCGTGCAAGACCGCTTGGAACCCTTCAACCCCTCCGCGCTGGCGTGGACGTTCATCCCCCTCCCGGTGGTCGCGGTCGCCGCTCCTGCCCGTGGCCTTAACACCAATGCGGGCGCCATCGTCATCAACGGCACGGTCCGCTATGGCGCAAACGCCCCGGTGCGCGTGCAAGGCGGCGGCAGCGAGGCCGCGACCACCGCCGATGCGTCTGGCAATTTCTCCGTCACCGTCCCGCTCACGAGCAACCGCCTCAACCGCCTCTTCCTCACCGCCACGGACCGGACGGGCCGCAGCGGTTCGCCGTACCCGCACGAAATCACCCAGGACTCCCAGCCGCCGTCCCTCTTCATTGATTTCCCGGCGGATGGCGCGGAACTCTTTACCGACACCACCGACGTGACCGGGCGCGTGGGCGACATGTTGAGCGGCTTCATGGGGTTGAATGTCACCGTGAACGGACAACCCGCCTCCGTGAACGTCGGCATCGGCAACAACGGCACCTTCGCGCGCGGCGGCGTTCCCCTGGCGCTCGGCGCCAACACGATCACGGCCACGGCCACCGACTTCTCCGGCAACACCGTGACCAAACAAATATCGGTCGTCCGCCGTGCCGTCACGGGAGCGCGGCTCGTCGCGGATTCCGGCAATGGCCAGTCGGCCTACATCCATCGCCGCCTCACGGACCCTGTTGTGGTGCGCGCGGAAAACTCCGACGGCACGCCGCGCGCGAATCAACTGCTCGCTTTCGAGGTCACGCGCAGCGATGGCCGCATTCTTCCAGTTGACCCGCTCGCGCTCGTCGGCACGCCGATCACCAATGATGTCACGCGCACGGTTCATGGCGTGATGCACTTCACGCTCCGCACCGATGCGAACGGCCTTGCCTCCGTCTTCTGGGCGATGGGCGGCGACGCCGGGATGGGCAACAACCGGCTCACGGTGACGGCTTCGAACATTTCCGGCGCGGTCTTCTTCTGCGCTTCCGCGCAACCGCAGCCGCCGGTGCAAATCAACATTGGCGCCGGCAACAACCAGCGCAGCGAAGCCGGCGCACCCGCGCGCGAACCGTTGCGCGCCTGGGTCAGCGACGGCTGCAACGGCGCGGCAGGCATCCCCGTCACCTTCACCATCGTGCAAGGCGGCGGCAAATTATTTCCCTCTCCTGGGGGAGAGGGCCAGGGTGAGGGCGGTTCAAATTCTCTCACCATATTAACCACCCGCACCGGCCACGCTGAAGCCCTCTTCACCCTCGGCCCCGACACCGGCAACAACCTCATCGAAGCCACCTTCCCCGGCAATCCCGGCAACCCGGCCACCTTCGTCCTCTACGGCGTCGCGCGTGACCCGGCCAAACCAACCACCCTCACCGGTCTCGTCCTCGACAACTCCAGCCAGCCCATCGGCCATGTCCTCGTCGAAATCTTCCTGCCCGACGCGCCCAGCCCCGTGCTCCTCACTTATTCTGACGCGCAAGGCCGCTTCGTTTTCGATGACCCGCCCGTTGGTCCCATCCACCTGTTTTTCTATGGACCCACCGCTACCAGTGTCGGCACCAACAGCGTCCCGCCCGGTTCCTTTCCCTTCCTCACCTACTTCATGACCGTGGTGCCGAACGCGGAAAACTCCCTGCCCGCGCCCGCTCTCCTCCCGCGCCTCAACCCGAACAACGGCCAGACTTACTACGGCACGAACGACCTCGTCGTCACCTGCGAAGGCATCGCCGGGCTGAAGATGACCATCAAAGCCAACTCCATGCGCGACGCCCGCGGCATTCCGGTCAGCCCGGCCAATCCCACCGTGGTCAGTTTGAACCAGGTCCACCACGACAAGGTGCCCATGCCCATCCCGGACGGGGCCGCGCCGCCCTTTGCCTGGACCCTGCAACCCGCCCGCGCGACCTTCGACCCGCCGATACAAATCGAATACCCGAACATGAGCGGACTGCCCGCCGGGACCGTGGCCTATTTCCTGAGCTTCAATCACGACACCGAACGTTTCGAAATCGTGGCCAGCGGCCATGTGAAGGACGACAGCACCTGCATCGTGACCGACCCCGGCGCCGGCCTCAGCGTGGCGGGCTGGGGGTGCAACTGTCCGCCTTACTCGGTGGCTGCTGATTGCGAGAAATGCAAAATTGTTTGCGACAATCCAGGTCGCCTTGAAGGCGGGAAAGTCAGCGCGGAAAAGTCGGTGGTCTGTCCCGGCCAAACGATCACCTTCACTGCATCTGGAGTTCGGCATGTTGGAGGACAACTCAAAAAAGTGTGCAAGAAAGCAGGCACAACCTACATTCCAATTTCCGGCACCCCAGAATACACATGGAAGATAACTCGCCTGAACACGGGAGAAACTTCCGTCGGTCAAGGAGCGACGGCAGAGGTAATCGCCGACACGGCATCGGGAACTTACACTTGCACCTTCATCGCTGAAGTTAAAGACCCGCCCGGTTCTGATGTTCATTGCACGCCTCCCGCTGTCACCCTTCCACCGAGCGACCCGGTTTATGTTCCCGTCATCAGTTCCTTGCGCGTTTGGGATAACGCTCACCCTGAGAACGTCCGAACAAGCCCGCCGGATACTGATTTGTACCTCCAACCAGCATCCACGCCCACAATCAGGTTCGATTCCTTGTTTGTCCCAGCAGTTGATTCAGTTCGTGCCAAAATCTTGTGGAGGATTGATGATAATATCGGCCCCTTGGGGGTTGATTACACCGGAAACTTTTCCAATCCAGAGATAGTGAAACAATTGCCCGTACTGGCGCTGCTGCCCCCAGAAGAATTGCGCTGGTACATATTCGTGGGTTGTGACGCGAACGGTGATGACGCGCTCCAAGACGAAGAAGTGTCACAAGTTATTGTCGCTCGCTTCCAGACCGCCCCCGTAAAACTACTCCAAAAGAATTACCCACCTGCAAACTCTGAACGACAAATCTTTGAGAATGAAACGGCGTTGATAACAGCCGATCCTGCGATGCCGCAATTAACGGCCATGTTAATGTTAGATCAGGGTTCGCCTGCGCAATTTGTCAAATGGAAGTTGATAACCGAACAACTTTTCTTCTCCTCTGGTTCAATTTCTGTAAATCAACCGTGGGACATAGCGGCGGAGCTTGCGGGGAATCAGTTTCTTGGTGGTAAGGTCACGCTGACATATCAAATCGACAACGACCTGGAGAAAACGTTTTTATTTCAGATTGGAGGGAAAAACCCAACTGATTGCGTGATCAGAAACGAAATATTTGGAGATCTCAATGCCTCCGACGCCTCGTTCCAAGATGCTTTGTGCAGGATTGCACACCAAGAAAGCAGTAATCCCAATCCAAGTCCCATTCAATTTAGGCAAGACGGAATGCCTTATGTAGGGAAAGATGGAATTGGCATCGGTATCATGCAGCTTTCGCAGGATGTGAATGCGGACCAAATCTGGAATTGGAAAGCCAATGTTCAGGGTGGCGCAAACACGTTCACAAGAACGATCAGGCAAGCCGGAGAGTATTCCGAACTTGTAAAAAGCACGCTGAAGTTCTGTACCTTAAGTAATGCAAATTTTGCAGCTTACAACAGTACACATGCCATGAAGATTACTAGATTGATTATCGATGTTCCGTCTTTCGATAATATGACAGAGCCTAGCTTGGGAAACAAGAGTTGGCGCTTAATTGACGCGGTGCGCGGATATAATGGCTGGGATGGAATACTTTGGAGCCAACCACGTACAGGGGAGAATATAGAAAGCAAACATCGTCTCCACGAATACAGACTTTTGACTGAAGGCACCGGTTCAGAGCAAAAGCTGGTATTCAGCACTCTAGTCGTTGATCCGGTTTCAATGACAGCTTCAGCAGTGGCACAATGGGACTCAGTTCGAGTTCCTTCTGCCGAGAGGCCTAACGACCTCGGGAATGGCAATAATTATGTAAACGAAGTGTTTAAGGTTAGAAATGTATGCTCGTGCAATGGCGTTAGCTCCCTCATCGGTGTCATTCCTAACCAACATTCGGATGTCACGACCACTGATGTGGCTAGATTGTCAGATGCAATAGCCGGACTGCGTCATTCGGAAGCTTTGGGAAATGTTTATTCCTTGGACGATTCATGGATCGTGGCAGTCAATGGTCAGAATTTCACAGTGAATTCAGACGGTAGCTTCCTCATTCCCAACATCTCCGCCGCCGACCAGTTCGGCCCGGGCGGCCCCGGCAGCAGCCCGGATTTTCTGAGCGACGATTTCCTGCGCCTCACCGGCACGAGCACCAGGAACGGCGTCACCCGCTACGTCGTCAGCGAACGCTTCCAAATCAGCCGGGGGCAGACGTATTCCATCAGCGACCTCATTTTCGGCGACACTCCTCCCGTCGCGCCCGAATCCCTCCGCGCGCAGCCCGACCAGTTGACCCTCACCACGCTGGGGCAGTCCACGCAATTGCGCGTGACTGCCACCTTCGCCGACGGCACCACCAACGACGTGTCCCCGCGCAACAAGTGGACGATCTATCGCACCAGCAACCCGCAAATCGCCACCGTCGGCCCCGATGGACTCGTGACCGCCACAGGTCGCGGCATCGCCCTCCTCACCGCCGTCAACGAAGGTGCCACCGCCGTCGCCCAGGTGAACGTGTCGCCGAATGACGCCCTCACCATCGTCACCGGCCGGTTGACCGACACGAATGGGAATCCTCTGGCCGGCGCGACCGTCACGGTGCTTGGTCTGGGTTTGTCCGCGATTTCCGCCGCAGATGGCTCGTTCAGCATTCTCAACGTTCCCACTACTCTCGGAAATCTGACGCTCCAGGCACAGCGGCAGGACACGAACGGGGTGTTGATCGCCTTCGCGGGACCGCTCTCGCCGGTGGCGGGCGGCATCACGTCCGCCGGCACGCTGGTGCTCGCGCTGTCGGAGTGCGGTTTCGCGCTTCACTTCGACGGGACCAACGACTTTGTGGTGGTGAATGACGCACCCGCGCTGCGTGTACGAAGCAACCTGACGATCAGCGGGTGGGTCCGCATTGATCGGCCGGGCCTGCCGGGCCGGGGACGACCGATCTTGCACAAGGATCCGCAGGCCGGCACCCAGCGCGCCTATTTTTTGGCGATCAGCCCAGACAACTTTATCGACATGGCTGTTTTCGGCAACGGCACCGGGGGTTCTTTAGCGCGGCGGCTTTCGAGCGTGGCCGTGCCGACGGGAAGCTGGCATCATGTAACGGGAGTTTTCAAAGGTGGAGCGGCTCCCGAACTGCACACCTACCTGGATGGCGTTTTGAGTGACGGTGCGCTGTCGCTCAACGCCGGCTCCATTCCCGCCACGGTGTTCACCAACACCTTTCCTGTCTATATCGGAGCGTATGTGCCGGCGCCGAGTGTGTTCGACTCCTTTGTGGGCGGGGCGCTCGACGAAGTGCAACTCTGGTCCACCGCGCGCACGCCGGCCCAGATTCAGCAGGACATGAACCGCCGGCTGACCGGCACGGAGCCTGGCCTGGTGGGCTACTGGCCGATGGACGAAGGCTCCGGCCTCACAGCCGCCGATCTCACCACGAACCATTTCAACGGCCGGCTCGGCGGCGGCGATCCGACGAAAGCACCGGCATGGATATTGTGCCGCCTGGCCGGTGGCGCAATGCCCGCGCCGCTGCTGCCGGCTGCTTTTGCGGCTAATCCAGCGGTGCGCCTGTCCGCGTCACTCTCCGGCGACGGGACCGTGGCGCTGGAATTCCCGGCGGAGCCGGGCCGCGTGTGCATCATCGAAGCCTCGGTTGATCTGCTGAATTGGAATCCCATCAGCACGAACACAACTTTCGGCGGAGTGATCCGTTTCACGGACCTGGAAGCGAAAGGCGCTGCGTGCCGCTTCTATCGCTTGCGCGTGGAGTGACGACGAATTGAGCCGGCGTTTGGATCGGGTCAACCCCAGACCGCTCACCGCCCGGCCACGCCAACGCCAAGCGGGCAGGATGCCCGCGCTCCTTGGTTGGCGGCTCCGCCGCGCTGGACGAGCCGCCACTGTCTGGACGCGGGCGTTTGCTCCTACGGCGCGCAGCTTGGGAGCAAAGGCTCGCGTCGTAGCAGCCAAGGCCCGCACGTTAGGAGATTCGGGACGGGCCTTGGCTGATTCGGCGCGTCCATTAGGAGATAAGCCACGCGGGTTATCAGCTAAGGTGCGAGCGTTAGCAGCAATTGCCCGGGCATTTCCTGCTAATGCTGGTCAAATTTTGCCCGGTCGGCCTCGGTGGACGGATGGCCACGGGCATTCGAATCGCCAGTTTCCCCTTTATTTATTGGGTTTTCAACGATTTTGAGAGTGTCGGAGAGTATGTTTCCATTGGATCAACCGGGCTGCGCAAGGCCGTGGCACATGCGCTGCTCGACAGTGCTTGCGGCCCCTAAAACCAGGGCCGAAAGAAAGGCAAAAAAATGCGAAGACCAAAACGAAGTTCACCCTGTCATCAAGAAGGCCGGCCAACGCGCGGCGGCGTGCTGCTCCATTGATCCGGCATTGGATCTGGGCAGTCGCTCACGGCGCTGGAAAAGGCCGAGGCGCAGTTGGGCGATATGATTGATCGTATGCTCAAGGGCGTGGCGTCCAAGTTCGGCCCGGACAGTGAAGAATACGAAAAGGCCGGTGGCACCCGCAAATCCACCATCGTTCGCCGTCCCCGCAAAGCAAAGAATGTGACGCCGCTGGACAAGGCGGCATAAGCCGGTTGCTTCACGCACGCGCCGGACGAGCTGTGGCTCGTCCGTGTTTTTATTGATTCGTCAGAGGTGCCTTGGGATTACGCCAGACTTTCTCGAAACCTTGCTTTACAGCTTTCACCTTGAGTGCATACAGTCGCCGCATGGCTTCGGAATTGGATCCGTCGGAGTTCGTGGATGACGATTTTCAGGCCGCGCGCAAACTTCCGCACGCGGTCGGCGCGCATCCCGTTTCCGCGCTGCCCGGCGAACATCTGCGCGCCCCCACCCGCGAAGAGGTGGACTCGCGCGTCGGCGAGATGCAGCACAAGCTCGCCGAATTGAAACGCGCCCAGCAGGAACTCGAACGCGAACGCGCGACGCTGGAAGAATTGCGGCGCCGCCAGATGGAGTTCACCACGGGCCGCCAGGAGATGGTCACCAACCTCACCCGCGGGGTCGGCCTCCTGGAGGAAGCCGAATTCGCCGCGCGACGCGACGCGGAACAGATGGCCCGGGCGCTCATCGATTTACGCGAGGCGCTGGTAAAGGTGCAGGGCATCCAGGAGGAAACTTGGACCAAGGATAACTTGAACGTCGAGTTGACGCGCGCGTCCACCACCATTGAGAACGCCCGGATGGAATGGAACACGGCGCGGTTGAAGTTCCCGCTCCTCTCGGATCAGGCCGCCGCAACGGAATCAGCCGCCGCCGATGGGAATGTGGCGGCAGATTTGCTCCGCCAGAAAAGTTACGCCGAGCTGGCGAAGCTGGGACTGGCCCTGACCTGGCCGGTCGCGCTGGCTGGACTCGCGATTGTGCTGGCGCTCCTGTTGCGCCGTTAAGACAAAGATTTGCCGCATGGGTTTTTTCAAACATAAAGGCGACCCGGTGACCGAGCGCGCGCGCGCGCTCACCGAACAGATCGCCGCGCTGGAAGAACAAATCCAGCAACTGAGCACGCAAGAAGGCCGTGCCGCCGCGTCCAGTCGCGCTCATCCGCGCTTGCGCTCCACGACCCGTCCGCACCGCCAGACGCTGGCCACCCCGCCGCCCGATGAATCGGAGGCGGCGTTCGGGAAATTGAATCAGCGCCGGCTCAAGGCTCTACCGGAACCGGCCACCCCGGAGCACTACAACGAACTGGGCGTCCGCAAATACGATCTGATGGCCGCGTGGCGCAGGTGGTCGAATCACTTTCGCGGACCGTCCACCTCCAATCCGAAGCTGGTGAATTATCTGGCGGCGGGCAGCATTCAGGGACTGCGCCCCATGCGCTACGAGAAGCGAATCGCGCGCAACCGTTTCCTCGTGCTGGTCATCATTCTGGTTTTGGGTTTGCTGGGCATCCTCTCCGCCCTCACGCGGCACTGAACGCCCTGCCGCGTCGCCACGTCCATGTCCATCTTCATGCTGTTGGGTCTCGGCGTGGTTGTGGTTTTGGGAATCGCGGTGGTCATCTACTTTTGGCGCGTAGACTGAGCGGTTCGCCGGAATCGCTCACGTTACCTCCTCTGCCCGCAATTCATCCCTTTCTCATTTAGCTTGCCGCCGGGGAGTGGGTTTGGACCAATTTGACCATGAACACCGTTCGCCTGCCGGCACCCCACCTGTTTTTCACGTCGCACCTGATTAAGGCATTGTGCAACGTCTTGCTGCTGGCGACTGCGCTGTTCGCCGGCATCATGACCGCCGCGGCCGCCGCGAAGCCAGGCAGCGTCAAAGGCGTTGGCTCCGCCGATGATCCCACGCGGCAAACGGACGCTGACTGGGTGGACGACCGCTGGCAAAAAACCGAGGTCGGCCAGTTCCTGGGCGCGACCATCGAGACGCCGGGGCGCAAGACGTGCAAGGGCATCGCGATCAAACTAGGCGACCACGACGAAGCCGCGGTCTGCTTCGACACGGATTTGATGCGTTACAGTGCCGGGTGGACCGGCCGGTTTCTGGAGATCAGCCCGCGTCGTTACGGATTGATCAACGCGCCCAAACCCGATGGGGCCATCCGATTCACCACCTCGCCGGCTCCCGGCTGGGCGCGGAACGGAAGCTTCGGTGATCCGCGCGCGACCATTTACGGCCCGCTGCCGCGCGAGTGGGCGAAGTATCGCGGACTTTACCTCAGCGGCCAGCGGGTCGTGCTCGCCTACTCCGTCGGCTCGGCGGGCGTTCTGGAATCACCGTGGATCGAAAAAGCGGACGGGGTGGTCGCGTTCACCCGGACAATCGAACTGCCCGCCTCCGCCGCGCCGCTGTTACTGCGTGTTTGCGATCACTCCGGCAGCACCGCGCGTTTGGAGACGATCTCAGGCCAGCCGATGGTGCTGCTGGAAGCACTGGGGGGGCTGCTCGCCGTCGCCTTAACCGGCACGGGCGGCGAACTGCTGGCGGGCACCAACGCGGACGCACAAATTCGCGTCGCGGCGGCGTCCGGCCCGGTGCATTTGAAAACCTTCACCTGGCGCGGCGCGAAAACGGATTTGCCGAAGTTCGCCGCGCTGGTGAAGGCCAGCCCCCTGCCCCTGCCGTTGAAGACGCTGACCAACGGCGGCCCGCCGCGCTGGACCACACCCGTCGTTACAAAAGGCGTGGTGGGCCGTGACGCCGGGCCGTTCGTGATTGATACGCTCACCGTGCCGTACGAGAACCCGTGGCGGGCGCTGATGTTCACCAGCGGGCACGACTTCTTCGACAACGGCGACGCCGCCGTCTGCACCGCCCACGGCGACGTGTGGCGCGTGAGCGGCGTGGAGGACAAGCTGGAGAAGCTGACGTGGAAACGTTTCGCCACCGGCCTGTACCAGCCGCTCGGCTTGAAGATTGTGGGCAACCGCGTTCACGTTCTCGAACGCGATCAGATCACAGTGCTCCACGACTTGAACGGTGACGGCGAGGCGGACTTCCACGAGAACTTCAACAACGATTGCGTCTCCGCCGGCGGAGGGCACAGCTACGCCGCGTGTCTGGAGACGGACGCGGACGGGAATTTCTATTTCGTGAAGTGCGCCGAGGACACGCCGCACGGCGGTGCCGTCCTGCGCGTGACCAAGGACGGTTCGCGCCTGGACGTGGTGGCCACCGGCTTCCGCAATCCCAACGGCATGGGCGTCAGTCCGCGCGGCGCCATCACGGTCGCGGATCAGCAGGGCGAGTGGGTGCCGGAAACGCGCCTGGACGTGATCAAGCCCGGCGGTTTCTACGGCTACATGCCGATGCACAAGCGCGCGACGAAGCCGGCAACCTACGACGACCCGCTCTGCTGGATTGCGCGCAGCGTGGACAATTCCGCCGGTGGCGAAACCTGGGTGCCGGAGAAACTTTGGGGGCCGCTCGCCGGGCAGATGATTCACCTCTCCTACGGTCGTTGCACGATGATGGCGGTGTTGCGCGACGAGGCGAACGGCGGCGCGCAGGGCATGGTCGTGCCGCTGCCGGGACGCTTTCAATCGGGCGTGATGCGCGCGCGGTTCCATCCGCGCGACGGGCATCTTTACGTGAGCGGCTTGCGCGGGTGGCAGACGGCGGCGTTGCGTGACGGATGTTTGCAGCGCGTGCGCTACACGGGCACGCCGCTTTATCTGCCCGTCGCCTACGCGGTTCACACGAACGGCCTTCGCCTGACTTTTTCCGAGCCGCTGGAGCGGCAATTCGCCGAGAGCGCGGACAGCTTCGGCGTCTCGCAATGGAACTATCGCTGGACGGCGAAGTATGGCTCGCCGGAATTCTCCGTGACGGACCCGGAGAAGGAAGGCCGCGACGAAGTGCCGGTGAAGTCCGCGAAGCTCTCCGCCGACAACCGGAGCGTGTTCCTGGAAATCCCCAGCCTCAAACGGGTGATGGAAATGGAAATCAAATACAACCTCACCGCCAGGGACGGCAAGACCGTGCGCGGCACGGTTTACACCACCATCAACCACATCAACGCGGCAGCGAAGCCTGCTTTTTGAACCATGAAGAAATTAATCGAACTCGCCAGCCTCGCACTGTTACTGACGGCGATGACTTCGCCCGCCGCCGACCGCGCTGCTTCGCGTCCGCCGAACATTGTTCTCATCTTCGCCGACGATCTCGGTTACGGGGATCTCGGCTGCTTCGGCGCGAAGGGCTTCACCACGCCGCACCTCGACCGGCTCGCGCGTGAGGGCACGCGCTTCATGAGCTTTTACGTCTCGTCGCCGGTGTGCTCGGCGTCGCGCGCGGCGCTGATGACGGGTTGCTACCACAACCGCGTCGGCATCCACGGCGCGCTGGGGCCGCAGGCGAAAATCGGCTTGCACACCAACGAAGTCACCATCGCGCGAATGCTCAAGGCGCGCGGCTACGCGACGGCGATTTTCGGCAAGTGGCACCTGGGCCGCCCGCCGCAATTGCTGCCGCCCGCGCACGGCTTCGACGAATACCTCGGCCTGCCCTACTCCAACGACATGTGGCCGAAACACCCGACGGCGAATGCCGGCACCTATCCGTTGCTGCCGCTCATCGAAGGCACGAACGTCATCGAGGAAATGCCCGACCAGAACAAGCTCACCACGCTGTACACGGAGCGCGCGGTGTCGTTCATCGAGCGGAGCAAGGACCGCCCCTTCTTTCTTTACCTCGCGCACAACCTGCCGCACGTCCCGCTGCATGTGAGCGACAAGTTTCGCGGCAAGTCCGCGCGCGGACTCTACGGCGACGTGATTGAGGAGGTTGACTGGTCCGTGGGCCAGGTGCTCGAATCGCTCCGCCGGCACGGGCTGGAGGAAAACACATGGGTCATCTTCACGTCGGACAACGGGCCATGGCACAGCTACGGCGGGCACGCCGGTTCGGCCGGACCATTGCGCGAAGGCAAAGGCTCCTGCTACGAAGGCGGCATCCGCGTGCCCTGCGTGATGCGCTGGCTGGGAAAAATCCCCGCCGCCCGCGCGTGCAACGAACCGCTGATGACGATTGATCTCCTCCCCACCATCGCGCGGCAGACCGGCGGCGCGCTGCCGAAGCACAAGCTCGACGGCCTCGATGTATGGCCCGTCCTCAGCGGCGCAGCCGGCGCGAAGAACCCGCACGACGCGTATTTCTTTTACTATGGCGCCAACGAACTACAGGCCCTGCGCAGCGGCAAGTGGAAACTCATCCTGCCCCACACCGCGCGCGTGATGAACGGCCAGCCCGGCGGCACGAACGGCCTGCCAGCCAGATACACCACCTTCAAAGCCGGCCTGGAACTTTACGACCTCGAAAAGGATCTCGGCGAAACGAACAATGTCGCCGAGCACAATCTCGACGTGGTGCGGCGGCTCCACCGATTGGCCGAGAAGGCTCGCGATGACCTGGGCGACAGCCTCACCAAACGCAAAGGCAAAGGCCAGCGCGAGCCGGGGCGGGCGGGCGACGGGAACTGAGCGACTGCTGGAAAACTTTCGGCCTACTCCTCCGACCGGGCGCGAAGCTACACACGGGGTTGGCTCAAAATCCACCGCGCCGCCGCCGTGATGTCATCCACCACGACTGCCCCGGCGAGTTTCTCAATTGATTGTTGCTCGACCTTGCTCCCGTAACCGGTCCGCACAAGCAGACTTTTTTTGACGCCCGCATTCCAGCCGCACTCCAGGTCAATCAACTTGTCGCCGACCATGAAGCTTTGCCCCAGGTCCACTCCGAACTCGTCGCGAGCGTCGAAGAGAAACTGCGGCGAAGGTTTGCGTCCGCGGCCGGGCTGGTCGGGCGCTTCGGGCGAGAAGTAAATTTTCTCGAACCGCACGCCGTCGCGGGCCAGTTCGGAACCGAGGCGGGCGTTGACCCGGTGCATGTCCGCCAGCGTGTAGTAGCCGCGCCCGATGCCGGACTGGTTGGTGACGATGAACAGCCGGAAGCCGGCCTCCATGAGCCGCAACAGCGCGACCCCCGTGCCGGGAAAAATTTCGAGCCGGGCCGGGTCGCTCAGATACTCCCGCTCGACGTTGAGCGTTCCGTCGCGGTCGAGGAAGACGGCGCGGTTGATGTGCGTTGGCATGTGGCTCGAAGTTTGTGCGCGCCGGAGGTGATTGAAAAGCAAAACGCGCCTCCCATTCGCATGGGAGGCGCGGATGAAACCGCCGGTTCAAAGACTGCGCGCCGGATTACTTGATCAGGCGGAAGAACTTCGCCCCGGTGACGTTGAGGAATTCGCGGACGTTGTCAGCACCCTCCACCGAGGCCGTTCCACCGGCGGGATTCCAAGTGGTGGTGTTCAGGTCGGTGTTGCATTCGAGCGAATAGCCCACGGCGCTGGTGGGCCAGCGGACTTTCACGTCGCTGCCGGAAACCTCGATGGTCAGCCGGGGGCGGGCTTCAACAACGTCACCAAAGCACGCGCCGATCTTCAAATCATCCACGGTGAATGTGCCGATGGCACCAGTGGGTTGACGGAACGCGAAGGAGAATACCGTGATGGCTCCCGTGCTGTCGGGCGAGGACACGCTGGTATCAGTCTCTTCCGACGGATCAATCCAGAGCGCGCAGGCTCCGGTCCCGATATCATAGCGGGTCACGACAGTGTGCTCGGTGTTGGTCACGATGGCGGTCGGATGGAGCAGGTTGGTGGTGATGGTGGATAGGTTAAGTGTGATGCCCAGACGCAGTGCGTTCGATTCCGAACCGGCCGAACTGGCGAACACCTTGGCGCGGAAACCGGCGGCGGTGTCGTCCTTGTAATGCGCGAAATAATCGCCCCCGGCGGTGGGCCGCTGGAAGAAACGCACCTTGTAGCTGGAATAGAGCACCACGCCGTTGGTGGGCGGGAAGAACAGCGGGAAGAATTCGCGGTTGAAATCTTCGCTGTTGGTGGAAATCAGCAGCAGCTTGCCACCCGTGACCTTGGTTTGGCCGAAGGTGCCGCTGTGGTTGATCCACGGAGTCGATCCGTCGGCGATGCCAGTGTCGTCCGGGTAAGTGAAAGGCTCGTCGAGCAGCAGGCCCAACAACGGGCGGACGGTGACGGTGAAACTGTTGGTGGCCTTCAAACCGCCGCCATCGCTCACGACGATGGTGATGGTGGAGAAGCCGGCTTTGTCCGTAGTCGGTGTGATCGTCACGGTGCGGTTCGAACCGCTGCCGCCGAAGACGATGTTGGCGACCGGAATCAGGCTTGTGTCGAAGGAAGTGGCCGTCAACACCAGGTCATCCGCCGCTGTCGTGTCATCACCAATCGTGAACGGAATCGGCGCCGTGCTGGTGTTGGTGGCGATGATTTGCCGGGCGATGCTGGAGATGCTGGGAAATCCCACGAAGACTGTGAAGGTGGTGCTGCTGGACGCTCCACCGCCATCGGTGACGGTCAGGGTGATGACGGCGATGCCTTGCTCGCCGTCGGCTGGCGTCACCGTCACGGTGCGACCAGAACCGTTGCCAACCACGAGGATATTTGCGTTGGGCACCAAAGTGGGATTGGAAGATTGAGCAGTCACCGTCAGGTCGCCAGCAGCCGTCTCGGTGTCCCCGACGGTGATGGACAGCGGGCCGGTCGAAGCACCCACCGCCAGTCTCTGGGTCGGCACTGCGCTGATGGTGGGTGGGTTGTTGGCTCCGGCCACATCGTCGAACGAGGTGCCGATTTTCAGGTTGTCGATGAAGCAGGCACCGCCCCCAGACCCTTGTCGAAAACCGTACGTTCCGATGGCGACGTAATTGGTGGGGTCAATGAAATCGGTCGCCGTGACGCTGGTATCCATTTCCGACATTGGATTGATCCACAGCTTGCAGACCGATTGGTTGTTGAGCACCAGCCTGGTTACCACCGTGTAAACGGTGCCGGTCGCCAAGTCCAACGGGAACTGACCCGACGTTACGTTGGCGAGCGAACTATTGCCGATGCCCAGCCGGAAGCTGCCCACCGGTGCGTTGCTGATGCTCGCCCAAACACGACCACGGAAGCCAAAACCGGCCGGCATGTCCATGAAATGTGCGAAATACGTCCCGTTGGTGTCCGGGAAGGCGGTGAACCGCACCTTGAAACTGGAGTAAAGGATCGTGCTGCTGTTGGTTGCGTGCGGTGCGCCGGAGAGCGGGGCATTCACATCCTCGCTTGATGTGCTCCTGTGAACGATACGGGCTTCGCCATTGGTGACCGTTACGGGATTACTGCCCGCCCCGGAGTGCGCCACCCATGGCGACCCGGCGGCACCAACCAGGTTTCCGTTGGGATAGCCGAAGTTATCCGTCAGCAGGACATTCGCGGTGGCGGGAGTTGTCAGCGCGGCGAGCGCCAGCAGGAGGAGACTGAGTTTTTTCATACGACAGTTGATTCAGGGTTGTTGGGGTTTCACTTCACAGCCCGCGCGCCTGAGCGGCACGGGCTGAAATACTTCAGGGATTGGCCACCCGATACGGGGCGTTCCAGATGATGTCGGGGCTGAGTGCTTCATTGCCGCCCGCTCCGTTGGTCACCGAGAAAATCTTGAAATACTGCGCATGTCCATCCACAAACGCGATCGGCCCGCCGGCCTCATGCCGCGCGGTAAAAACGCGCCAGCGATTGGCCGGATTCACCGAGTTGAACTGCGGGGAGCCATTGACGATTTCCGTCTTGGGATTAAAGGCCATGTCAAACATCAGCACCGTGGCGGACGGATTGGGAAAGCTGGTCAGGGTCGGCATCTGCGGATAGGGGTAATTGGCCGAAGCGGTTTGCTTCTTGAGGTCGAGATTCATGGCGTAACTGAAAAATCCGTAGCGACCACCGCCACTGACACCGTCGGAAGCGACCAGCCTCGCACTGGGACAATGCCAGAATTTTCCCTTGCCACCGGGGAACGGAAGATTCTGCGAGTTGGCCGCAAAGACAGACGTGCCCGGTGACGTCCAGTAAGTAGAGAGCGGTTGTTCATCAACCATTGGCGGCAATACATTGTACCAGCCATTTGGGTCAGACGGAATACCCGTCCCCGACCCCGAAGTCCCCGGATACGCACCGTTATCCCCCATCCCGTCTCGAGGGAGGGCGTCTTCATTGTCGTTTGCAAGAAGATGCTGGGCCAATCCCCACTGTTTCAAGTTGCTCAGGCAGGCGATGGTCTGCGCCTTGCCCTTCGCCTTGGCCAGCGCGGGCAACAGCAGTCCGGCGAGAATGGCGATGATGGCGATGACGACGAGCAACTCAATGAGCGTGAAGGCTGCCTTCCGCAAGCGGCGACGACTCCGGTTTCCAAGCGGGGTGGTGGTCATTTCGTGATTGAGTTAACGCACTCTCAGACTAATGGAACGGCTGAACCATTCAGCGCAAATTTATATGCACATCTTTCCGCAGATACCGGCGGGGCGCAAGCCGTTGTTGGGGATTTTTATTCACCGCTTTTGCCCGTCGGACACGAACAAAACGCCGAAATTCGGTTCTCAATGCTGGTGGTGGGCGTGCGGGTCCGCAGCGGGAAAGCGAAACGTTTTCAACGGAGTCTCCTTCGCCTTTGGCTCGCCTTCCACGATCACGTAGGCGCGGTCGAATTGGAGGCCGCGCACCGTCTGGCGCGTGCCACTGCCGGGCCAGAGAATTTCCACGCCCACGACGCGCCCGGCTTTACCCAGCCCGATTTCCAGGCGCAAGGGATTTGCGCCAAAGCTCCCGCCAGAACTGACGGTGCGGTGGAGCGAACGGGCGCGGCCATCTTCCTCGATGTCCACGCGCACGCGCGCGCCAATGGCGCAGCGGTTGGCCTTCACGCCCTGAAGGCGAAGCTTGAGCCAGTGATTGCCGAAGCCCGGATTCTCAAAGAGCACATTGGGATAGACATCGCCCGTCATCGCGCCGCCCATGTCCTCATGCACGTCCTGGTCGCCGTCGTTGTCGAGGTCGGCGAAGGAGACGGCGTGGCCCTTCTGCAAATGGCCGAAGCCGCCGGCGGTGGTGACGTCTTGAAAGAACCGGCCTTCGGCGTTTCGGAACATGCGGTTGGGTATGATGGTGAGCAAATCCGGGTCGCCCGTGCCGAGGTAGAAATCGAGCCAGCCGTCGTTGTCGAGGTCGCCGATGTTGCTGCCCATCGCGTGCAGCAGGCGATCCAACCGGGCGGCCGCGGTCACGTTGGTGAAGGTGCCGTCGCCGCGATTGCGATAGAGCCGCGCCTTCGCGCCGGTGTGCGCGAGGCCGAGGTAATCCGCCGCCACGTCGCCCACGTCGGTGATTTTGTAGCCGGTGACGAAGAGGTCGTCCCACCCGTCGTTGTCGTAGTCGAAGAACCAGCACGGGAAACTGTCCATTGGCTCGGTCACACCGGCGGCGGGCGCGACGTCGGTAAAGATCCAGCCGGCATTGGGGCCTTGCGCGGGGTCGCGCGGGCCGTCGTTGCGGAAAAGGCGGTTTGCTCCACCGAGCACGGACACATACAGGTCGGGCCGTCCATCATTGTTGAAGTCCCCGGCGGAAACGCCCTTCACGTAGTGTTGCACGGTCACGCCGGACAGGCGGGCGATTTCCTTGAAGGTGCCGTTGCCCTGGTTGCGGTGGAGTTCGCAGAGATGGCGCGGGTGGCCGGGAATCATTTCGTTTCCGATGAACAAGTCGAGCCAGCCGTCGCCATCGAAGTCGAACCACACGGCCGTTTGTGTGGGATGAAACGACAGCAGGCCCGCCGCCTCGGTCACGTCCTCGAACGTGCCGTCACCCCGGTTGCGCAGGAGCGAATTGGGATGTTTGCCTTCCTCGCGCATCCAGGCGCCGCGCAGGACGAACACATCGAGATGGCCGTCATTGTCGTAGTCCGCGGGCACGAGATTCAAACCGCCGGTGAGGCCGAGCAACCCGGCTTCACGTTCGCGGGCGGCGAAAGTGCCGTCACCGTTGTTCCGGTAAAAGCGCATCTGGTCGCGCAGGCCAATCGAAGTCACCATCACGTCCAGCAGGCCATCCCCGTCGAAGTCGTCCACGACGCTGCCGCCGGACAGTTCGTTGGGCGCGAGTCCGGCGGCGGGCGCGGCCTCGCGGAAGCGCGGGAAGGCGACCTCGGATGCAAACACGGAAGGTGGAATGAGCCAGCGCGCCGGCACCTGGTCGGGATATTCCCCGACGGTCATGGAGGCGACATTGAGAAGCCAGCGGGCGGCGAGACTGCCCGGAAACTCGGCGAGCACGTTGGTCAGGATGCCGATGGCCTGGCGGGAAGGTTCCCGCCAGCGGTGAACGCCCCCGCCGCGCAACGGCAGCAAACACGAGTCCGCGCCCTATCCGTAAACTTGCATATGGCAAACCAACGCACTTTTGGCCTGTGATCAAATCTGCATAGGGCAAACGGACGTTCTTTTGGCCTGTGATCAAACTTGCACAGGGCAAACCAACGCACTTTTGCCATGTGATCAAACTTGCACATGGCAAACGGACGTTCTTTTGGCCTGTGATCAAACTTGCATAGGGCAAAAGAGCGTTCTTTTGCCCTATTTGAAAACTAGAATGGGACAAGATGGCGCACTTTTGCCCTATCCGAAAACCCGCACAGGGCAAAACCGCGTTTTCTTGGGGTCTTTGTGAAGGTTGCCGGCTACGCCGGGACAGGCGCGGTGCTCGCGGCGCTCCTCGACGTGGCGAGGTCTTCCTTGCGCTGCTTGAGGCTCTTGAAGAATTCATAGCCTTCACGGCAGCGGCGCACGAACACGTCCTTGTCCTCCAGCATCGTCTTGATGATGCGCAGAATCGGTTTCGGGCGCAGATAATAAGCGCGATAGAAACGGTCCACCGCCTCGAAGATTTCGTTCTTGTCCAAGCCGGGGTATTCGAGCGCGCTTTGCTGGAAGCCGTCTTCGTGGACGATGTCGGTTTTGTCCTTCTTGCTAAACCAGCCGTTGAGTTTCGCCATGTCGTAAAGCTCCGTGCCGGGATAGGGCGCGGCCAGCGAAACCTGGATGCTGAACACGTCCAGCTCCATCGCGAAGCGGATTGTGTTCTCGATGCTCGCCTGCGTCTCGACCGGCAGGCCGAGGATGAAGGTGCCGTGGATGACGACGCCCGCCTCGTGGCAGGATTTGGTGAAGCGGCGCATCTCGTCCATCGTAACGCCCTTCTTGATGCGGGTGAGGATGTCGTCGTTGCCGCTCTCGTAGCCGACGAGGAACAGGCGCAGGCCGGAATCCTTGAAGGACTTGATGGTGTCGTAGTCCAGGTTCGCGCGGCTGTTGCAGGACCAGTGGACGCCGAGCGGGGCGAGCTTTTTGGCGATTTCGCGGGCGCGCGGGAGGTTCGCGGTGAAGGTGTCGTCGTCGAAGAAAAATTCCCGGACCTGCGGGAAGATTTTTTTCATGTAAGCCATTTCGTCGGCGACGTTCTGCGCGGAGCGGACGCGGTATTTGTGCCCGCCGATGGTCTGCGGCCAGAGGCAGAAGGTGCATTGGGCGGGGCAGCCGCGGCCGGTGTACATGCTCACGTAGGGATGAAGCAGGTAGCCGATGAAGTATTTCTCGATTTCCAGGTCGCGCTTGTAAACGTCCGCCACCCACGGGAGTGAATCCATGTTCTGGATCATCTCGCGTTCGGGGTTGTGCTTAATCTTACCGTCGGCCGTGCGGTAGGAGAGGCCGGCGATGGTGTCGAGCGGGCGATCCTCGGCGACTTCCTTACAGGTGAAATCAAATTCCTTGCGCCCGACCCAGTCAATGGCGGGCGAGGCCTTAAGCGTTTCGGCGGGCAGCACGGCGGCGTGCGCGCCGACAAAGCCGACCTTCGTTTCGGGGCGGTTCTGCTTGATGGCCTCGGCGACTTTGCAATCGTTCTTCAACGACGGAGTGCTGGTGTTGATGATGACGTGGTCGTAGCCCTTGGCTTCTTCGAGGCACTGGTTGATCTGGATGTTGTGCGGCGGGCAGTCCATGAGCTTGGCGCCCGGGACGAGCGCGGCGGGTTGCGCGAGCCAGGTGGGATACCAGTAGCTGGTGACTTCGCGCCGCGCCTGGTAGCGGGCACCGGCGCCGCCGTCGAAACCGTCGAAGCTGGGTGGGGAGAGGAAGAGTGTTTTCATTATTGATTACGGGTTGTCCGGCAGCCGGGGCAGCCGGTAAATGGGCGTGCAAAACGAGGCGAGCACGGCCAGGACCGCCGTGAGCGGGCCGGCGCAGAAGCCGAGCAGCAACGCATCGTTGCTCCAGCGTTTGGCGACCAGGAAATAGATGGCTCCCACCAGCAGGCCGGGAACGGGCGTCAGGATGAGCAAGAGCTTGAGCGCCTCGCTCCAGACCACTTCGCGCCGGCCCCGGCGATTACCAACGAGAGTAAACCTCATGGCCGGGTCACAGCTCTTTTTTGGCCGCGACCTTGGCCAGCAAGTCATCCCGCTGCGTCGTGTCGCCACTGCCACAACCGCCACCAGCGTCGGCGGCGTGTTCATGCGGCTCCGGCTTGCGCGAGAAAACCGACTGCGCGCCGTTCATGGCCGCGCGCGGTGAATTGATCGCGGCCTTGGCCTCGGCCAGATGGCCCTTGCCGATGGAGAAGCCGTTGAACGCGTTCACCGCGCGGCCTTCGTAATACGGCTTGGGCTTGGCGCTGAAGTTGTACTTCATGTTCTTCCAGTTGTCGCCGCGCTGATAGTTCGTGCCGAGGGCGCCGCTGGGATCGTAGCCGCAATGTACCATGCAGTTCTCGCAGCGCGGGTCGCGCGCCACGCCGTCCACGACGCCGTATTTGTTCCAGTCCACCTCGCCCAGCATCTTGTGATAGCTGTCGTAGTGGCCGTCGGTCATCAGGTAACACGGCGCCTTCCACCCGCGGATGTTGCGCGTGGGGATGGCCCAGGCGGTGCAGGTCAGTTCGCGTTTGCCGGCGAGAAACTCCTGATAGACCGGCGTGCCGAAAATCGTGAAGCGTTCGCCCCACTCCTGAATCTTCGCGAACTTCTGGCGTGTCATCTTGCGCGTGAGGAAGAAATCCTCCGGCTGTTTGCCCAGCCGCTTGACCATGTCCTTCTTCGCCGCGTCGTATTCGTAGCCGGGCGAGATGGTGTGGCCGTCCACTTCGAGCGAGCTGAAGAATTCGAACATCTGCTCGATTTCCTTCACCTCGGTCTCCTTATAGACCGTCGTGTTGGTCGCCACCTGGAAGCCGAGCAGCTTGGCCATCTTGATGGCTTCGACGCATTCCTTGAAGACGCCTTCGCGCTCGACGATGAGGTCGTGGGTGTACTCCAGGCCGTCAATGTGGACGTTCCAATACATCCACCGGCTCGGCCGGATCGTGGGGCGTCCGTCGCTCTTGCCCTTGCGGATGGCCTCGGCGTCCTTGTCGGTGATGAGTTTTTCGCCGAGCAATTCCGCGAGCTTCGGATCGAGCGCGGGCGAGTAAATCTCCGCCAGGTAGTCGCGCATTTTCTTGCGCATGAACATGCCGTTCGTGCAGATGTAAACGATGCGTTTCTGCGCCAGGATGCCGTTCACCAATTCCTCGATCTTCGGGTAGATGAGCGGTTCGCCGCCGCAGATGGACACCATCGGCGCGTCGCATTCGACGGCGGACGCCAGGCAGTCTTCCAGGCTCATCATGTCCTTGAGGCTGGTGGAGTATTCCCGAATACGCCCGCAGCCGGTGCACGTCAGATTGCAGGTGTGCAGCGGTTCGAGCTGCAGAACCATCGCGAAGCGCGGGGTCTTCAGCAGCTTGTGTTTGACGATGTGCTTGGCGATTTTCGCCGTGAGCGCCAGTGGGAATCGCATAATTTAATTTGCTTGAGCTACCGTCGTAACGTCGGGAACATTGGATGCCGGATGAACGGGAGCCGGAAGCGTTTGCCCAAAACCAGGAAAGAAGAACGTCGCCGGCGAAACGTTTCGCGAGGCGTCAATGCCACTGCAGCCAGCGCCAAACAATGTCAGCGCCGCCAGCATCGCCAGCCACCCCGTCCTGAAGTCCAATTTCACGGCGGGATGATAGGGCAGGTCAACTTGATGGCAACTACTAATTCAAAGACGCGGTTGGAACGAAGCTCGAAGCTCAGGGCGCAAAGCTCAAGCGCAGGTCGAAGGGCCAAGCTCCAACCACGCATAGCGCGACTGTCGCGAGAAGTCTCGTCCCGACCGTGTCGCCAGCTTGGTGTTTTGAGCTTGCTGCTTCTCTTGAGCTTGCTGCTTCTCTTGAGCTTCGAGCTTTGCGCTTTGAGCTTCTCCGCCGGTGCCGCCGAAGCTCCCGTCGCCCGTGCCGAACGTCTCCTTGGCGAAGCCCGTGGCCGCCACCGCCAGTCGCCCACCAACACCACGACCGCCTGGGAATTTGCCCGCGCCTGCTTCGACCTCGCCGAGTTCGCCACCAACAACACCCAGCGCGCCGACCTCGCCAACCAGGGCATCGCCGCCTGCCGCGCCGCCCTCACGCGCGATCCCAAGTCCACCGCCGCCGAGTATTATCTGGGCCTCAACCTCGGCCAGTTGGCCCGCACCAAACTCTTCAGCGCGCTCGGTCTGCTGGATGAAATGGAAACCGCCTGGACCCGCGCCATCGTCCTCGACGAAAAGTTCGACTACGCCGGCCCGCATCGCTCGCTCGGTTTGCTTTACCAGGATGCACCCGGCTGGCCCACGAGTCTCGGCAGCCGCGCCAAGGCCCGCCTGCACCTCCAAAAGGCCGCCGACCTGTGCCCCGATTTTCCCGACAACCGCCTCTGCCTCCTGGAAGCCTGGCTGAAATGGGGCGAGAAGAAGAAAGCCCTGGCCGACCTCCCCGCCGTCGAAACCGTCTTGCGTGAAGCGCGCAAAAAACTCACCGGCGACGAATGGGCCTTGAGCTGGCAGGACTGGGATCGCCGCTGGGGAAAAGTTCGCGCCAAAGCCGGCGCCGAACCACTCCGCACCCCGCGTGGCAAATAGCTAACGCCGCTCCCCTCTTACTGGCGCAGGCGGAAAAACGTTTGTGTCCCCGCCGCAGTGTCCACCGCGTAAGGGCTGGTCACCGGCAGACTGCTCTGATCCAGCAAATCCGAATAGACGCCCTCGACATGGGTCGAGGATTGCAGCACGGCCGGTGCATCCCAACTCAGCGTGAGCGTGCTCTCGGTCCGGGTGTAGCGGAGCGCGGGACGAATGCCGAAGGCGATGATGCCGTTGTTGGCGTCGAGGGCGTAAACCCGGCCCGGCGCAAACGCCACCGCGCCGCTGCGGTTGCCATTGGCGTTGTCGGTCGGAAAGAATCTTGTGTCCAGGTTCACCGGTTCCGCCGCGAGGTTGGCCACGCTGTAGAGCCGCAGATTGTCGGGCGTTTCAATCGAGACGCCGGCCAGGAGATTGCGCGCCGTGTCCACGCCGATGGGCGCGACGTTGGGCAGGCTGGCAAAGGTTTGCAGCGTCGTACCGCTGGCCGTGTTGGGATCGAACGCAACGTGCTTCAACACATTCGACGCTCCGATGCCCTTGCCCCAGAAGGTCTCGCCCGCTCCCCACGCGATGCCGTGGCTGAAATCGCCGGGGTTGGCGTCACCCACCAGGATGGGCAGCGGCAGGGAATTCGGATCAACGGACGGATCGAGGATGGACACCACCGGGTCGGGCCGCCCGCCCAGCAACACGCGCACCCCGGCGCCACTGCCACGCACGCTCATCGTGTCGCCCCAGCGGTTGGTGTAGTCCACGCCGCCGGGATTGCCATGCCAGGCCAGATACGGCAGGGCTTCGGCGCTGTCGTCAATCCACCCGTAGAGCCGGAACTCGTCCGTGGAACCGTTGGTGGTCAGATTGCCGACGAACACGCCGCCGACATCGTCCACGCCGATCATGTTCATCGCGAAAGTCCCGCCGGTGACGACGTTCGTGTCCACCGTCAGCGTCCAGAGGTCCGCGCCGGTGTTGCCGTCGAGCACATAAACCGCGTTGCTGCCGCCGGCGCGGCTGACGAGCAGGAGGTTTCCCGTCACCGGATGGTAGGCGATGCTGCGCTGGCTGCCATCGGTGTTGAGGTAGGGACGCGAGCCGGGGGCCAGGCGCCACAGTTCAGCGAGGCAGTTGGTGAAGGTCGCGGGCGAGACGGTGAGCGTCGCCGGGTTGCTGTTGGTGGAGCCAGAAGCATCCGTGACGACGACATGATAGGCCCCGCCGTTTGCGGGCGAGACGTTGTTCAAAGTGAGCGTGCGATTGGTGGCATCGGTGATGACATTGATGCCGTTGAAATGCCATTGGTAGGAGAACGGCGGCGTGCCGCAGACATTGACGCTGAAACTCGCACTCGTGCCCTGCACGGCGGATCGGTCTGCGGGATGGGTGTTGATCTTGAGGGGCAGGCTCACCACTCCCGGAGGCAGCAGCAAAATGCGGAACGTGATTGGCAGCCGCAGGTCGAGTTGCGGGTTGGGTGTGCCGGAGCCTTGGGCCGCGCACCTCAGCCAGTCGAGGCCCGCGCTGTCTTTGAACTGCCAACTGACCCGGGCAGCGTTGCTGCCCTCGTCTGCGAACGCGGTCGTGACCTGCGAGACGTTGGGTGAAATGGCACCCGGCGATTGCGCCAGCAGGAACGGACTGGTGGTGCCGGATAAACTCGGTTGCGCCAGGAACACGGAGTTCTGTCCATTGGTGCCGCCTTCGAAACCCTGGATGAGCGTGTCGCCGTTCATGAAGCTGTCAATGTAGAGGTTGAACGGTCCCGAGTCCGTCAGGTCATCAATCGCGAAGGCAATTGAATCCAGCACGCCAAAGTTCCCCAGCAAATTGTGCGTCCCATCCGTGCCCGTCCAACGGTAGCTCTTGTCCACCGGGTTGTTCGGATCCTCACCGCGCAGGAACGTCACCGTTTGCCAGCAGGTTTCAGGTTGAATCACCTTGCCACCCACCGGCGCGGCGGCAAAGCCGCCACCGAACGTGTTCGTCGCACCCAGAAATTTGATGATGGAATCGGATGTCCCGCCATTGGCCCCGATCGGCCCGGTCAGGCCGGCATTCTGCCGGATGCTCAGTGAAATGCGAACGCGCGGGTTGGCCCCCCCGCCAACCTTCGGCCCCGTGGACGGCCGGCAACTCTCGACGCTCGTGGGGCTGGTCTGCGTGGCGGCAATGATCTGGCCTTTGACCAGCGCGCTGGTGGTCACCCGGTTGACTCCGGCGGTGATGCCTGCGGCCTTTTGTCCGATTTGCACGCCGTCAGCATAGACAGTCACCGCGATGGCGGTGCTATCAACAGTCGGGACATCCACGAATGTCTGCCCCGCGGCCAAAGGCCCGTTCACGGTAACAATCGCCGGAAAATTCAGACACGGGTCGGAAGCATCCGTGAAGCGAACCGCGTCCGCATAGAATCGCTGCCCCGTGCCGGTGGCGCCCGCCTGCTTGGCGAAGGTGATCGTCGGATTGTTCACGCCGGAATCCAATACGATGGTGCCGACCGATCGCCACACGTTCGCGGGCGTTTGGTTGAAGCTCGTCGTGGTGGCGGGCAACCCGGTGCCGCCGGTCACGCCGATGCCAACCTGCAGGTCCGTGGGGATGCTGCTCGACACGCCGTGGGTGACTTCCACCAAATAAGTGCCGCCCGCGTTCGCCAGCGTGGGAGTGACTCGGAACGAACCGCCATCCGCCGTTTCAAACCGGGAACCCACTCCGGAAGTCAAATCCGCCGCGCTGCTCTTCGCGGTCGAGTTGGCCCAGTTGCCGGAGCCTTCGGCGTAGGCGGCGAAGTTTTTCCCGCCCGATCGGCTTTCGACGACGACCACATCCGCCAGCGTCGGCGACAGGGTGATCAGGAGCGAAGCCAGCGCGGCGGCAAGTTGATAGCGGTTACGCGGAGTTGAGAGTGCATGGAGGTTCATAACAAAAAAGAGACGGCGTTGTGTTTCAGGAATCGTTCTGTATCTGGATTGGCGTCACCTTAACCAAGTGACGCCGGCAAGTCAAAGCCTGTTTCGGAAAACTATTTGGTGGAATCAGCACGCCCGCTCCAAAGCGCCTTGCCCACTTCGCCCGGGCGTCTCCTGAATCAAAACGCGGCCCGTCCGCGCTCCGTGGCAACCGCCGCCATTCTCGCTCAATCCTTTGCTTGAGCCGCCCGGACTTCCGTGCATGATTGCGCGCGACCTATTATGAATACCAAACCAATACCCACTTCATTCTCCCCGGTGACCCGGCGGAGTTTTCTCAAGACCGGCGCGATCATCACCGCCGGACTCGCATCCCTCTCCCTGCCTGCACGCGCGCAGGTCAACAAGAACAGCAAGTTGCGCATTTTCCAGATCGGCGTCGGCGGCATCGGTGGCCTCCAGCGCGGCGGCTTGAAAGGCCACCCGATGATCGAGTGGGCCGGCTTCTGTGACGTGGACAGCCGGGAGATCGACAAGATCAAGAAGGAGCATCCGAACGCCTGGACGATGAGCGATTACCGCGAAGCCTTCGCCAACAAGGTCGCCGACTTCGACGCGGTGATTGTGGACGTGCCCGACTTCCACCACGCCCCGGCCATGATGCATGCGCTCAAGCACAACAAACACATCTACGGCCAGAAGCCGCTGGTGCATCAGCTCGCCGAACTGAAAATGATCCGCGACGGCCTCAAAGCTCGCCCCGGCGTGATCACGCAAATGGGCAACCAGCGCTCCTGCAACCGCGGCCGCATGTTGGCCGTGGAAATCCTGCGCAAGAGTCAGCTCGGCCGGCCCGTTGCGGCCTACGTCTGGACCGGCGGCGTGTCGCGCGGTCATTACTTCGCGGATGCCTTGAGCCCCTACTCACCGGCCAAACCCGTGCCGGAGTACCTGAACTGGGATTTGTGGCGCGGCCCGCTCACCGCCGAGCTGCCCTACAGCGAAGACCTCGCGCCGCGGCGCTGGCGCGCGTTCTGGGAAACCGGCGGCGGCCAGCTCGCCGACTGGGGCTGCCATCTGCTCGACCTGCTCTACTTCGCCTACGACCTGCCTTCGCCGGAAGCAGTCATCACCCACACGGCCAAGCCGTCGAACACCGGCCACACTTCACACAACCTGAGCACCATCACCTATCCGGGCGGCGGGAAGTTCGCCCGCGACAAGTTCGTCGTGCAATACAACGACGACGCCCTGCTGCCCTCCTTCGCCGCGCTGGGCCTGCCGCCGATCAAACCCGGAGCCAATCACACCATGGTGGTGTGCGAAGAAGGCACGCTGCTGCTCCAGGCCGACGGCATGCCCCAGATTTTCCGCAAGGGCAAGGAATCGGAGGACGAACCCCAGCCGACCGTCGCGCCGCGCAACCACTGGAAGGACTGGGCGGACAATTGCCTCGGCGACAAGAAGCCGCTCTGGACACCGTTCGACATCGGCTCGCGCATCACCGAGCCGGCGTTGCTCGCGGTGAAGGCGACCCGCTATCCCGGCGTGGAACTGCGCTGGGATGCCGCGAACTACCGCTTCACGAACAGCGACAAGGCGAACAAGGAAATCCTGTCCCGCACCTACCGCGAAGGCTTCGCGCCGCCGGTGGTGGCCTGAGTCCTTCAAACCATCCATTCACGATCACGGGAACGCCGGGCCAGGCCCGGCGTTCCTTTTTCAGGGGCTGAAAACCCGCCAGACGATCACCAAGGCTCGCGGTTGACACCACTGAAGCGCAGAGATTTTCCCGCCGATTCAGAGCCGCCACCGATAAAGAATCCAATCCGTGGCTTCCCTGAATCTGCGGGGGCTTCACGACCGACCCCGGGCCGACGGCGGGCGGGACTCCGCACGCGGCCCCGCTCCGGAGGCGTCCGCACCCGCCGGGGACCGGCTCCCGCCCGCAAAAAAATTCGGGGGACCCTGAGGCAACTCCTGCCCTATTGGAGCTAAGATGTGCGCATCTCCACCGACCTCGCGCGCGAGGACGGCGACATCCATTAGACCCCCGTTGACCTCGCGCAAAAGTTCAGTAGGGCTTTTAATATCCGCGTGTCAAAACTCTTTAGAAATGTCCCCTGTTTAACTCACGAGAGAATGTCCCCTTCGTTGTTTGTTTCTCGTAGTTCCTTTTCCCCGGCTGGCGGCGCGGGCCGCAG
>JANNEF010000230.1:0-8412 GCA_031378375.1 Verrucomicrobiota bacterium | reverse complement strand
CGGCAGCACCACCGACACGACGGTGAAGTGGCTTTCCAGCAGCCGGCGCACAACCTTCTCACCCTCGGCAACGAAAATTCCCTGCTGCTGATGTTCGTTGTGCCAGCGCATCGTGCGATACGGCGTCAGTTCCGGCAGGTCGAGCGAAGTGATGGTTTGTACGTGCAGCATGTGGGTCGGGAGATCGCGGAGGGGCGTCGCCGGGCGATTCGGGAGGTTGATTGACGTTACCCCGGTCGCGCTGTCAGGCCTGCGGCAGACGGCTGGAAGAACCACGCGCCGGCGCTTCGATGAACCGCGAGCCGATGGCCACGGCGGCGCGACTCAATCCCCCGTGAGTGCTGGCGACGGTGAGTTTCATGGTTCGTGCGAATGGTCAGAATATTCTCCAGCACCGTTCGTGAAGGAAGCTCAAAGTTCAACGCACGCGCAGTTCCTCACACCACGGTTCGCCACTCACCGCCCGCGTCGCGGAGCCTCTGACGTCGTCGGTGCCGCCGCACCGTGTGGCTGGCGCCACGGCTGGCCTTTCTCGTACGACTGGTGCCGCGCATTGATCTGGCCGGCCAAATCTTTTTGCCCGGTTGCGACCGCCAGTTCCACCGCTTGCGCTGCGGTGCGTCCGGCTTCGTCGAAACGCCCGCAGGCCGCTAATGCCGCAGCCAGCGTGTCCAGGTAGAGCGGGTCCGGCGGGCCGGCCTGTTCGCACGCCTCTTCCGCGAGACGCAACGCCGCCGCGCCGTCGCGCAACTTCGCCTCCTCCGTGGTCGCCAGAATCCACGCAAGGATCTGCCGCGCGGCGGGCCAGCGCGCTTGCAGCCGGAGCGCCGCGCGCAGACTGGCGACGGCTTGCGCCGGCTGGCCGGTGTCGTTCAACGCACGGCCCAGATTGTAGTGCGCCCGAGCGTAATCCGGCTCGCTTTCCGTCGCGGCGCGGAAATGTGCGACGGCCTCCGCCACCTGCCCGTGCTTGGCCAGCGTTGCGCCGAACGCGTTCTGCTTGTCCGCGGTGTCGTAACGCAGCCGCGCGAACTCGGCGAAATAGTTCGTGGCCTGCGCCAAGTCCCCCATCTCCACCATGTTCACTGCGAGATTGAAATAGGCCAGGCCGAAGCGCGGGTTCAACCGCGCCGATTCGTGGTAGTGCGCAACCGCCTCCGCCCGCAGGCCCATCTCCTTGAGCGCCACGCCCAGCACCAGATGCGCGAGATAATTGCCGCGCGTCACCTCCACCGCGCGTCCGAACAACAAGGCGCTGCTACGCCATGGTTGCAACTGCGCGTGCGTGCCCAGCGCACAACTGAACAACAGCGCGCCGCCCGCCGCGACCACGACGGACGCGCTCAATCGCCGCCGCGCCGCCCATTCCGCCGCGCCCCAGACCACCGCCACGAACACGCCGATGAGCGGCACGTAGGTGTAACGATCTGCCATCGCCTGCCAGCCCACCTGCACCAGGCCGATCACCGGCACCAGCGTTCCCACATACCACAGCCACCCGACCGCCAGCCACGGACGCCGCGCCCGCCACCACCACGCCAGCGCCGTCACCCCCGCCATCACCGCGCACGACATGGCCAAGGTGCCCGCCGCCCATGAACCCGGCAGCGGATAAAAGATCGCCAGGTCTTCCGGCCAGATGGTCTTCCACAAGTAACCCGCGTAGGCCGTCACCGTGTTGGACAGGCGGTCCGTCACCGGCATGGAAGCCAGCGGCTTGAGCGCGCCGCTGCTTTTCTGCGCCACGACCGTGACCACGCACACGCCCAGCGTGAGCAGGAAGAAAGGAATTTTCTCCAGCAGAATTGTGCGCAGTCTCACGGGCGGGCCGGGCGGTTCCTCCCCGTCCCGCGCCGCGCCGAAACGCCAGCGGCGCAGCGGCCAGTAATCCAGCAGCAACAACAGACAGGGCAGCGTCACCAGCATCGCCTTGCTCATCAACCCCAGCGCGAACCACACCAGCGCCAGCGCGTACCAACCCCACGCCCGCCGCACCGTGTAACGTCCGTAGGCGTGCAGCGTCGCCAGCAGAAACAGCGTGCTCAACACATCCTTGCGCTCGGCCACCCAGGCGACCGACTCGACGTGCAGCGGATGCCACGCGAACAATCCCGCCACCACCGCGCTGCGCCACCGCGCGCCCGTCCAGCCCAGCAGCAATCCGAACAGGAACACCGTGTTGGCCGCGTGCAACAGCACGTTGGTGAAGTGATGTCCGCCCGCGTTAAGCCGGTGCAGCGTGCAATCCAGCATGTGCGAGAGCCACGTCACCGGATGCCAGTTGCTCGCATGCAACGCGCCGAACGCCCATTTCACGCCGTCCAGCGTCAACCCTTCCTGCACGGTCGCGTTGTCGGTGATGTAGAGACCGTCGTCAAAGCTGATGAACTCGAAGTGGGTGACCGGCCAATACAACGCGAGCGTCACCACGGCCAGCGCGACGCCCACGAGGAAGTCGGGGCGCAACACGGACGCGCGGGGACGCGGCACACTGATAACGGTGGGCGCGGCAGACATCGAAGCTTGTGTAGCAAAGCCTCTGCCAGAGGCGCGCGGCGGCCCAAGTCGCACAAGATTGAATGGACGAACAACCCCGCTTCCGTCCAACCTGCCTTCGACAATGCGTAAGCAGCTCGCCCATGTCATGGTGGTCCTGGCGCTCATCGGCGCCATCGGCGGGCATTGGGCCATCGTCCAGTCCGTCGCGTGGGTCGGCATGGCGATCAATTACTCGCAGGACGCGCCGCTCCGGGTGGCGCTGGCCAAGACATTCGACGGCCAGCATCCCTGCAAACTTTGCAAGGTCGTCCAGGCCGGCAAGCAGCAGGAAAAGAAACAGGCCGCGCAGAAGGTGCAGACCAAACTTGATCTGATCTGTTTCCGCTGCGAACTCGCTTTCTCGCCGCCCTTGCTTCCGGCTTTCCACGGGCATCATTGGGATGTCCTGGTTTCCCGCTCCGAAACTCCTCCCACTCCGCCGCCCCGATCCGCCTGACCCATCGGCCCGGCGGCGCGGCGCTCATGCCCGCGCTGCGTGTGCTGTCGGGAGAAGCCGCGCCGGTGCGCGTCGTTCTCTCATTTGCTCCATTCCCCAAAGCGGTTTGTCGGAACGTCGGCTTATGTCCAAGCGGAACGTCGGTTTCACATTGATAGAGTTGCTGGTGGTGATCGCGATCATCGCGATCCTGGCGGGGCTGTTGTTGCCCGCCCTCGCGCAGGCCAAGGGCCGCGCCCGCACCGTCCAATGCCTGAACAATCTCAAGCAGATTGGCCTGGCCGCGCTCCTCTACGCCGACGACAATGATGATGTCCTGCCCAGTTCCTCCCACAGTCGCAAGTCGTGGGTGGGCACGCTCCAGCCCTACGCCGGGGGTGCCATCATGTATCGCTGCCCCGACGACCCCGACAAAACGCGCCTTTACAGTTATGCCATCAACGACTTTCTGACTCCGCGCCCCTCCGGCGCGGCGCAACTGGACTTTTCCAAAGTCACGAGCGTCCCCGCGCCCTCGGACACGTTTTACATGACCGAGTGCCACACGGACTTCACCGGTTCCGACCATTTCCATTTCGCCGACGACGCGGCGGGCGGCTTCACGCCCACCGCGTTCGCCGAACAAGTGGCGGTGGACCGGCACCGGCAGTCGGCGAACTACCTGTTCGTGGACGCGCACGCGGAATTGCTCTCGTGGTCGAAAGTCAAAACTGAACTCCCCCAAACCGGCGGACGCTTCGTGCGGCCCGACGGAAAACCATGACTCAACCAACAATCACAATCATCAGAACAATGACCATGAAAACCATCACCCTCCAAAGAAACGCGGCCCTGCTCGCCGCCCTGTTGCTCGCCGCCCACGGCGTCCAGGCTCAACATGGGCACCTCAACGCCGGCGCGGCTGGCACCAGCCAGAGCGACGCGCTGACCTTCGCCAACGGCAACATCTTCGCCGCCAGTTCCGGCTACGTGAAGAACCTCCTTTACACCAACGGTGGCACCTACGCCGGCTTCTTCCAGGGCGGCATCACCCTCACCGCGCTGGCCACGACGACGAACAATGGCGGGCCGGTGCTCAACGCCCCGGCCCCCGGTTCCTTCATCCGAACGCGCATCGAGTCCGTGAGCGGCCCGGCAGGCGGCACCTTCGGGTTTTGGGAAGAGGGTGCGGCCAGCCCGACCCTCAGCATGACCGTGGGCAGCCTGATGCCCACGGCGTTGTGGGATCTGAGCGACGCCGGCCTCGGGGCCGGCCAACCGGGGGCCGACCCGTTCGGGCATCACCACGGACGGCGTCTCACCGCTGACATGGGCGGCACTTACACCGTCGGCTTTCGTTTGTATGACACTTCGGCGAACGGCGCGGGTGGCGGGCCGATTCACACGGCGTCGGATCTGTTGTTGATCAACTTCGCCGCCGTGCCGGAACCAGGCACGATCGCGTTGCTGGTTCTCGGCGGCGGTGCCGTCGTGCTGCTGGCACGCCGGCGGAAATAGATTGCTGCCAACCCCGGGTAGCCCGGTTGGTCGCCGGCCGGGCTGCCGCACTTCGCCTCATGAAAAAAATCTCCTTCTGCCATGCGCGCGGCTGGTTCACTGGACTTTTCCTGACCGTCGCCACGGCGGGTGCGCAACAACACATCCACATCAACGCCGGCGCCTTCAGCCCCGTGCAGAACTCGCAACTCTACTTCGCCAACGGCGGCACCTACGTCACCAACTCCGGCTACGTCGTCCACCTCACCCCCACCAATGCCGGCCCGTTCGCCAACACCCATCAAGGCAGCCTCAGCTTCGCCGCGCTGCCCGCCACCCCGGACCTGGGCGGACCGGCCTTCGGCCACGCCGCCCTGGGCGCGCAACTCGACTTGCAAGTCGTCTCCGTTGCCGGCCCGGTCAACAGCCAGTTCAGCCTCTGGGAGGTGGACGAGAATTCCGGCGTCGCCACGGTGCGTTTCACCGTGCCCGTGGGCACGACGAACAGCGCGAATCACTTCCTGTTGAGCGAAAACAACGGCGAACCTGGCGCCGATCCCTACGGGCACATTCACGGACGCTACTTCACCACCACCAAAGCCGGACTGCACACCGTCGGCTTTCGTCTCCGTGATCTCTCGGCCAACGGCGCGGGCGGCGGCCCCATCCACCCGCGCTCGGATATTTTTTACCTGCACTTCCAGGCGGACACGACCATCGCGGCCCTCCGCCGGACCAGCAACACCAACACCGCCACCTTCGGCACCCGGTCGGGCAGCAGCTACTATCTGGAAACCACCCCCGCGCTTGGCGTCAGCAACTCGTGGACGACCGCCGCCGGTCCTCTGGCGGGCAACAACCGTCTGCAATCGCTCGTCCATCCGGCCGCCGCCGGGACGAATCACTTCTACCGGCTGCGCGTGACCACGCCGTGAGGTCTAACCGCGTACCGGCCGCCCTGGCTGACCGGAGGCAAAGCGCCGCGGCCTGGGGCAATAAGATGTGACCAACACGCCTTCCGATCCGCCACGTTCCGCGCGGCTTTTTCCGCTGGCCATCGCCCTCACGCTGGCCAGCGGCGCGGCGGGACTGGCGCATGAAATTGTCTGGACGCGCCGGCTGGTGGATTTGCTGGGCGCGTGGCTCGCGTCGCGCCGGGCCGGGGCGGGCGCCGATTTCTGGAAGCGCGTCGCCGCGCTGGCGTTGCCCGCGCTGTTCTGCATGAACCTGGCGGGAGCCTTGCACCCGGGCCTGCCCGGCAACCCCTGGCTGAAACTGCTCGTTCCGCTCCTGCTCGTCACGCCGCCGCCACGGCGATGGGGCTGGTGCTGCCGTGGCTCGTGCGCGCGCTGGCTCAGGACGGCGCGCTCGCCGGCAATCGGGCGGTGTGGCTCTACGCGGTGAACACCTGCGGCGGCGTGCCCGGCATCGGCGTGACACTGCTCTGGCTGCTGCCCCGGCTGGGACTGACCGGCGCGGCCCTCACCGCCATCGCCGCCAACGCGCTGGTCGGCCTCGCCGCGTTCCTCGGAGCGCGGACTTTCCGTCCCGCGCAAACCAGCGCCGCGCCCATGGCAGCCGAACGCCCGGATTCCACGCTCGCTCCTTCCGCCGATCTCGCCGGTGGAAGCCGGGGTTGTTTGCTCGCGTTCTGCTCCGGCTTCCTCGTGCTGGCGTTGGAAGTCATCTTCCAACACCAGTTGGCGCAGGTGACGATCAATTCGCTGTTCTCCGGCGGCCTCGTGCTCGCGCTGGTGCTGGCCGCGCTCACGCTGGCGGCCATGCTCGCGCCCGGCTAGCGCGCGGGCTGGGAGCGGGACGCGCGCTCGGAGTCGCGCTCGCGGCGGCGGGACTGCTCTGCGCCGTCCAGCCGTTCCTGCTCACCGGGATACGCGGAGGGTTGCGCATCCTGCCCTACGAACTGCCGCCGCTGCCGTACGTGTGGGAAGTGATGAAACTAGGCGGCGTGGCGGTCGGCCCCGCGCTGGTCGCCGCCGGATTGATCTTCCCGTTGTTGCTGCGCGACGCGATCACCGCGGGAGCGCGGCGGGTGGGCGTGCTGCTGGCCTGGAACGGGCTGGGCGGCTGGCTCGGCGCGGAACTTTGCCAGTCGCGGCTCGCGCCAGCCTTTGGCTTGTGGACCACCGTCACCGTCCTGGCCGCGGGCTACGGTGCCCTGTTCGTCGTGGTCGCGCTCCGGCAAACGCGGTCGTCAAACCGCTCCCGGATGAGCGCCGTCACCACCGCCCTGGTGCTCACGCTCGCCGCCAGCGCGTGGTTCACCCGCGAACTGCCGCAGACAACCGTCAATCGCGGCGAGCGGCTGGCCGCCGTCACGGTCGGACGCGAAGGCGTCGTGGCCACGCTGGAGTGCGGCCCCGGCGACTGGCAGATGCTGTTCAACAACAGCTACACGCTCGGCGGCACGAAGGCGCAGTTCAACCAGGAGCGCCAGGCGCACCTGCCGCTGCTGCTCCACGGACGCGCCCGCGCGGTGGCGTGCCTGGGCGTGGCCACCGGCGGCACGGTCGGCGGGGTGGCGTTGCATCCGGAGATCGAACGCATCGAGGCCATCGAGTTGTCGCCGCTCGTGCTGAAGTACGCGCGCGAATTCTTCGGCTCCTATCACCGCCAGGTCTTCGCCGATCCGCGCGTCCGCTTTTTCGAGGAAGACGCCCGCTCAATCATCGCCGCGCGGCCCGGCGCTTACGACGTGGTGGTGGGCGACCTGTTTCTGCCGTGGCGCACGGGCGAAGGGCGGCTGTTCGTGCTGGAACATTATCAAAACGTCCGCCGCTCACTCAAACCCGGCGGCCTGTTCTGCCAATGGCTGCCGCTCTTTCAACTCACACGCCCGCAGTTTGAAACCATCGCCCGCACCTTCCGCGAAGTCTTTCCCGACGCCTTCCTCGTGCGCGCCGATTTTTATACGGAGATGCCCATTCTCGGACTGGTCGGCGGCCGCGAACTGGCGCGGGTGGACTGGCCGCAAGTCGCCGCTGCCTGCGCGCGGTTGCGCGCGGACGGGAGCATCACCGACCCGCTCGCGCGCCACGTCGAAGGCGTCGCCATGATGATCGTCGGCCCGCTGCCCGCGCCGCCGCCCGGCCCGTTGAACACGCTCGCCAACGCCTGGCTGGAATGGGACGCGGGCAAAAATATTTTGGAAATGCGGACGCCGTGGTTCATCGGCGTGCCCTGCGGCGAATACGTGCGCGAGGTTCATCGCGCCGGCCAGACCATTCTGCCGCCCGAACTCCGCGCCGCGCACGACGTCGGACAGTTTTTCCTGACGCTCGAAATCGCGGCCAAACTTCAACTCCCGGCCCTGGCTGATTTGCAAAGCCAGACCCATGACCGCATGCCCGGAAGCCTGCTCCGAGACAAAGGCGCCGATTGGCGACAATGGCCGATGCGCCTCAAGCCGGCGGGAACACACATCGTCCCGTAGTGGAAACGCATTCGAGACTTGGCCCACGGGGTTCACCAGCCGAAGGCCGGGCCAGACAAAGGTGCCACCTACCACCGACCTGGCGACTCTCACCGCCGGTTAATTCTAAGTCGCGTTCAAGATGAGACTAATACAAACATGGCACTCGACTCGGCATGAAGTTCTGTGGTGTTCGCAGGCTCAACTTGAAAGCGCATTAGAATAAGTGGGCCAGGAACTGTTTGAGACTGTGGGTCAGACTGGAAGCCTGATCCACAGGATGTCGCCGCCACCAGCTTCGCCTAAGAATTCAGTTGAGGATTCAGTTGGTGACACCGGTTTGAATTTCAGGCAACAAGGGCGCGTTACCTCTATGCACTATTTGACCAAGCTTATCGTTTGTCTCGCCCTCCTTGCTGTCGCCGGCACTGGCCACGCCGCCGGGGCAAAACCGTTCTCCTTTCCACGCAGCAAACCGGAGGCGCAGGGCGTGTCGGCGGCGGCTCTGCTG
>JANNEF010000212.1:0-3157 GCA_031378375.1 Verrucomicrobiota bacterium | reverse complement strand
GTTTATATGCCCGGCCACGGGGTTTTTATACGCCCGGAGGGTTCGGGCGACCCGCCGGACAACGACGCGCGGGCGGGCCTCCTGCGATCGCTGCGCCGGGTCGTGGCCTCGATACTTTCTCATGCGAGTGAACACCGTTCCTACGAGCAGCCCAGGCTCTCGCCGCAGTTCAGGCACTTGTGGCAGGCACCGTTGCGGACGGTGATGTTTCCGCAGGTCGGGCACGACGGCGCGTCCTGCTGAAAGTGGGCAATGGCGTCACTCAGGGTTGCAATCGTCCGTCCGTGGACTGAACCGCGTCCATTGTGGGCGCCATTGCCCGTATCACCCGCCGCTTTGATCGCAATGACCTCCGTGTCATCCGACAACGGCAAATCACTGACCGGCTTGTTTACTTTTTTTTTGATCTCTTCGAGCAGACCCGGTATCGGCAACTCCTGTTGCGCGCGGCCGGGCGTGTTGGCTTCCCGGTAGCCGGGAATAAACTGGTGCGCCATCCAGCGAAACACGTAGTCTGTGATCGAGGCGGCGTTGCGGATTTCCGGGTTCCGCGTGAAGCCGCTCGGCTCGAATCGCTGGTGGGCGAACTTGCGCACCAGCGCGTCCAGCGGCACCCCGTATTGCAGTGCCATGCTCGTCAGCGTGCCGATGCTGTCCATCAAGCCGCCGATCGTCGAACCCTCCTTCGCCATGGTGATGAACAACTCGCCCGGTTGGCCGTGTTGGAACAGGCCCACGGTCAGGTAACCTTCGTGCCCGGCGATGTCGAACTTGTGGTTGATCGCCGCACGCGTTTCGGGCAGGCGCCGACGCAACGGCTGTCCGGCTTCCTCGCGCAACCGGGCCAGTTCCGTCTCCATTTCCCGGAAACGGGTGGCCGTGGTCTCTTCCCGGCCGGCTTCGTTGGTCTTCTTCGTGTTGAGCGGTTGCGAGCGCTTGGAACCGTCGCGGTAAATCGCCACGCACTTCAAGCCCATCTTCCACGCCTGCACATAGGCATCACGGATTTCGTCCACGGTGCAGTCGCTGGGCATGTTCACCGTCTTGGAAATCGCCCCGCTGATGAACGGCTGCGCCGCTCCCATCATCTTCAAATGCGCCAGGTAATGAATGCTGCGCTGCCCGAGATTCGCCCGGAACGCGCAGTCGAACACCGACAGATGCTCCGCCTTCAGCCCGCTGCTGAACGTCTGCGTCCGGCCTTCCGTTGACGTCTCCTCCACGTCCTCGATGGTGTCGAACTTCTCGACATGCGCCACGATGGCCCGCGCCTTGTCCTCGCTGTAACCGAGGCATCGCAGCGCTTCGGGCACCGTGCGATTGACGATCTTCAACATCCCGCCGCCCGCCAGCAGTTTGTATTTCACCAGCGCGATGTCCGGTTCCACGCCGGTCGTGTCGCAATCCATCAGGAACGCGATCGTCCCCGTGGGCGCGAGCACCGTCACCTGCGCGTTGCGATAACCCACCTGCTGACCGCGCTCCAATGCGAGATCCCAGCACCGCCGCGCTTCGTCCTTCAGATAATTGAAATCCGCGCTCGGCTGGATGGCCTCCACCGCTTCGCGATGCTGTTTGATCACGCCCAGCATCGCCGCCACGTTGTCCTTCCCCAGCGGCTTGCTGACGTGCGCACAACGCGCATCGCGATACCCGGCGAACGCCCCCTTCACCCGCGCGATCTCCGCGCTCTGCTCGTAGGCGTGCCCCGTCATGATCGCCGTCAGCGCGCCCGCCAGCGCGCGGCCCTCGTTGGAATCATACGCCAGCCCGTAGCTCATGATCAGCGACCCCAGATTCGCGTAACCCAGCCCCAGCGTCCGGTAAATGTGCGAGTTCTCCGCGATCTCCTTCGTCGGATAACTCGCGTTGTCCACGAGAATCTCCTGCGCCGTGATATACAGCCGCACCGCCGCCTGATACCGCGTCGTGTCGAACGTCCCGTCCTCGCGCTTGAACTTCATCAGGTTCAGCGACGCCAGATTGCACGCCGTGTTGTTCAGGAACACATATTCGCTGCACGGATTGGTCGAGTGAATCGGCTCCGTGCCCTTGCACGTGTGCCACCGCTGGATCGCCCCGTCGAACTGCATCCCCGGATCGCCGCACGTCCACGTCCCCTCCGCGATCTTCGTCAGCAACGACCGCGCGTCCTTCTTCTGCAACGGCTTGCCCGTCGTCGTCGTGCGCGTCCACCATTCCCGGCCCTCCACGGCCGCCTGCATGAACTCATCGCTCGCGCGCACCGACAGATTCTCGTTCTGATACATCACGCTGCCGTAGGCGTCCCCGTTGAACGACCCGTCGTAACCCTGTTCAATCAGCGCCCACGCCTTCTTCTCCTCCCGCTGCTTCGCGTCAATGAACTCCTCGATGTCCCCGTGCCAGTCGCGCAACGTGTTCATCTTCGCCGCGCGCCGCGTCTTGCCGCCGCTCTTCACCACGTTGGCCACCTGATCATACACCTTCAGGAAACTCATCGGCCCGCTCGGCCGCCCGCCCCCGCTCAACTTCTCCCGGCTGCTGCGAATGGGCGACAAATCCGTGCCCGTGCCGCTCCCGTACTTGAACAGCATCGCCTCCGAATACGCCAGGTGCATGATGCTCTCCATGTTGTCGTCCACCGACTGGATGAAGCACGCGCTGCCCTGCGGATACTCATACTGCGTGCGCGCCCGCTCCGCCTCGCCCGTCTTGCGATTGTAAAACCAGTTCCCCTTCGACGACTCCTTGCCCACGCCGTACTCGTGATACAACCCCACGTTGAACCACACCGGCGAATTGAACGCGCCATACTGGTTCACGCACAACCACACCAACTCATCGTAAAACACCTCGCCATCCGCCTTGTTGAAGTAACCGTCCCGCACGCCCCAATCCGCGATCGTCCGGCACACGCGATGGATCAACTGCCGCACCGAAGTCTCCCGCTCGCTTGTGTGCTGCTCCCCGTAAAAATATTTTGACACCACCACCTTCGTGGCCAGCGCCGACCACGACTTGGGCACCTCCACATTTTCCTGTTTGAAGATCACCTTGCCGCTGTCATCCGTGATCTCGGCGGTGCGCTTGTCCCATTCGATCTGGTCGAAGGGCTTGACCTTCGCATCACTGAAAAGCCGCTCGATGCGGAGTGAATTCTTCTTGCGCTTCGCAC
>JANNEF010000081.1:0-17485 GCA_031378375.1 Verrucomicrobiota bacterium | reverse complement strand
GGTTGTGGGGCTGGCTTCCAGCCTGCCGCCGGGGCTTCCCGCCCCAGTCCCTTTCGCGGGCAGGATGCCCGCCATGACAGGCTGGAAGCCTGCCCCACTACCTTTCCCTGGTTCAGGGGAACAATTCGTGAGTTTCAGCGGCTCATGGGTTCTCTTCCGTGACGGGGAGCAGAACGTCCATACGCATTCTTTCGCCACCTAGATGACGCGCCCATGCCCTCCGCCTCCCACATCTGCTCCTCGCAAGAACACCCCTTCGCTCCAGGCGCGAGTTCGTTTGATCGCCGCGAGTTTCTCTGGCGCTTTGGCGGCGGGCTGGGCGGCATCGCGCTGGCGCATCTGCTGGGCTCGGAGGGATTGCTGGCCGACACGCCCGCCGCCAGGCCACGCGCGGATTTCAACGGCGGCCTGCATCATCCCGCGAAAGCCAAACGCGTCGTGCAACTCTTCATGTCCGGCGCGGCCAGCCAGTGCGACACGTTCGACTACAAGCCGGAGTTGATTAAGCGCAAGGGACAGAAGTTCGATCCCGGCGGCAAGGTGGAACTCTTCCAGAGCGATCCCGGCAGCGTGATGGCGTCGCCGTGGGATTGGAAGCAGCACGGCCAGTGCGGCAAATGGATGAGCGGCCTGGTGCCGCACCTGGCGGATTGCGTGGATGACATCGCGTTCCTGCACGCGATGTTGGCGAAGTCGAATGTTCACGGCCCCGCGACGTTCATGCAGAACACCGGCTTCGTGCTGCCGGGCTTTCCGAGCGCCGGCGCGTGGGTGAGCTACGGGCTGGGCAGCGGGAACCAAAAACTTCCGACGTTTGTCGTGCTGCCCGATTCGCGCGGCTATCCGCCGAACGGGCCGAAGAACTGGTCCGCCGGTTTTCTGCCCGCGTCGCATCAAGGCACGATGATTCGCCCCGGCGCGAAGAATCCCATCGCCGACCTGCTGCCGCCGGAAAAGAGTTACATCACCAAGGCCAGCGACGCCGACGCGCTGGCGGTGCTCGCTCAGTTGAACCGCGAGCATCAGGCCGCGCGTCCCGGCGACTCGCGGCTCGACGCGCGCATCGCCGCCTACGAACTGGCCGCGAAACTTCAGTTGAGCGCGCCCGACGTGCTCGACCTCGCCGGCGAGAGCGACGCGACGAAGAAGCTTTACGGCCTCAACGAAAAAGTCACCGAGGACTTCGGGCGGAATTGTCTCATTGCGCGCCGCCTGCTGGAGCGCGGCGTGCGTTTCGTGCAAGTCTGGAGCGGCGCGGACAACGGTTTTCCCCGCCGCAACTGGGACTCGCACGAAGACATCGCCCGGGACCACGGCGAAATGGGCACCAGCATGGACCGGCCCGCCGCCGCGTTGTTGAAGGACTTGAAAGCGCGCGGCCTGCTCGACGACACCCTCGTCATCTGGACGACGGAGTTTGGCCGGATGCCGTGCAGCCAGGGCGAGAAGGGCCGCGACCACAATCCGTTCACGTTCACCTCATGGATTGCCGGCGGCGGCTTCAAGGGCGGCGTGAGTTACGGCGAAAGCGATGAGTGGTCCTACAAGGCCGCCACACACCCGACCTACTGCTACGACCTGCACGCGACGGTGCTGCACCTGCTCGGCATCGAGCACGAGAAGCTCACGTTTCGGCACAACGGCATTGACCGTCGCCTGACGGACGTTCACGGGGAAGTCATCAAGGACGTCGTTGCTTGAAGTCGAACTCCGAAGCAGCCCGCGAGCGAGCCTGCTCCGAGACGCACGGTGCGCGGCCTTCAGGCCGCTTCAGCGTGCGACGGAAAAAGGGCAGGCTCTCACTCGCAGACTTATGGACTTTGAAGCGGCGTGAAGGCCGCGCACCGCTATCGGTGTTCCTCCCACTTCGGAGCAACGGTTGAACCACGCGGACGCGGTCACAGCTTGAAGTTGTAGATGTCCCGATCGAACCGGGCGTAGTCCTCGTAGCGCAGCAGTTCGTAAAGCTCCGCGCGCGTCTGCATCCGGTCCAGCAACGGCTCCTGCGTGCCGTGTTGCCGCAACGCGGCCAGCCCTTCCTCCACCGCCTTCATCGCCAGCCGCAGGGTGGTCACGGGATAAATCACCACGTTCACGCCGAGGCTGGCGAGTTGTTGCGTCGTCAGCAGCTTCGTTTTTCCGAACTCGGTCATGTTCGCCAGCAACGGCGCGCTGGTGGCCTGGCGAAACTTCTCGAACTCGCCTTCGTCCGCCAGCGCCTCGGGGAAAATCATGTCCGCGCCCGCGTCCACGTAAGCCTTCGCGCGCTCAATGGCGCCGGCCAAACCCTCGGACGCCCGCGCGTCCGTGCGCGCGATGATGACGAAGTTCGCATCGCGCCGCACGCCGACGGCGGCGCGAATCTTCTTCACCATGTCGGCGGCGGGCACCAGCGACTTGCCGTCGAGATGGCCGCAGCGTTTCGGATTCTGCTGATCCTCGAAGTGACAGCCGCACAGCCCGGCCTCCTCCAACTCCTGCAACGTGCGCGCGGCGTTCAACGGTTCGCCGAAGCCGGTGTCGGCGTCAATGATGGCCGGCAGCAACGTGACCCGCGCGATGGCCCGACCGCGCGCGGCGACTTCCGCGAGCGTCGTCAGCCCGATGTCCGGCAGACCCAAATCCGCCGAGAGCGCCGCGCCGGAGATGTAAACGCCCTCGAAGCCCCGCCGCTCGATCACCATCGCCACGAGCGGCGAAAAGGCACCAGGGAATCGGAGCAACGCGCCGGACTTCAACGCGGCGCGGAAGGCGGCGCGTTTTTCCGCTGCGAATTTTGTTACGAGAATCATCGCGTCAGAAAATGCCACGGTGATCGCGCATCGCGCAAGTCAGCCGTCCAGCGGGCAAGGCGACATTGAGTCCGGACAGGTGAGCCGGTTGAAGTTCCGGCAGGCGCTGCACGGCGGCAAGGAATCGCTCGCTCTCCTCCTTGGAAACCAAATCTTCCGTGAGTGTCTGGAACTTGCGGATGTAGTTGGCCCGCCCGAACGGCCGCGCGCCGAGCGGATGCGCGTCGGCCACGGCGATTTCATCCGTGAGTCTGTGGCCGTCGGTGAAGATGATCTCGACGCGACCGCCAAAGGCTTTCTCGCGCGGGTCGGCTGCGTGGTAACGGCGCGTCCACTCCGCGTCTTCCACCGTGCGAATCTTCCGCCAGAGCGCAACGAGGCCGGGGTGTTGCACCACTTCAGGCGCGTAGCTCTTCGCATGATGCCAGCAACCGGTGTGCAGCGCGGCGGCGAAGATGAACATCAAACTGTGGTCGAGCGTTTCGCGGCTGGCGTGCGGGTCCATCTTCTGCGGGTCGCCAGCACCGGTCCCGATGACGAAGTGCGTGTGGTGGCTGGTATGAATGATGATTTCGCGGATGGCGCTTAGTGCCGCTTCGGAAATGGGTAGTGGGGCAGGCGCCCACGCCTGCCGGGGTCCGGCGGGCACCCCGCCTGCCGTGCTGGCTGCGGGCGGGGCGCCCGCAGGACTTTCGCTGGCGAGGGCGCCAGCGCCACTTTCCAGACCGGCTCCCAGCCCGAAAATTTTTCCGCGCAGGCGGAACGCGAGGTCAATCCACGCCTGGGCCTGGTACTCGGCGGAGTGCTCCTTCGTGTAGGAATCGAGGATGGCGCGGCACGGCTCGCCGCGCGCGGGCAGCGGCACTTCGTACGTCGCATCCTTCCCCCCGAGCATCCACGCGATGACGCTGTCCTCGCCTTCGTAAACCGGCGACGGGCTTTTCTCGCCGCGCATGGCGCGGTCCACGGCTTCGATGGCGAGTTTGCCGGCGTGCGCGGGCGCGCAGGCTTTCCAACTCGAAATCTCGCCCTTGCGCGACTGGCGCGTGGTGAAGCTGACGTGGACGGCCTGTTGCACGGCTTGATAAATCGTCTCCGTATCGAGCCGCAACAGCGCGCCGAGTCCGGCGGCGACGGACGGGCCGAGATGCGCGATGTGGTCCTTCTTGTGCGCGTGCAGGCAGATGCCGCGCACGAGGTTCATCTGGATTTCGTAGGCGACGACGATGCCGCGCAGCAGGTCCGCGCCGCTGCGACCGCATTGCTGCGCCACGGCGAGCAGCGGCGGGAGGTTGTCCGCCGGATGCGAGTAATCCGCCGCGAGGAAGGTGTCGTGCATGTCGAGTTCGCGCACGGCCACGCCATTGGCCCACGCGGCCCACTCGCACTCGAAGCGTTGCTCCGACGTCACGCCGAACAGCGTCGCCCCGCCAGCGCGCGGATGCGCGAGCGCCTGCGTGCGGGCGTTGGCAACGGGCGTACGGTTGATCGCGGCGAGGGCGACGGCAGCGTTGTCAACGAGGCGGTTGATGACCATCTCCGCGACGGCAGGATCGATGGAAGCGTTGTTGGAAGCGACTTCGGCGATTTTCCAGGCGAGTTGATCGGCCTTCGGCAACGACGCCTTGGAGGGGAAGACTTTGACGTGATGGGAAGTCATGAATCTCGGTTCACCCCGCCCGGCTGTCCTGCGCGGCGACGCATGGGTATCTTGAGCAGACTGCTACACGAGTCAGACGAAGATGTCGGCGACGCGAATCCGCAGGGCGGGCACTGCGCCGCATTCGAGAGTGTCATCGGGACCGAACAGGCACTTGTCCTGATAGCGCCCGTTCTCCGGGCGGCGATACGCTTCCACCTGCCGGGTGGTGCCGATGATAATCCAGTATTCCTTCACGCCGGCCTCAGCGTAGAGCGAAGCGTTCTCGCGGTCGAGGGCCGCGCTGGAGACGGCGACTTCGACGACAAGTTCGGCGGTGGTGGGATGCGCCTGGACAAAGTCCGCTTTCCCGCCCCGAACGACGGCAACATCTGGTTCCGGCTCAGAGTCCCCAAGTGTGAGCGGATCCTCGTGTCGCACCACAAAGCCCGGTGGAAGGCACGCGGCGATTATGTCGCACAGGTACTTGGCAATCGAGCAGTGCTGGGGTGACTTGGACATTTTCTCAATGAGGATGCCGCGGATGAGTTCCGTGCGCCGACCGTTCTCGTTGAACTCGTCGAGCCGGTGATACTCCTCCACCGACAGCGGCGAGACGCGCTGGCGAACTTCCGGGATTTCAAGAATCGCTGCCATGACGAGCACAGCTTACGCGGTGATGCCGGGCGCGTCGAGTGTGGAAAAGGACGTGAAAATTCTGACTCTCCCAGTGGCGCCGCCCGGTCAACCCTCGATGCGCGGCGGGAAGTCCGGGCACATCGTGCTCCGGGCCGATTCTCCCGACGGACTGAAAAACGTCATCTTGCCAAACTCGTCGCAGAGCCAGTATTCGTGCGCGCCTTTCTGGAAATACAAATCCCGCTTGGCCATCATCTCGTCCCAGTCGTTCGACGGGGAGAGGACTTCGACGCAGATTTCCGGGGCGATGGGGCAACTGAAGGCGTCCTTGTTGACCTGAAACCGTTCAGCCGAAGACCAGGTCGTATCGGCCACCTTGGTTCCCTCATCGGTATCCACGGCGCACTCGGTCGCAACAAATCCGTGCGGCAAAAGCTTCTTCAGCGACAAGGCGATTTCCGCCTGATAATAGCCGTGCTTGTAACGGGTGGGACTCATGATGATTTGGCCGCGCCGGTTCAGTTCGATCTTGTACGGCAGGTCTTGCAACTGCTTTTCTCCGCAAACTTCAACCCAAGTCATGGCAAAAGATTAGTTCGTTGGTTGTGGCAGGGCAAGAGCGATCACGGATGCGCCGGGATCGGCTTCATCTCGCCGCGCGCGAGCTTCTCCTGGTAGTCGCTCCAACTCATGCGCGCCTTGCCGGTGTCGAGGCTCGTCATCGTGATGCAGCCATCCACCGGGCAGACGAGCGAGCAGAGGTTGCAGCCGACACAATCTTCCTCGCGCACTTGGGGAACCGGCTTGCCGGGCACGCGGCCCGGTCCGAGGCCGTAGCCATCGGGCGGAACGAGGTCAATGCACTGGTGCGCGCCGTCTTCGCAGGCGATGTAGCAGAGATTGCAACCGATGCACTTGGCGTAGTCAATGCGGGCGACACGCTGATAGTTGAGGTCGAGCTTTTCCCAATTCCTGAGTGTGGGCACGGCGCGTCCGCGCAGTTCCTCGACGCTCTTGAAGCCTTTGCTGTCGAGATACTCGTTCAGGCCGTCAATCATGTCCTCCACGATGCGGAAGCCGTGGTGCATGACGGCGGTGCAAACCTGAACGCTCGTCGAGCCGAGCGCGATGAACTCCGCCGCGTCGCGCCAGTTGCTGATGCCGCCGATGCCGGAAATGGGCAGGCGCACGTCCGCGTCCGCCGCGCAACTCTGCACCATGTTCAGCGCGATGGGCTTCACCGCCGGACCGCAGTAGCCGCCATGCGTGCTGAGGCCGGCCACGAAGGGTTCCGGCACGAACGTGTCGAGGTTCACCTGCGTGATGCTGTTGATCGTGTTGATGAGCGAGATGGCGTTCGCGCCGGCCTTCTTCGCGGCGCGGGCGGCGACGGTGACGTCCGCGATGTTCGGCGTGAGCTTGACGATCACCGGGATGGTCGCCGCTTCCACCACCCAGCCGACGATGGTCTCGGCGACCTTGGGGTTCTGTCCCACGGCGGAACCCATGCCGCGCTCACACATGCCGTGGGGGCAGCCGAAATTCAACTCCACGCCATCCGCGCCCGCGTCGGCGGAGCGTTTCATGAACTCGTGCCAGCGCTCGCGCGTGTCCACCATGAGCGAGGCGATGACGGCGCGGTCGGGCCAGCGTTTTTTCACCTCGGCGATTTCGCGGAAGTTGGTTTCGACGGAACGGTCGCTGATGAGCTCGATGTTGTTGAACCCGGCGATGCGCGTCGCGCCGAGGTTCAAGGCCGAGTAGCGCGAGGAGACGTTGACGATGGGATCGCCGATGGTCTTCCACACCACGCCCCCCCAGCCGGCCTCGAAGGCGCGATGGCATTGGTGCGCGGTGTTGGCGGGCGGGCCGCTGGCGATCCAGAACGGGTTCGGCGATTTGATGCCAGCTAGGTTGATGGCGAGATTGGCCATGACGGGATGCGGGAGAAATGACGAATGACGAATGGCGGATGAAGCGTGAAGGGCGCGCGGATAGTTCCGCCCGGACGTCGGCACCCATCACCGGCCATTCGACATTCGACGTTCGCCATTGCGCCGGAGTATGGCGCGAGCGGGCGGGAAGTAAAGCGCGAGAGCGGAAGAATTCAATCGCTTATTTCATTTTGGCTCTAAGATGGGTGTGATTAAAAGTGAGTGAGAGCCGGAGCGCCGCAATCCTCACGGCGGTCCGCGCGCAGTCTTGAATTACCTTTCGCCTCAACCGCTTTTAATCACACCCACTGAGCCGCCGCCCTACGCCGCCACCGCCGGCGCTTGCGGCACCTGCTCCGTCACCACCGGGCTGGGCGCACTCTCACCGGCACTGTTTCGCGCCTTCACCCGCAACTTCACCGTCACCCCCGGCGGGAACTCCAGGTCCGCCACCGTGTCATGCACCGTGGCCGCGTGGACGAACTCCACCGCGTCGCCCACCGCCGCTTCGATCTCATACCAATCCGCCCGCAGGCTGTCCAACCAGTCCAACGAGACGTGACCGGGGAAACCGGGCCGCGCCTCGATGACCGTCACCGGCTCCGGCGCGCGGAGGTCCGACGGCACACGGGAAACAAAACCCAGCCAGCACGCGTCATCCGACTTCAGCAACGATTCGACCTGTTTGCGCGAACCGCGCAACTGCCCCGTGAGCAATTCGTGCCCGGTGTCGCGGGCATCGCGCTTGGCGCGCTGACCGCATTTGGCGGTGTTCAGCGCGGTCTCGGCGGCGCCCAGCGCCGTGACGTGCGTGCCGGCCACCTGCGCCGTCACCCCCGCGGCCGCGTTCTGTTGTGCCGCATGGCCCGTGAAATACGACTGCAACGCCCGGACCAGGTTCACCGTCCCAGCCGTATTCGTTGGAATGACGAGCGTGCGATTGACCCAGCCCGCCTGCGTCCAGGCCGTGGACCATTTGTCCCCCAGGAACGATTTGAGCACCCGGCGCGCGTTCTCCGCGTAAAGAATGGCGGTGGCGCGGGCGGCTTGCAGGTTGTTGGACGCCGCCAGCGTGGCGCTGCGCGCCGCCTGGAACGACAACTCCAATTGCTGCGCGTTACCGAGCGTTGAGTTCAAGCTGGACCCGCTGAAGTGGACCAGACCGAGCGATGCTTCATGCGCGAGGACGCCAGCATTCCATTTGCTGGTCTGACTGTAGAGGAGGCTTTTTTTCATAGCTTTGTTATTATCTGTTCGCGCTCATTGCGCGAAAATATGCACAGCAAAACGTTTGCCACGGACGGTAGGTCATCGCCACGGCTTCAATGCCTGAAATGGCTGCGAGCAGTTCGACGAGAAATTCCAAAGCTTGCCCAATAGGCGTTCACCTGACGGCACCACCATGGAAAAGCTGTATCCTCCGCGCCGTCCCGGCTCGCACGAAAGCCGGCATCACCCGGTAACAGGCCTCTACGAACTCATTACCCCACCACTTGCAGGCCGGAGACTCTTTGAAAGTGCTGCGCGTTGTTCGTCACCAGGGCGAGGCGGTGGTGCAGGGCCGTGGCGGCAATCCACACGTCGTTCTCGCCGATGGTGGTCCCGCTGGCACGCAGTTGCCGCGCCATCAGGCTGGCGGCCTACGCGATGTCGCGGTCGAGGTCCAGCACGGTGTAATGCTGGAGACACGCCCGGCAGTCCGGCTGCTGCGTCGGGGCGAAGCCTTCGCCTGCGCCGCTGTGGAAAATCGTCAAGAGCCTTTGAGAATCGCCAGAAACTCCCGGTCATCAACCATGCGGATGCCAAACGGCTGCTCCAATCCCAGCAAATGCCGGTCGCGGCTGACGACGTACTCGGCCCGCGCCGCCAGAGCGCACTCGATGAACTTCTCATCGTCTGCGTCCGCGCACACCGGTTCATTCAACGCCACCGGGGCCAGAATGGTCGCCCGGCGGTTCATCCAGTTCAGCCACGGCTGCGGGTCTTGGGGCAGGTTTTCCTCTATCTTCAACTCCCACGCCGTCTCCGCATACTCCCGCAAGATGGCCTCGGACACGACCGCTTCAAACTCGCGCCGCGCGAATCGTACCAGACATTCCCGCGCCGACCCGCGCCAAAATATCGCGGCGACGAAAACGCTCGTGTCAATGACGGCCCGAACCTTTTCGCGCACGCGCCCGGACCCTTTCAATCGCAGCCTCCACCTGTTTGCGGGTTTTCGGCGTCTCGCTCGGCCCCGCGCCACCGGCCGCCGCCATCACCGCCGCCAGCTCTTCCTCCGCCGGCGGATAGACAGGCGTGAGCAGGATGCCTTCCCCGGCGTCCGTCACGCGCAACGCAGTGCCGGGTTTGAGCCGCTTGCTTTTGCAGAGGGCCTCCGGCAGCACCATCCGCCCGTTCGCAGCCATCTTCACGGTTGTCGTCATGCGCCCCACCATCGCGTCCAGCCCCGCTTCCGTCAACGAAATGAAAAAGCGGCGAAGGTGCGGAACCCGTTTGCGTTCTCTTCTATTCGCAAAAAAGGCTCGACGGCGAAGGCGTTTTCGGCTACCACTACATCGTTCCAATAGAACCAGTATGTAAATCTAACCAAAACATTTTGCGTAGCTTTCGGCTACGGTCCCACTGAAAACCGCGAATTTTCCGGGAAAAGACCGACCAAGCACGCGCCCACCCGGGCGCGGCTTTTCGTGCTCTTTTCCCAGGCGCTTCGCGGTGCCTCAGTGGGGGTGCGTTAGGTTCGCGCCCCTTTTGTTCCGTGGTTTGTCCGTTGCGCAAGGAAACGACAAACTATGAAAAACCCTGTAATTAACTCGAAAGCCGGAATCAAAATCCCACTATTACTCGCACTGCTATCTACTGCCATCTTCTGCACAAGAACGACACCCGCTGCGACCGTCGAGTATTTTAACCAGAGCGCATTTGCAGCCGACGCTGGACCGCTCACCATTTTCGGATTCGATAATTTCGCCAAGGGAACCGTGTTGAGCGGGAATGAATTTCCTGAGTTCAACATCGTCGCCCGCAGGATAACTGTCGTGGCGATTCTCGATGCCGGCGTAACAACAGTGAACCTCAACTCGCAACCCCATGGCATTAACGCATCGTTTTACTATGCTGGTACGCCAGCCCCAAGCACCGTCAGGTTTGACAACCTCGACGACAATTTCACTTTTACACTCCTGAGACCCACGCGAGCGGTCGGGCTGTGGGTCGGCAACCTGGGTGGGAATCTTGGCGATCTCAACCCAACGCAAGTCACCTTTTTCGACACTTCAGGCGCAATCATTGCAGGTGACTCGTTAGCCCAAGGCCACACCGGTTTGATTAGCAGCGGTATCAATAATCGGCTTTTCTACGGGATCGTGTCTGACACATCGATTTCCAGAGTCGAAATCAGGAATGGCTCAAGCGATTCCGACGCCATTTTCTTGGACGACTTTCAATTTGCGCCGGGAGCGCCTGACATCATCGCCACTTCCCTGAAACGGGATTCCACGCTGGATGCGTTCAACTACGAATACAAAATCACCGGCGGCGATTTGACCGTGCCGCTAAACGTGGCCTTGTACTGGGCCAAAGGGCCGACGTTGAATGATTCTCCGACATTGGCCACACCAACCCCAATCATTTTGAGTGGCGCCGACCTCACGGCCGCCACCCACACCAAGACCGTGCTCCGCTCCGCCCTGACCACGCAACCGGGCGACGCCACCCATCTCCTGCTCGTGGTCGATCCCCCCGACGCGGCCCACCCCACCGGCCAGATCGCTGAATCCAACGAGGGCAACAATGTTGTTTCCTTGAGCGTAGGTCTCCAACCTCCAGAAGTTCACCTGAAGATCGCACCTGTGGTCGGTTCTATTGTCGAAATGGATCACTGGATAGGCCTCTACGCCACTATCTACAATCCGAACCCAAGGCCCATTTCAATTAAGATAAACTGGACTTGGTCTGACGCGGATCGAGTGCCAAATCTACGTGACGGCTTTGAGCCAACGTGGGATGCCAACTCCATCGTCAGCATTCCTGCTTACGGCGGCCTTGTAGATCAGCAACTTGGCGGCTATCAATTCCATTGGGACTGGCTTCCCCAAACCAATCCGCTCGAAACCGACCCCAACACCGTCGCCCGCATCAATACTGCGCTTTTAGGCGTCGCAGACGCTTTGGCTCAGGCTATCGAGGAGAGCAACGAGAATGGCAACAGACTTGTTCAAATAGTTGGGCCAATTCTCACGATGATTGACATCCAGAGCGTGGTTGTGGATGCGAAGATCATAGCGCGAATCACGTTCACTGGGACAGTCGAGTATGGTGCGACAGCATCGACCTTGGACGATTCCGTCATTTCGAGGGCTTCCGTCATCGAACAGGTATCGCAGGCCAAGATTCTGCATTTTCAAAAATGGATGCTGTATCATTACTTGGCTCAAGAATTCCGCACAGGACTACCCCCAGCCGACTTCGCACTTCAGGCAATTTTCAACAACTTGGCGTCGTTCGAGTATCGGGAAGCTGCCGATCCTCCGGACCCGCTTTACCGTGTTCTGGCGCAGGTTCAACTTGCCACCATCCCAGAATTGGAAGCTCTACCCAATAGTCTCACGAAACGATACGTCCAGAATGCCGTTTACCTGCAAGCCTTGAAGATTGCGGAGGCAACGTCCCGAGATCGTGCGGTGGCGGCTTCTGATGCTGGCGACTATGTATGGCAGAACATCCAACTGATTGCGGCAGTTCGCTTTGCAACGCTGGCCATAGAGCCCGAAACAGCGATGATTGCGTTAAGGCCGGTAATTGGGACAAACCTAACCTTTCCTCAGAACCGCAGCCTGCTTGAGCCAGCCGCAGCATTGTTGTCCTCGTTCGGATGGTCTCAGGAGGCAATCGCTGCTCTGCGTGGAAATTTAGTGCGGTTAAACGCCCTCTCCAGTTTGCCCCCAGAATCGGGAAACGTAGCTCTTCGGATATCCGCCGTTCTTTCGCTGCTAAGTGCGGCTGAAGATCTTGCTCAAGCAACGGATGTTCGCACCAGGCGCCTCGGTCAACCTGTTCGATCTCTCACTGATGCTGAACGGCAATCACTCCGTGTTCTCAAGGAATACGTTGAAACGGGCTTGGCTGACGGAATTCCCATCCCGTCTTTGTACGATGCCATTGTAAACTACTTGAGCACCGTCCAACGACTTACAGAAGACACGAGTAATTTCGAAGACTTGGCCTCTGATCTCCAAGCTGCCTATGATGCACTAGCTGCGTTCCAAGCGAACAGTGCCACGCCCTCAATCAGCGCGCTTCGCATAAAATCCGATGTGCTGAACGACCTGCGCGGCTTGCGGGCCAGTCTGCGCAAAGGGCATGACGCGGACAAGATCAACGACGCCATCCGGCATCTGACGAAAGCACTGAATCCAAAACTCTGGCGTGATGAAAACCACCTGGACATCAAGGACGGCGACAAAGTTTTCGAGGGAGAAAAGGAAGCCGTGGGCAAGTTGATCGATTTGCAAAGCGACAAGAAAAGCCGGATTCCCGACGCCATCCTGCAAGACTTCATCGACCGCCTCGTCTTCTGCGACCGGCTGCTGGCAAGCGTGGCCATCCAGGATGCGATGACTTCCGGCCAGCGCAAGGAATTGGAAAAAGCCCTGGAGGAATTCGCCGAAGCCGAAGAACAAGCCAGCAAGGGCGATGCGGAAGACGCCATCAAGGAATACGCCGGCGCCTGGCAACACGCCACCGAAGCCATCGCCCCAAGACATAGGTGACCGCGCTGGAAGCGTGACGAATAACCAATCATGAGTGAAAACCGGCGGAATGTTTACCCCCTCACCCGTCCTGCGGACACCCTCTCCCCCTCGGAGGGGGAGAGGGACGGGGTGAGGCGGCCGTTCAAACGTTTCTACCGATCTTCACACGCAGTTGGTGGTATAAGCCCAAACACCCTTTGGGCGAGCCGGGGCAGAAGTGGTCCAAAATCATCGTCAGCGTCGTCTGCGCGGTAATCGTCCGGGCCTGCTGGTGAGGGCCGCATCATGCCGCCCGGAAAACATCGGCGCGCGGACGAGGGCGGACCCCGTTCAACCCAACCGTGAAGGCTTGAACACCTGGGCGGTGGAAATCGTCAGGTGCGGAAAAAGGGGCGAGGTAAACGTCGCGCCCGTCCCGTGGGTCGTGGGTGGCGTCTCCGCCTGGAGGTTCAATTGATAAACGTGGAGTTGTTTGCGGTCGGGGTCCACCAGCCACAGTTCTTTCACGCCGGCTTGCGCGTAAACCTTCCGCTTGATGTCGCGGTCGTAGCGCGCGGTGGCCGGCGACAGGATTTCCACCACGAGGTCGGGCGCTCCCGCCGCGCCTTGTTCGGTGAGGATGGCGGCGTTGGCGTTGGCAACGTAAAACAGGTCCGGCTGGTAAACGTCGTAATCGGTCAGGTAAACGTCGGACGGCGCCTGGAAGACTTCGCCGGCCGGGTTCTGTTCCAAGTGCCGCGTCAGCAGCACCAAAATGTTCCGGCAGATGACCTGGTGATAACGATTCGGGGAGGGCGACATGAGGAGTTTTCCTTCGACCAGTTGATAATGCGGCGGGCCTTCCGGCAATTCGCGGTAATCGTCAATCGTGAGCAGATTGGACGCGGCAGTCAACATGGCGCAAGGTTAGGCTGTGCGCGTGGAACTGTCAAAGTGAACTTGGGTAATCAGGCGGCGGCGGTGCGGACGGCGGGCGTGATTAAAAGTGGGTGAGAAGTTGGCGCCTGTCGCGCTGCGAAAGGCCGCCCGCGTTCTGCGGGCGAAAGCGTTGCGCGTTGCGCCCAGTGGTTCGATTCCGCGCCTGAACGGCGCGGGCCTCTCGCAGCGCGACAGGCTCCACCCCAAACGGCCCGGCAATCATTGCCCCACATGCAGGACAGTTTCATGAGACATGTCCAATTATGGGACACTTCATCCCAATTCATTGCGGCACGGGAGCTTGCACGGCATTTTTTCGCCAAATCGCGTCAAATGTGGTTGTCGCCACCGGAAAGAAACCCCTTTTACGGTCTGACGAGGTGTTTGTGAGCGCGCGGCGTGGGGGGTAAGGCACTCGATCATGGCATCCTCACCGCTCGCCAACCCTTTGGCGGGGCAAATATGGTCGTTGCGACCGGCGGGCTATGGCATGAATTGCCGCGACGAAGGGTTTCTGAGCGGTGGCGACGACCATATTTGGGTCCACGAGGCCTTCGTCAGCGGTGGCGACGTCATGATTTTTGTCTCCAAGGGGTTTGTGAGCGGTGAGGATGGCCTCATTTTTGCCCACCAGGGGTTTGTCAGCAGTGGCGCAGGCCACATTTTTGCCCCCCAAGTGTTTGTTCGCGGTGGCGACATAAGTGTGGGAGTCGGCGGAGTGTTTGCATCCGGTGGCGACGAACGCGGAAAACCGCGCGCGAAGCGTCGTGGAGTGCGGAAGCCGGTAACGATCGTCGGTCATTCGATATTCGACATTTGTCAATGCGACGGAGTAAGGCGCGTGGTGGCGCGATGTAAAGTGCGCGGGGCGCGAACCGTGCTCCGTCACAAATACGCTGTAACCTCCCCACCCGCCCCATCGTCATCACGGAAGATAGCCGTTTTTCAAATTGACTGAATGTTGTGAACTGCAACTCTCATTGAAAGCACACTAGATCGTTTGAACCCATTGTTCGCTATGAAAAAGTTACTCCTCGGACTGTTCCTGACCGTTCTCACCGCGCTGTGTCCCGCCTCCGGGTGGGCGCAGGGGTTGGTTCATTTCAACAACCGCGTGCCCGATGCCACGCCACCGATTGACGCACCCATCTTCGACACCGACGGCTCCAACCGGCTCGTGGGTTTCGACTTCGTGGCGCAGTTATATGCCGGCACCAACGACACCTCCCTCGCGCCCGTCGGCCCGGTGCTGGCCTTCGGCACGGGCGAACTTGCCGGCTATCTGGCCGCGTTCGCTACCGCCAACGTGCCCTCGCACGAACATCCGGGTTTCGTGGCGGCCATTCCGGGTGTCGCGCCCGGCGGCACAGCCTCGGTGCAAATCCGCGTGTGGGAACGCACGTCCGGTCCGAACCACGCCCAAGCCGCCGCCAACGGCGGGAAGCACGGCGCGTCGGCTATTCTGAACATCACGACCGGCGGTGCGGGCGATCCCCCCGGCCCGCCGGCCAACCTGACCGGGTTGGAAAGTTTCAGCCTCACGCAGCCCGCGCCCACGGCTCCCACCATCACACGCCAGCCCGTGAGCCAGACGGTGCCCCTTGGCGCGGGTGCTGTATTCCGCGTCGAGGCCACGGGCACGCGACCGCTGCGTTTTCAATGGCGGCACAACGGCACGAATCTGGCCGGACGCACCAACTCCGCCTTGAACCTCGAGCGCGTGACTGGCGACCACGCCGGCGCCTACGACGTGGTGGTGAGCAACTCCGCCGGCTCCACAACGAGCGACGCGGCCACGCTCACCGTGACGGTCGCGCCCCCCGTCATCGTGTCCCAGCCGATGAACCAGAAGGCACCGCTCGGCGCGAACGTCGCCTTCCGCGTGATGGCCAAGGGCAGTTCCCCGCTGCGCTACCAATGGCGCTTCAACGACACCGATCTCCCGCGCGGTACCAACTCCATTCTCTGGATCGAAAGGGTGCAGTTGGAAAACGCGGGCGTTTATGCAGTGCGCGTCAGCAATGCCGCCGGCTCGGTCACCAGTTCCAACGCGACGCTCATGGTCATCACCAATCACCCGCCGCCCCCGCCGCCGCCCACGAATGTTCCGCCGCGCATCCTCGCGCAGCCGCGCAGCGTCACGCTGCCGGTGGGCGGACGCGCCTACTTCAGCGTGGGGGCGGAAGGAACCCGCCCGCTCAGTTATCAATGGAGTTTTAACGGCACCGACGTCGTGCGCGGCACCAACCCGGTGTTCATCGTTGAAAACGTGCAGGCCGCCGACGCTGGCGCGTACCTCGCCGTCGTCAGCAACGCCGCTGGTTCCGCGACCAGCAGCCCGGCGATGCTGATCGTGACCAACCCGCCGCCCCCACCGCCGCCGCCCACGAACGTGCCGCCCCGCATCCTCTCCCAACCCATGAACCAGCATGTGCTCGCGGGCAGCAACGCCATGTTCCGCGTCATGGCTGCGGGATCCCCGCCCTTGCGGTTCCAATGGACTTTCAACGGCAACCCCATTGAACGTGGCAGCAACTCGGTTCTCAAGATTGAACACGCCCAACAGTCGGATGCCGGCGTCTATGCCGTGACCGTCAGCAATCACGCCGGTTCGGCCACCAGCTCGAACGCGACCCTCACCGTCATCACCAACCTGCCGCCCCCGCCGCCTCCGCCGACGAACTATCCGCCGGTGATTCGCGAGCAACCGCGCAGCCTCACCGCGCCGATTGGCGCAAACGTCGCCTTCACCGTCATCATCGGCGATGGCACCCGCCCGCTGCGCTACCAGTGGCGCTTCAACGGCGCGGACATTTCCTTCGGCACCAACTCGACGTTGTGGTTGAACAACGTGAGAGTCGAACAAGCCGGCGCTTACGACGCGGTGGTCAGCAACGTCGCCGGGTCCGTCACCAGCGCCATCGCCACCTTGACGCTCACCAATCCGCCCCCGCCGCCCCCGCCGCCGACAAATTATCCGCCCGCGATTATCGGCCAGCCACGCAGTCAGACCGTCCCTGCCGGCGCGAACGTCGGCTTCAATATTCAGGTCACCGGCAGCGGCCCGCTCCGATTCCAATGGCGTTTCAATGGCAGCAATCTGCCGCTCAACTCTCTCAGCGGTCCCACGCTGTGGATCGAGCGCGTGACCGCCGCCCACGCGGGCGCGTACGATTGCGTGGTGAGCAACCCTTACGGCACTGTCACAAGCGATGCCGCGACGCTCACCGTCACCAATCCCCCTCCGCCCCCGCCGCCGGCGCCGCCCGTGATTCTCCAGCAGCCGTTCACGGCCACGGTAAATGTCGGCGCGAGCCTGTCCCTGAACGTGCAGTTCAGCGGCGCGGGTCCGCTGCGTTTTCAATGGCGTTTCAACGGCGTGAATATCGAGCGCGGCACCAACGCCTCGCTCGGACTTTCCAACGTGAAGACCAACGACGCGGGCGATTACAGCGTGGTAATCAGCAATGCCGGCGGCAGCGTGACCAGTTCGCCCATCGCCCTGGTCGTCATCGTGCCTCCGCCTCCACCTCCGCCCCAGCCGCCGGTCATCATCCGCCAACCCGTCAGCCAGACGGTGCCGCTGGGCGCCGGGGTGTCTTTCCGCGTGGAAGCGACGGGCAGCGGGCCGCTGAAATTCCTGTGGCGCTTCAACGGAACGAACGTCCATCTTATTCTAATTCGCTTTCAAGATGAGACGAAACATGGCAGAGTCTCGGCATGGCAAGACCACGTCGGATGGATCCACTCCTCGTGAAGCGAGCGCAACTCACTGCCGCCACCTCAACCTCGGTCGAGTCCCTGCGCCAA
>JANNEF010000072.1:0-3633 GCA_031378375.1 Verrucomicrobiota bacterium | reverse complement strand
GGGGCGGACCCGCTCGTCGGGGGGGGCTTCGCCGGGGGGGGTCTCGGTCCCGTCGGACAGCGGCGCGCGGCCGGCCGCCGCTCCTTTCACCGTCGTCAGTCGCAGCGACTCGACGCTGCGCGGACACTTCCCGCTGGAGACGGATGTGCTCAGCGAAGAACTCGGTCCCTTCGATGCCACGCTGATCATTCCTTACTTCGAAGCGGGTGGCCGCTACACGATCCACGACGTCCACTACGTCGCTGAGGGCGACAAGCTCACGCCCGCCGCCGAGACGCCCTTCGCGAAGGACGCAGTGTTTGGCTACACGCACTCGAACTTGCGCGAGTGGGTCGAGGAGAAGACGCACGGCCGCGTGAAGGCTCACGAAGTGGCTTCGGTGTCGCTCAAGACGATCCGCGTCGGTGGCCCGCAGGCGGTGTGCGAGCAGTTGCAGCACCTGGCGAAAGGCTGCGTGTGCATCGTCAACGCCGCCGCGCTCTCGGACATGGATGTTTTTGCGCTCGGTCTGCTGATGGCGGAGCAAAACGGTCGTCGCTACCTCGTGCGCAGCGCCGCGCAGATCGTCGCGGCTCGTTTGGGCATGGGAGCGGCGGCTTCCCAGCCGCCGGGTTTGAGTCAAACGCCAGACGCGGGAGGGCGGCTGGGAAGCCGCCCCTCCGGCCTGGTCGTCGTGGGCAGTTACGTCCCGAAAACAACGGAGCAACTCACATATCTCCTCGCGAACGCGAACATCGATCGCATCGAGCTGTCCGTGCCTGCTTTGCTCGACGAGGCCCAACGCGGCGAGTGCATCGAGAAAGCCTTGGATGGCATCCACGACGCCTTGAGGGCGAGTCGCGATGTCGTGCTCTACACCAGTCGTGGTCTCGTCACGGGCGACGATGCCGCGCGCAATCTGCAAATCGGCAACAGCGTGTCCGCAGCGCTCGTGGAGATCGTCCAGCGACTCACGGTGCGTCCGCGCTACCTCATCGCCAAGGGCGGCATCACGTCCAGCGACCTCGCCACACGCGGACTCGGCGTGAAGCGGGCGATGGTCGCGGGGCAGTTGTTGCCCGGCATTCCCGTCTGGCGTCTCGGCGCGGAGTCGAAATTTCCCGAACTCAACTACGTGGTATTTCCCGGCAACGTGGGCGGGCCGGAAGCGCTCGCTGAAGCGGTTTCGAAACTCAATGTCTGATCACTCAATCACTATGAAAACACTCATCACCCTCTTCGCGCTGGCCGCCACCGCCTTCGTCGGCATGGCCGCCGACCTCACGAAACCCATCGCGTCGCCGGACCTCGTCTTCGAGGAAGTGGGCGGCGTGGCGGCGATCGAGGCGGAACACTTTTTCAAACAGACGCTCACCGACAAGCGGGCGTGGTATCTCACTCGGAGCGGCGGCTTCCCAGCCGCCGAGAACTCCGCAACAATTTCCGATGGCCAAGGGCGGCTGGGAAGCCGCCCCTCCGAGCCCGACGGCGATCCGGCGCATCTTGCGGGCGCAAGCGGCGGGGCGTATCTGGAGATTCTGCCGGACACCCGCGCCACCGCTCAGCAGAAGCTCATCCAGGGCGAGAACTTCACCGACAAGGCGGGCTTGATGGCGGTGCTGCACTACAAAGTGCAGATCCATACGCCGGGACGTTACTACGTTTGGGGCCGCGTCTTTTCCACCGGACCGGAAGACAACGGCATGCACGTCGGTCTCGACGGACAATGGCCCGCCTCCGGTCAGCGCTGGCAGACCGTGCAGAAGAACCAATGGGCCTGGGACTGCAAACAGCGCACGCCGGAAGTCCACACCGGGGTGCCGATGCAACTCTTCCTCGACATCGCCAAGGCCGGCGAACACGAAGTCATGATCTCGATGCGCGAGGATGGGTTCGAGTTGGACAAGTTTATTCTCGCGAGCAACAAGGATTTCCAACCCGAGGGACAAGGCCCGGCGTCGAAGGTGAAGTCGGGCGAAGCGCCGGCCGCGTTTGCGGAAGTGCCCGGGAGCGGCGGCATCCCTGCCGCCGGTTCTGAAAAGCCGGCAGCCACACCCGGCGGCAAGGATGCCGTCGCTCCGTCGTATCCGCCGCATTGGGGCCAGCCGCCACAGATTCAGACGCGTGACATCCGCCAGCTTCCAGGTGGTTACGGGATGGGCAGCGGCACGCTGGCGAACTGGATTCAGCAGAACCTCGACAAAGACCGGAGCGGCGGCATCCCTGCCGCCGTAGAAAAGACTGGGCGGCTGGGAAGCCGCCCCTCCGTGCCGCGACAACCGGATGGAAAGGGCACCGTCGCCATCTCGGGCGAGTTGAAGCAATGGCACAAGGTCACGCTCACGCTGGATGGCCCCTTCGCGCATGAAACGGACGGGAACGGCGGCATCCCTGCCGCCGGGAACTCTGAAAAAAAAGCGGACGGGCGGCTGGAAGCGCGCCCCTCCAATCCCTTCACCGACCTCGCGTTCAATGTCACGTTCACCCACGAGAGCGGCGCACCGAAATTCACCGTGCCCGGCTACTTCGCGGCGGACGGTGATGCGGCGAATACTTCCGCCGAGTCGGGCACGAAATGGCGCGCGCATCTTTCGCCCGACAAAACCGGAAATTGGAATTACGTCGTGTCGTTCCGGCGCGGCGCGAACGCGGCGCTCGAAAGCGGCGGGCAACCGGTCGCGCCTTTTGACGGTGCGAAAGGTTCGTTCACCGTCGCGCCGACCGACAAAGCCGGCCGCGATTTCCGCTCCCAAGGCCGCCTGCAATACGTCGGCAAGCATTACCTACAGTTCGCCGGGTCGAAGGAGTATTTTCTGAAAGCCGGTCCTGACTCGCCAGAGACGCTGCTGGCCTACTCCGACTTTGACAACACGAGCACCAAGAAGTCTGACCAAGGGGTGCTCAAAACCTGGTCGCCTCATGCTGGTGACTGGAAGTCAGGCGACCCGACCTGGAAAGATGGCAAAGGCAAAAACCTGATCGGTGCGCTGAACTACCTCGCCGGCAAAGGCGTCAATGCGTTCAGCTTTCTCACCTACAACGCCGCTGGCGACGGCGACAACGTCTGGCCGTTCATCGAGCGAAATCAGAAGCTGCACTACGACTGCGCCAAGCTCGATCAGTGGGGCATCGTCTTCGATCACGCCACGGCGCTCGGCCTTTTTCTTCACTTCAAACTTCAGGAGAACGAATCCGACGACGAACGCCTCGGCATGAATCGCAAGCCCGGCAAGCTGCCCGAAGCGCTTGATGGCGGTAAGCTCGGCATCGAGCGGAAGCTGTATGGCCGCGAACTCATCGCCCGCTTTGGCCACGCGCTCGCTTTGAATTGGAACATCGGCGAGGAGAACACGCAGAGCACAGAAGAGGTGCAGGACATGGTGAAGTATCTCCACGACACCGATCCCTACCGTCATCACATCGTGCTCCACAGCTTCCCGCCGGAGATGGAGAAGGTTTATCGGCCACTCTTGGGCGACAAGTCGCTGCTCACGGGATTGTCGATGCAGACCGGTTGGAAGCAGTCGCACAAAAAGACACTTCAGTGGCGTGCCGAATCCGCCGCCACCGGTCGTGCGTGGGTCGTGGCGCACGACGAGCAAAACCCCGCCAGCCTCGGCGTTCCGCCCGACCCCGGCTACAAAGGGCACAGCG
>JANNEF010000158.1:0-9842 GCA_031378375.1 Verrucomicrobiota bacterium | reverse complement strand
GGTGGCTCCCAACCGGCTGCGGCTCGCGTGGGCGCCGGCGGCGCGGAGTTCGCGCTACAAGGTGCGTGTGCAGGTGGTGGGCCGCGACGCGAAGCTGGAGACGGTGACGGAGGTGTACGAGGAGGCGGCGGAGCTGACGTTGGAAGCGGGTCAGACGGTGAAGGTGGAAATCGTGGCGACGAACGGGGCCGGGGACAGCGCGGCGAGCACCTTGATCGAGCGGCACATCGCCAGCGCGGCGGCGTAAGGCGGCGCGTGCGCGGTCCGGTCGTCACCGCCGCCCGCCGGTGGTCCCTCGGGTCCGGATCGAATACGAGGCGAAGCTTCGGTCGCTTTCAAATTCGTCGGCTCCACGATCGGCTACGCCTTCATGCAGGCCGCCGGCATGGTGAACGACCACACGGTGGATCGCTTCCGACACAAGGAATCGCACGGGTCGGTTTGGCCCGGCTGTAGCGGGAACGATGCAGCGGTCACGGCGTGTCCGGCGCGCGGCGTTCACGCCGCTTCCGCGTTCGCAGCCCGTGGGCCGCGGTCCCTGTTTGATGTCCGTGCGGTGAAGCAGCGTGAACGCGGCGCACCACTTGCGCGGCGGATCACTTCGCCAGGTTCACGCACACCAGCCGGTCCTCGCTGCGCAGGTACAACTTCTGGCGCGAGAGAATCGGCGCGGCCCAGCAGGGGAAATGCAGCGACGGCGCCTGCCAGCGGGCAAGCTCCTCCGCCTGCTTCGGGTTCGCCTTGAACAAGCCCAGCAGCCCGCCTTCGCCCAGCGCGATCAGTTTGCCGTCCGCGAGAATCGCCGAGCCGCGCCCGTACACCGGCGGTTGCGCCTTGCTGCCCGGCGGCGGGTGGCCGGGCCAGCGCTCGTCGCGGCTCCACTTCAGCTTGCCCGTCTTGAACTCCACGCAGCGAAACGTCGCGTCCGGTTCGTTGCGTCCGCTGAAGGCGTAGAGAAAACCCTCGTGCAGCACCGGTGTGTTCCAGTGAATCTCCAGCACCGGCTCCTTCCACCGGCCCGTCGTCGTATCGCGATCTGCCGGGTCGAACGGATGCCGCGCCGGGTCGCGCCACACTTCCGCGAATGACCGGCCATCCGCGTTCACACGCAACAGCGCCGCGCCGCTGCGGTAGTAGGCGGCGGAAATCAGCACCAGATCGTCCTGCACCACCGGGCACATGGCGTTGACCGAATCGTTGGCCTGCGACTGGAACCAGCGGCTGAAGTTCACCGCGCCGTTCGTGGGATTGAGCGACACCAGCCCCTGGCGCATCAGGCAGAACAGTTGCCGCCGCCCGTGCATCGTCGCGGCGACGGGCGAGGCGTAGCTGGCGAGCTTCTCGAAACCGGTCCATTCGTAAGGCCGTTCCGCGCGCCAGCCGAGCGTGGTGACGCCGCTCCAGTTTTTTTTGCCCACGCTTTCCCAGAGCGTCTTCCCCGTCGCGGGATCCAGTGCCACGACGCCGGCATCCGGCTGGCCGCCGACCATCACGATGAGGCGGTCGCCTTCGAGCAACGGTGTGCTGCCGACGCCGAAGAACGCTTCCGGCACCTGCCAGTCCTTCGCTGTGTGACGCTGCCAGACGAGTTTTCCGGTGGCCAGTTCCAGGCAGGTCAACATGCCCTCCGCGCCGAGGGTGTAACAGCGGTTGCTCGTGAGCAGCGGCGTGCCACGCGGCCCGTTGTTGTAGCCGAACGGGTCAATGAACCGGCTCGGATACGCGTGCCGCCAACGCGATTTGCCCGTGGCCGTGTCGAACGCCTCCACGATCTCCTCGTCTCGGAGCCGGTGGTGCAGCACGAGCATGGCGCCGCGCACCGACGGCGCGCTGTAGCCCGTGCCCACGGCGATGTCCCACAGGACGGGCGGGCCGTTGGTGGGAAACTTGTCGAGCAACCCCGTCTCGATGGACGTGTTGTCCGCGCGCGGGCCGAGGAAGCGCGGCCAATCCTCGCCCGTGTCGGCGGCGCGGGCGGCCGCGAGGCTCAAGGCGATGAGCGCGACGGCCAGCCAGATTACGATGCGAGTGGTAGGGATGGCGCGTTGCGCCGTCCCCGCACCGTGCAGGCGCGGATCGGACGCTCGAACGGCATGACTTCCGTCCCTTTTCGTTCCGCCCGCTGAACGCGGGCGGGGAGGCGCGCTGTCCCTACCGGCGTTGGTCGAGCATCGCCTTTGGAATTTGCGTTGAACTGTCAGGTCGTATCTCAAGCGTCAAACAATAGTCCGTGTAACCGGCCGAGCGCCAGAAAGCGATTGCTCGGTCGTTGGCCGTCAACACCTCCACCGTCAGCCTTTTGTTCATGGGCCAGACCTGCGAACGGAGCAGTTCCACTGCGCCACGGCCCAGCCCCTGGCGGCGGCGATGACGAACGATGAATAGCTGCCGCAGGTAAATCTCCTCCGGCTGCTCGCGAAAAAGCGCGTAACCCGCCACCTCGCCGCCGTCCTCGTAAATGACGGCACGATACTCACCCGCGAGCCAGCCCCGCATCCGCTGCTCCAGCTCCGGCGCCGTCATCCGGTTGCGATGCCCCTCGTCCTGAATCAACTGGTGGTTCAGTTCCGCGAGCAACGCGCAATCATCCAGAGTGGCGGATCGAAATGTCATCGGGGCGGAGCGCGCCAGCCCTCTGGCGCTTGGGCGACGAGCGCGGCGGCCAGCCAAATCATCATCGGGTGGAAACGCCCGCCTTCTTCGTTCGGGATTTCACGGCCAGACTTTTCACGGTTCAGCCGTTACTGCCACCAGGAATGGCCCTGCCATTTGGGTCTCGCCTACAAAGTCAAATGCCCGCAACTCAACGTCCGGACGCGGATTCTTCCAGGTGAATTTGTTCAGATAGATGCTCTGCCCGCGTCTGGCGCTCAACCCGTTGGTTCCTTTCCACGCGGGCACGGTTAGTCCTTCCTGAGTCATTTGGGGTAACGCACCCCACCAATCAAAAATATTTTCGCCCATCCGCAGCGGAACGGTCACGGTTTCGCCATCCGAGTAGTGCAGCACGTAAGCACCGATGGCCTGACCGCTGGGCACCAATCGCCCGAAAAGCGTGTTATGCAGGAAATGAAGATTGCGACAACGAAGCCCAAGCGGGATGCCGTTGACTTGGCGGGGGTAGGGCGCGGTGCCTGGATCCGAGGCGCGCAACTGGATGAGTCCGCGCACGTCGAATTCCGTGCCGGCGAATGTTTGAACGCCCGTTGGCAGCGTGGCGAAATCATTATTCTGCGCGCTCCCATGCCAGTCGCCAGTGAGACCGGCGTTATACCACGACGACAAATCGATCAAATGCACCTTGGCGGCAGGATCGCGCGGCGGAATGCTCATCTGACGTTTTTTAATTCGAGTTATTGACTCGGTAGTGATGGCGCGATCTTCGGGTCTGATGTCCGCATCGGTCAGGGGGGCGAATTCCCCTCCAAAACGGTCGCCGTGCTTTTGGCCAAGCCAATAGCTGAACGTCACGGCGGCACACACGAGAACAGTCATCACAACAATTCTTTTCGAGTTCATAAACAGGCGGATGTTCGAGGCGACGAGTTGGTGAGTAAACGGTGAGATGGTGGGTGAGGTACGCGGCGTGGTTGACGCATCATCTGTTCAAGGCGGCAAGCTGGACGTGTGTTCCTGTGCAAGCATCGCCACGTTGCGCCGGCCCCCGCTCCGCGTCAATCGCGTTTTCCGCGCCGCTCAACCCAAAACACGCGCTTGACGCCCGCCGCTGCATGTCGATGCTGACGGCGAAATGAATCCGACGCCAAAGCCATTCTCGCGGAAGTGCGCAGCGTCGAACCCCCAATCCCTGTACAGAATCACTATGACCAAACTCTCTACTCATCATGGAGCCGCCCGGCGTTTCGCAGCGGCGGCGGCTGTCGTCATCACTTTTGTCCAGGCTGCTTCCGCGGAGATCGCGGTGAAGAGCGGGGAGAAAATCGCTTTTCTCGGTGACTCGATTACGGAGGGCGGATGGGGCAATCCCGTGGGTTATGTGCGCCTGGTGATGGCGGGGCTTGATGCCAATGGGGTCAAGGCCGTGGCCGTGCCAGCCGGGATTGGCGGGCACAAGTCCGACAACATGCTGGCGCGGCTGGACAAGGATGTGATTGCGAAGAAGCCGCAGTGGATGACCCTGAGCTGCGGCGTGAACGACGTGTGGCACGGGAAGAACGGCGTGGCCCTCGATGAAGCGGCGCTGGCCGCCGGTGACTTTGGCACGGGCGGAGCGGCGCGGGGGACGTATAAGAAGAACATCGCCGAGATCGTGGAGAAAGCCGAGACGGCGGGAATCCAGGTGGTGCTGCTAACGGCCACGGTGATTAACGAGAAGCTGGACAACGCGGAGAACGCGAAGCTGGCCCCGTACAACGATTACCTGCGGACGCTGGCCCGGGAAAAGAAGCTGCGCCTGGCGGACCTGAACGCAATGTGCCAGGAGCGAATTAGAGCCGAGAACAAACCGAATCAAAAAGTTCTGACCAGCGATGGCGTCCACATGGCCATCGAGGGCGACAAGCTGATGGCGAAGGGCGTGTTGATGGCGTTGGGATTGGATGCGGCCCAATTGAAAACAGCGGAGCAAGCGTGGGGCCCGGCGGAGGAGGCAGCGAAGAAAGCGGCGGCGGCCGCAAAACTCAGGGCGCAAGCCTTCCTCACGGTGGAAAGCGCCGGACAGGATTACGCAGACCAGGGCGAATACGCCAACGACAAGGCTGGTGCGCAAGTCATCGCGCTCGGCGACGACAAGTTTCGAGTGGTCATCCACCAAGGTGGACTGCCCGGGGCCGGCTGGGACAAATCGCCGAAGACGGAAGTCGAAGGCCGGCGCAACGGCGCAGCCATCCTGTTCACCAACGCCAGCACTGGCTGGACTTACTCTGTGGCCCGGGGCGTTTTAATTGCGAAGACCGGCACGGGCGACGTTTCTGAAATGAAGAAGGTCAGTCGCACCAGTCCGACCCTCGGCGCGAAGCCGCCGGCGGGCGCGGACATTTTGTTCGACGGCACGACCGCCGACGGCTGGAGCAAAGGGCGGATCGATGGTCGCCAATTTCTGCAATCCGGCACCAAGTCCAAGGCGCTGTTCACCAACTTCACGCTGCACATTGAATTCCTCCTGCCGTTCAAGCCCTACGGTCGCGGCCAGGATCGCGGTAACAGCGGCGTTTACTTCCAGGACCGCTACGAAGTCCAGGTGCTCGACAGCTTCGGGCTCAAAGGCGAGAACAACGAGTGCGGCGGCATTTACACCAAGCACAAGCCGGCGGTGAACATGTGTTTCCCGCCGCTGGTCTGGCAGACCTACGACGCGGAATTCGAGGCTGCGAAATTCGACGAGGCCGGCCAGAAGATCAAAAACGCCGTGCTGACCGTGAAGCACAATGGCGTGCTCATTCACGATCAAGTCGAAATCAACAGCACCACCACCGCCAGCGGCATCAACACCGTGACGCCCATCGGCGGCCCGATCCAATTGCAGGATCACGGTAACCCGATTTACTACCGGAACATCTGGGCGGTTCGCCGATAGTCAGTCGCCTGACTGCCGGCAGGTTCACTCCTGCGCCTTGGGCACGGCTTTGTCCGCGTGCTTTTCATGCAGCCGCTTCCAGAAGTCTTTCCAATACTTGTCGTAGTAGTCCTGCGCCGCGAGATCGATGTGTTCAAGTTTGGCAACCTTGGGCGCGGTGGCCGGGTCGTAGCCCGCGAGATGCCCCTGGCCGGCGCGCGTGCGGGGTGAAACGAAACGCCACTCCGAATCACCCATCACCTCGGCGCACAACTTGGCCAACTCCGGGTCGTAGGCCTTCAATTGGTCGCGAGTGTGAATGTGGTTGTGGTCATGATCCATGGTTCGGTTGGTGTCGTACCAGTCCTGAAAACCCTCCGCCCAATACTCCGCCTGGCTCGCCAGCGAGTAGGTTTGTTTCGGTCCACCAAACACAATCAGCACTTTGTCATCCCGGGTCACCTTGACATCTGATCGGGCTGCCTTGCCATTGACGAGGATGTCTCCGCCGTCGAAACATCGGCTGAGAAAATCCCGCGTCTCGGCCGTGAACGATTTCACCAGGGCGTCCAGCAGACTGACCGGCGTTTCGCTCTTCACCCGCCGGAAACGCTGCGCGGCATAACCGTCATTGTAGATGCCTTTCTCCTTGGCGTGTTCGAAGGCCGCCTTGACGCGGGCGTTTAGTTCCTTGTCAAAGCCCGCCCCTTGAACCACATGGCCAAACTCGTGGATCAGAATACTCTCGAGCTGCATGCCGCCTTCGTATTCGAGCACATCCTCCTCCGCGAAGAGCACCACCTGACGGTTGTTCTTCGTGGTGAGAAAGCCCCGCTGCCGCCAGTTGTAGAAGTCGAGTTCCTTGTCGGTTTTTTCCGAGGCAAACATCGGCACATCGGAGGTCAGCTCCTTGTGGCCGACCAGAACACACAACACCTTCCGATCCCGGATGCGCTGGGCGATTTCCGGGCGGATGCTCTTCATCACCATGTCGAACTGGTAGGCCGCTTCAAGGTGGGTGAAATCCGAAACATTCGTGGACGTGGCGATGAGGATGTCCTGAACGAGCGTGCCCTTCTTGAAGAAGTTCGGGTCGAGCTTGTACTCCGCAGCTTGTTCCCCGGACACGGGTTTGACCTGGAGCGGCACATGAGCCACGTGGAGAGAGGCGCAGCCGAGCACCCAGCCGGCGAACAGACTCAGGAAAGTTTTGCGAGTGAAGGGTTTCATTGGTCGGGACGTTATTCTTGCGTCGCGGGCACATGCAAAGTTTTTTCCAATTCTACTCCACCACGAGCACGCCGCGCATGAGGCGCCAGTGGCCGGGGAACGTGCAGATGAACGGATAGCTGCCGGGCGCGGCGGGGGCGGTGAACACCAGTTCGGCCTTCTGGCGCGGTTGCACGAGCGGGGTGGCGTGGAGGACTTTCGTCGACGCAGGAATGTAGCCTCGCGTGATGCCGTCGAGTTGGGTCGCGAGTTTGTCCGCGAGCGCGCCGACTTCCTCGGCGGAACCGGGCGCGAGGATGAGGAGGTTGTGGAGCATGAGGTCGGGGTTCTCGAAAATCAGGCGGACCTTCGCTCCGGCTTTGACGCGAAGTTCCTTCGGCGCGAACTGCATCCTGTTCGGCACGGCCTGGACAATAAGGGCGTCGCCGAGATTGGCGTTGGCCGTTTCAAACTCGGTGGCCAGAGCGCTGAGTTGATTGGTGTCGGCAGCCGGATGCGCCGTGGTAAGGCGCTGGCCAAGCGGGTCGTAGAGAAAGACCGGCGGCGGGTTTTTCGCTTTTCGAAAATTGAGGTCGATGACGTTCAGGCCGGCGCGGAGATCGAGCTGGACCTGCTGGTCGTTGATCCACATGGAATCGGAGGAGAGGAGTTGCACGCCGTTCACGAGGATATCGAGGTAACCGTGACGGATGGATAGGACAGCCGGTTGCGCAGCGTCGGCCCGGACGAAAGTGCGGCGGGTGCCTGGGCCGACATCAAGCCAGTGGGTGAGGCGGGTCGCGGGCGCGATTTCGAGTACGGGGACGCTGCGGCCTTTGGCCGGTTTGGTGCCGTGCTTGAGGTCGGCGAGCATGTGTTGCACGGCGGCGTGGGTGGTGGTGAGCCCGTGCAGGGCGTGCTCGACGGCGGGCGTGGCGGGACGCAGATGGGCAATGGCGTCCACGACTTCCATCTGCACGCGCGGATGCGGATCGGCGGGGCGGCGTAGTTGTCGGGGAGCTTGCGGATTTCTGCTGCGGAGAGGGCGATATGACGGATGGCGCGAGCGAGGGCTGCGGTCAACTCCCGCTCGCGGATGGCCACCGAGTGGAAAACGGCGAGCAAGTCCCGCTGCATGACGGCCCGCTGCAGAGGCGTCATGGCGTCCGGTCGGGGCGGCCCCTTGATGAGTTTACCGAGGAGCGCGATGGATTCCGGTGCATGCTGCCTTTGAGCAGGAGTTCGAAATGCGGCGGATCCAGCAGATCTGGCGGAACGGATTTCCCTTTTGGAGCGCGGGTAATGAGGGCGGAGGAAAGCCGATTCCATAGGTGTTGTGGATCCTTGTCATTCCGGGAAACGGGAGTGGGATCCCCGGCGCGAGCAGGAAGGACACTCAAGAGGACCGCCAATACAATCAACGCACACCAGTGTAGGAGTCTGTCTGAATGGAAATTGATCTTGGCGGGCTGTCTCATAAGCGGAATTGGAAACGACGGGTCACGCGATGATCTGCTTGAGCACATCGCCGCCGGCGTCGGCCGGCGGGGTGAAAGGCCAGACCGCAGCGGAATTCGTTGGCGACGATTCCGCGAGCAGAACATTCGCCAGCAAGTAACCGAGCATCGTCGCAGTTGGACTGCGAGCTAGCGCGCATCGCTTCTGCGTCGGTTTCACTGCTCGTGAGGCCGCTTCGCGCGGCGGGTGCCACGTGCGTTGTCTGGACGTTCTCGTTTCGCGGGATCGACTATTCTTGGATCAGTCGGGCAAGGTTTAGCTTGAAGACTCGCCTCGCGGCTCTTTTCAGCGGATTGATCCGGGATAGACTCGGGCCGACTGAGATCGCAAGATGCCGGCAAGCCAAACGCCTGACTGCGCGTTTGGCTTTGGAACAATGTTTTGTGAACCCGACATTCTGAAGGCGCTGATGAAATGGCGCACGTTGATCACTATTGGTGTCCTGCTGCAATTCGGCGCAGTCCCAGTTGTATTCGCGGAGGTGATTGTTGCCGGAGTGGCAGCCAGCCAACTCGATCCGAATCTGAAGGGACTGGTGCTGATTGAGGAGTTAAATTGCGCGGCGTGCCACGCGGGCGATGCGTCGTTTGCGGCGCACTCGAAGAAGGCTCCGCGACTTGCCGACATCGGTTCGCGGGCAAATCCGGGATGGCTGGAGACGTTCATCGCCAATCCGCATGGGACCAAGCCCGGCACCACGATGCCGGATTTGCTCGGGCGATTAAACGCGGAAGAAAAGCGGCAGACGGCGACGGCGCTCACGCATTTTTTGCTGTCGCTGAAAAAGAACGACTTCGCGTTGCAGCCGCCGGATGCGGTGGCGGCGGGGCAGGGGATGCGGCTGTTTCATTCGCGCGGATGCGCGGCGTGTCATTCGCCTCGCGATGAAAAGGGCGCGGAGTTGCTGCCGAAGAATTCCGTTCCGCTCGGTGCGCTGGAAAAGAAGTACGGCTTCAAGAGCCTCGTGGATTTTCTGCGCCAGCCGCACGCGAGCCGTCCGTCTGGACGGATGCCCGATATGCGGCTCACCGCGAAAGACGTGGAGCGCATCGCGCATTATCTACTCCAACACACGCGCGTGCCAGGCTCGCTCGGCTACACGCTTTATCGCGGGGAGGTGTGGGAGGGATTGGAGAGTGAGAAGGTGACTGCGGAGCGCGCGGGCCATGTGAACGACTTTGCGCTGGAGAGCCTCGGCCTGGGCAAAATCCAGCAGCACACGGCGATCAAATACGACGGCTGGGTGAACATCACGAACGCGGGACGCCACACGTTTTTCCTGACGATGAACGGCGGCTCGCTGCTCGTGGATGGGAAACAAATCATCCAGCAGGAGCCGAGCGACCGGCGCGGGGTGAAGGATCTGCAAGGCGTGGCGGAACTCGCGGCGGGCTGGCGCAAAATTCAGCTCACGTATTTTCACACGGGGCGTGAGGCGAAATTTTCGTGCGAGATGGAAGGGCCGCAGTTCAAGCGCGGACCGATTCCTTCGTCGCGACTGTCCATCTCCAGTGAACCCATCGCGCCCTTTGAGCCGCTCAAGGTGGATGCGGAACTCGCCGCTCGTGGACGGGAGCATTTCGGCAAACTCGGCTGCGCG
>JANNEF010000070.1:0-8711 GCA_031378375.1 Verrucomicrobiota bacterium | reverse complement strand
GGTTGTGGTAGGGACGGCGCGCCGCGCCGTCCGCGCCGCGTCCAGCGGCGCAACGCGCTTGCCCGGGGCGTCACCCTTCCGCAGTTCGTCCCGCGCGCGAGATAGCCGCGCGCGGGCAAGCTCGTTCCGCCCGCTGGACGCGGGCGGGGACATCGCGGCGCGATGTCCCTACCCGATGGCGTTTGACATTCGCGCCGCTTCTGGGACGGTGATGCTTGAAAGCCAGCAACGAGAACTTGGAACTGAAAAACCAACTGCCGAATGTGAAAACGCCAGTTTTTACCACGCAAAAAACAGTGCTGCTTTGCCAACCTCCGGGCAGCGCCGAGCGGTGGCGGGGCTTTGATTGGCTCAGGATGAACTGGCATATAGCGACCGGTGGCGGATCGTCCGTGCGCGGCAACTTCCCGACGCCCGGCGACGCGCGGGAGGCGGCTGGCCCGAAGTCGAAAGCAGCCCGCGAGCGGACCGGCTCCGGGGTGTCTGGCGCGCGGCCTTCAGGCCGCTTCCGCGTGCGCCGGAGAATGCGCCTGGATTCACGGGCAAACTTGCGGACGTTGCAGCGACCGGAAGGCCGCGCGCCATTAACCGGATTCCGCCCGCTGCGGAATTCGGGCCGGCGGGGGTTGCCCGGCCCATTCCTGGTCTGGCTCCTGTGGCTCGCGCTGGCAAGCGGGGCGGTGGCGGGACCAGTCCGGCAAGTCTGGCTTGCCCGCTACAACAACGGTTTGACCAATCGCCAGCACCTGCCAGTGGCAATGATTCTGGACGGGAATGGAAACATTTGCGTAGTCGGGAATTCCCAGAACTCAGTGGGCGATGACGATTACGTGACGATCAGGTACTCCCCAAACGGATCGGAACTATGGACCGCGCGTTTTGACTCAGGCGGCATGACCAACGACCAAGTGCGCGGAATGGCGGTGGACCGGAACGGGAACGTAAATCTAACAGGCACGGCAGCGACAGTGAAATACAATTCGTCCGGGGCTCAACTTTGGGTAGCCTCGTATGCGGGGCGTGCGTTGGCTACGGATACAAATGGGAATGTTTACGTCACAGGCTTTTCCGAAGTTGATTTTGCCACGGTGAAGTTGAACGGCAGCGGCAGCAACCTTTGGGTGCAAACGTATGATCAAATCGGGCAAAGAGACGTTTCACAAGCTGTAATGCTGGATAACGAAGGAAACGTGTATGTGACTGGGGGTGAACAATGGATATGTGACCGGGGCTGTTACCCGAGATTTGCCATCGTCAAATACTCCGGTGCCGGCAGCCAACTCTGGATTACCAATTACCCAGCAGGCCAGTATTACGGAGTGCCAGAAACCGGAATTGAGGCGATGATTTTTAGGGGGGGCAATCTTTACATCACTGGGAATTTACAAGGCTATTCGGGATACTTCGCAACTGTAAAAATCGAATCCGATGGACAGATGTCATGGTTCTATTATTGGCCACAAGGTGGCGAAGGAGTTACCGGGATGGCAGTCGACGGCAACGGAAATGTTTATTTAACGGGTCGGCGAATCAAAAACAACCCCAATGTAGTTTACGCAACGTTTAAGCTGGATATGAATGGTACCCAGCTATGGCAAACGAACTATTTCGGCCCGACCTCCGGCTATCACAAAGCCAACGCCATCGCGGTGGACACGAACGGAAACACGTACGTCACCGGCCAATCCACCGGCATCGGCACCGGGCAGGACTGGGCCACGATCAAATACGATTCCAACGGCACGCAGCAATGGGTGATCCGCTACGACGGCCCGGCGCATGGCCACGACGAGGCCGTCGCCATCGCCGTGGACAACGCGGGCGGCGTGTATGTCACCGGCTGGCAATCTGTGCCCGGCGGCGGCACGGAAATCGTCACCATCAAGTATGTGGAAACCGCCGTCATCCAGGCGCAGTCCGGCGGCGCGATGCGCGTGCAATTCCCCGCGTCGCCCGGGCAGAGCTACAGTTTCCTGTGGAGCAGCAACCTGCTGGACTGGCTCACCCTGGGCACCGGCACCGCCGACACCAACGGCGTGGCCACCTTCGACGACACCAACGCCCCCCTCCATCCCCACCGCTTCTACAAAGGCGTCACCCCGTGAGCGTGGTAGGGATGGCGCGCCGCGCCGTCCGCGCCGCGTCCAGCGGCGCAACGCGCTTGCCCAAGGCGTCGCCCTCCCGCAGCTCGTTCCGCCCGGGAGATTGCCGCGCGCGGGCAAGTTCGTTCCGCCCGCTGGACGCGGGCGGGGACATCGCAGCGCGATGTCCCTACCGGGCGCGGGTCAGCATTGCGCGCCACTGCCTGTTCGCCAGATCAGAACAAGCGAGCTATGCCCGCTGCCAGTGCGGATGCTCCGGCAGGCAGGCGTCGAATTCCCTCACCAGCGCGGCTTCGTAGGCACCGGCGTAGGTGCCCTTGAAAAAGCGGTCGAGTGCCTCGCCGAAGAGCCGTTCCCAGGATTGCTCTTCGGCACCCGGATTGATGGGGAAAAACAGGGCCTGGTTTTTCTTTGCCGCGTTGAAATCGCCGGGCGCGTCACCGATCATCAGGATTTTTTCGGGCGCGTATTTGTCCTTCGCGGCGAACTTGAGGTGCTCCGTCTTGGTGCCCATCTCCTGGCCGGCGATCATCTTCACAAAACCGTCGAGGCCGTGCTCTGACCACTCGCGCTTGAGCGCGTCGGCGGGCGTCTGCGAAATGCACATCGCGTCGGCGGACCGGTTCAGCTTCTCCAGGCACTCGCGCACCAGCGGGAAGGGCGGCACGCCATGCACGATGTCTTCCACGGCCTTGTTGACGGCGTCGGACCACACCTTGACCTGCGCGAGGCCCTGGTTGCCGCGCTGCACCTCGGCGGCGAGCGTGGCGTTGCCGAGCTTGGTTTCGCGCGCGATCCATTCGTCGAGCGCCCGCGTGTCAGCCACGCTCACCTTGCGGGCCTGCACTGGCGGACGTTCGCGCAACAGGTTGAGCGCGCGGACAAGCGCGGGAAAGCGGTTCGCGCCGCGTGTCTTCGAGTAAAGATTTACAAAGTCCCAGCACTCGCGCGCGTACTTGCTCACCGCCTGGAGGTGGAAATGTTTGATGAACATCGGCGTGAAACACTCTTTGTGTTTGATCTCCATGCTGTCGAAAATACAGCCGTCGGAGTCAATGCCGATGAAAAATTCCTTCGCGGGTTTGAAGTCGCGCAAAGCTTGTGCCGGGTCGCTCATAAATTTAAGGCCGCGAGTAGGCCGGGAAACGGGCGGGGAAGTCAAACCCGTTTTCGCCACGCGCCCGAGCGGCCGGCCGCGCGTTTGGGTTGCCGCACAGAACTGTTGCGTTTCCAGTTTGGCCATGCTGGAATTCGCGCTCAATTTAACAACGCACATCACACGACTATGGCAAAACCACTTCGCATCGGACTCATCGGCTACGGCTTCATGGGCCGCACCCACTCCAACGCCTTCCGCAAGGTGAACAATTTCTTCGACCTCGAATATCAGCCCGTCCTCCAGGCTGTCTGCGCCCGCGACGCCGAGAAGGCCAAGGCCTTCGCCCTGCAGTGGGGCTACAAATCCATCGAGACCGACTGGCGCCAGCTCATCGCGCGCGACGACATTGACGTGGTTGACATCGCCGCGCCCAACAACGTCCACGCCGAGATCGCCATCGCCGCCGCCAAGGCTGGCAAGATGATTCTGTGCGAAAAGCCGCTCGCGCTGAACGGTCCCGAAGCGGAGAAGATGGTCGCCGCCGTCACCAAGGCGAAGGTGCCGAACATGGTTTGGTACAATTACCGCCGCGTGCCCGCCGTGACGCTGGCCAAGCAACTCATTGACGAGGGGCGGCTGGGGCGCATCTTCCACTATCGCGCGAAGTTTTTGCAGGACTGGACCATCTCGAAAGATCTCCCGCAAGGCGGTGCAGGCCTGTGGCGGCTCGACGCGAAGGTGGCGGGCAGCGGCGTCACGGGCGACTTGCTGGCGCACTGCATTGACACCGCACTGTGGCTCAATGGCGGCATCGCGTCGGTCACGGCCACGACGGAGACGTTCATCAAGGAGCGCAAGCACACGCTGACGGGCAAGGTCGAGAAAGTGAGCATTGACGACGCGAGCCTGTTCCTCGCGCGCTTCGCCAACGGTTCGCTGGCCACGTTCGAGAGCACCCGCTACGCGCGCGGGCACAAGGCGCTGTACACCTTTGAGATCAACGGCGAGAACGGTTCGCTCGCGTGGGACCTGCACGACCTGCATCGCCTCCAGGTGTTCGATTATAAGGATGAAGGCCGGGTGCGCGGCTGGAAATCCGTCCACATCACCGATGGCGACCATCCGTACATGAAGAACTGGTGGGTGCCCGGCCTGCAAATCGGCTACGCGGAAACGTTCGTGCATCAAGTGGCGGACTTCATCCAGGGTTTGTCGAGCGGCAAGATGGCCAGCCCCAATTTCAAAGACGGCCTGGCCACCGATTACGTCACCGACGCGGTGCTCAAGTCGGCCAAGACGAAGCGGTGGGAGAAGGTGAAGCGGGTGAAGTAGGGGCGGTGGTCTATTTGACGACAACAATTGTTGATATTGCTCAAAACCAGTATGATGGGCGCGAAGGACTACCGATGGCTTGCATTGTTGAGCGCAGTTGCCCTGTGCGGATGCGTGACTGGTTCCAAGGTTGTCACCGGCGAGGCTCGTCCTCGAGTGGTAATGGAGGCCGTCCAAGTATATCCAAAGATGCCCGAAGGGGCGGAAGTCGTTGGCATTGTCACGGCGAATTCTACAGCGTCATTTTCTTGGGACAAAGCCAAATTGCAATGCATGGCTAAGTTGCGCGAGAAAGCAGGCGAAATGGGAGCCAACGGTGTGGTTGTCACTTCGGTTGATGACTCGGTTTGGGAGGGACAAAAGATGCAGGCGACGGCGGTCTTTGTACCCGGGAAGAAGTAGTGATCAAGGCACCTCCAACACCGCGTCATACTATGCCAAGAATTGAATTCCCTTTCCGACTGCACCCGCATTGGTTGCTCTGCTTCCTCGTCGCGCTGGCGTTCGTCGCGACTGCGACGGCGCTGGAATACCCGGACAACAAATCCCTGGAGCAGCAGCTCAAGAGGATCGAACGCGCCCACAAGAAGCTGGTGCGAATGGAAAGCCTGGCGACGACGCGCGGGAAGAACGACCTGTGGCTCGTCGAACTGGGCGCGGGCAAGGACGCGGAACGCAAGCAGCGCCCTGCCCTGCTCCTAGTCGCCGGCATCGAGGGGAATGATCTCGCCGGCACGGTCAGCGCCGTGGCGTGGCTCGAACGGCTCGCCGGTGATTACGAGAAGGAGGACGCGATCCGCAAGCTGCTCGACACGACGACGGTTTATGTTTTCCCGCGCGTGAACCCGGACGCCGCCACGCGCTTCTTTGCCAAGCCGAAGACCGAGTCACTGGTGAACAATCTGCCCGTGGACGACGATCACGACGGCCTCGTGGACGAGGACGGCCCGGAGGATTTGAACGGTGACGGTTTGATCACCTGGATGCGCGTCGAGGATCGCGAAGGCGAGTTCATTCTCGACCCTGTCGAGCCGCGCCTGCTCGCCAAGGCCGACCGCGCCAAGGGCGAGGTGGGCGCGTGGCGGCTGTTCACCGAGGGGATTGACAACGACAAGGACGAGGCGTGGAACGAGGACGGTCCCGGCGGCGTGAACTTCAACCGCAACTTCCCGTTCAACTACAAATTCTTCGCGCCGTGGGCCGGCGCGAACCAGGTCAGCGAACCGGAGACGCGCGCGCTGGCGGATTTCGTCGTGGCGCATCCGAACATCGGCATCGTCTTCACCTTCGGCGCGGCGGACAACCTCGCGCAGCCGCCCAAGGCCGAGGCGCCCAAGCGCCCGCCCACGGCCATCACGGAGGACGATTTGCCCTTCTACCGTGAACTGGGCAAGGCCTGGCGCGACACGCTGGGCTTGTAGAAGGAACTGGCCGCCAGCGCGGAGTCGGGGACGTTTTCTGACTGGATGTATTTCCATCGCGGACGTCTCTCGCTGGCCGCGCGCCCGTGGAGTCCGGCGCTGCAGATCGAACTGGCGAAGGTCAAACCCAAGGAAGGCGACGACAAGCCCAAGCCGGACGACAAAGCGAAGGAAGAAAAACCCAAGGACGACAAGGCGGCGGACGCGAAGAAGGACGCCGAGAAGAAAAAAGCCGAGGACGACAAACGCAACGAGGAGGACCGCGCGTTCCTCAAGTGGGTGGATGCGAGTGCGCCGGAGTTGTTCGTGCCGTGGAAGGAATTCAAGCACCCCGATTTCGCGGGCAAGAAGGCGGAGATCGGCGGCTTCGCGCCCTTCGCCAGAAGCAATCCGCCGGAGAAGCTGCTCGCGGACCTCGCGGACAAGCACGGCAAATTTCTCACGGCCCTCGCTGGCCGGCTCCCGCGCGTCGGCCTGCGCAAAAGCGTGGTGAAGCCGCTCGGCGAGTCGGTGTACGACGTGACGCTCCAGATTGAAAACACCGGCTACCTGCCTACTTCGCTGTCGCAAGGTGGCCTCACCCGCGAAGTCCACCAGACACGCGTCGTGTTGAAGGTGGACGCGAAGACCATCCTCTCCGGCGCGAAGACCACCATGCTCGGCCCCATCGAGGGCAGCGGCGGGATGAAGGAGGTGCGCTACATCGTGCACGCGAAGGAGCGAAACAAGCTGGAGGTCGAGATCATCTCGATGCTCGGTGGAACGGTGCAGGCGAGCGTTGATTTGAAGGAGGAGAAATAGCCTATGTATCCCCAACGCTTTTTTCCGCTCGTGCTTTGCACGCTTTTGTTTTACACGGCATCCGCCGAAACCTTCGATCGCAAACCCAAAACCGGCGATCCCGGCGAGCATTCCTACCCGGCGCTGGGCAGTTCGTCCGCACGCAAAGTCGCCGTCGAGTGGAACCGCTTCTACGACCACGCGGGACTCGGCGCCATCGTCGCCAATCTCCACAAAGCCTTTCCCAAACTCACGAAGCTCTACTCCATCGGCAAATCTGTCGAAGGCCGCGACCTCTGGTGCCTCGAAGTCACCGCGCCCGGCGGCGACGCGGTGCGCAAGCCCGGCATGTACATTGACGGCAACATCCACGGCAACGAAGTCCAGGGCGCCGAGGCCGTCGCCTACACCGCGTGGTACCTGTGCCACCAATACGGGCGCCTGGCCAAAGTGACCGAGCTACTCGACCACAATGTTTTTTATCTTCTCCCCACGATCAATCCCGACGGACGCGACGAGTGGCTTCACCACGCGCACACGGCACACAGCAGCCGCACCGGCCTCCGCCCCGTGGACGACGACCGCGACGGCAGCTTCGATGAGGACGGCCCGGACGATCTCGACGGCGACGGCTCGATCACGCAGATGCGCGTCAAAGACCCGAACGGCCGCTGGAAACCTCATCCCGATTACCCTGAATACCTGATGGTCCAGGCCGCACCCGACCAGAAAGGCGAATACACCTTGCTCGGCGGCGAGGGTCTCGATAACGACGGCGACGGCCAGGTGAACGAAGATTCACCCGGCGGTTACGACATGAACCGCAACTGGGCGTGGGACTGGCAGCCGAATTACATCCAGTTTGGCGCGCAGGAATATCCGTTCTCACTGCCGGAGACGCGCACCATCGCGGCGTTCGTCACCGAGCGTCCGAACATCGCGGCCTTCCAGTCCTACCACAACGCGGGCGGGATGATTCTCCGCAGTCCAGGGCGCGAAGGCGGCGCGATTCGTTCGGCGGACGACGGCGCGTTGCAATTCATCGCCCAGCGCGGCGAGAAGATGCTGCCGTTCTACCGCTCGATGATCATCTGGAAGGATCTCTACACCGTGTGGGGCGGCGAGGTGGACTGGCTCTACAGCGCGCGGGGCATCCTCGGCTTCACGAGCGAACTGTGGAGCCAGCGCAATCTCGACCGCACGAACGCCCCACCGTCGCGCGAGGACGAGGCCGCGTTCCTCCGCTACGTGCTGCTCAACGAAGGCGTGGTGAAGTGGAAGGAGTTTGATCATCCCACCTACGGCAAAGTCGAGATCGGCGGGTTGCGCAAGGAATGGAGCCGCACGCCGCCGTCCTTTCTCCTCGAAGAGGAATGCCACCGCAATATGGCTTTCACGCTCTACCACGCCGACCAGATGCCGCGCCTGGGCATCAGCGAGGTGAAGATGGACAAACTCGACGACGGCCTTCATCAGGTGTGGGTGACGGTGGAGAACGCGCGCTTCATCCCCACGCGCAGCCAGCAGGACACCGCCAACCAAATCAGCCCGCCGGACGTGGTGACGTTGAGCGGTCCGAATGTGAAGGTGCTTTCCTCCGGCCGCGTGACCGACCGTTTCTTCAAGCGCGTCGAAGCGGTGAAGCGCCGTCCCGAACGCATCGAACTCGACACCATCGGCGGAATGAGCGCGGCGCGCGTGCAATTTCTCGTGAGCGGGCGCGGGCGGTTTACCATCACGGTGGACTCGGCCAAGGGCGGCGTGCTCAAGGCGGAGCAGACTTTGCCGTAGGCCCGGCAGTAACGATCCCAGTCCAGGGCCGTCACAAAAGCAAAAGGGGCTTGAGGTGACAAAGCCTCAAGCCCCGTGAGAAGAGCAGAAGAACCTGCTGGAAAATTACAGGCGGTGCGCTTCAGTTTCGGCGAGGTCGCAGCCGACGTTTTCGTCCACCGTCTTGATGGAGTAAACGCCTTCGGC
>JANNEF010000103.1:0-43298 GCA_031378375.1 Verrucomicrobiota bacterium | reverse complement strand
GAACAAAACTTACACGGTGCAGTACAACGACACGCTGCCGTCGGTGAACTGGGTCAAACTTGGCGATGTGGAAGCCGCGCCGACGAACCGTCCGGCGGCGAGCGTCTTTGACGCGACGCCGTCCAACAGCCGCGCCTACCGCCTGGTGACGCCCAAACAGTAGCGGCGCGGTTATGTGGGGCAGACATCCTGTCTGCCGGTTCTGGCAGCATCCTGCTGCCAGTTCCAAGGCTGCGCGGCAATGGAACGCGGGGCAGAAGCGCGTGAGCTTTGAAACAGGCGGCAGGGATGCCGCCCGAACCGTCAGGCTGGAAGCCTGACCCACTCACGCTGAACGCCGCGATCACACACCTTGCAAGAAACTGAGATGGATCCTATCCCCGGTATCCGGTCGGATGGCGTTGGTGCCAATCCCAGGCGCTGGCAACGATGTCGCCCAGGTTGGGGTGTTTCGGCTTCCAGCCCAACTCACGCTTTGCCTTCTCCGCCGAGGCCACCAGCCGAGGTGGGTCGCCGGGGCGACGTGGTTTTTCGACGACTGCGATCCTGTGGCCAGTGATTTTCTCGCACGTCTGGATCACGTCGCGCACGGAGTAGCCGTCACCGTTGCCGAGGTTGTAAAAGCCCCGCCGGCCCGGTGTCAGCGCGAGGATGTGCGCTTGCGCGAGGTCCGCGATGTGGATGTAGTCGCGGATGCAGGTGCCGTCGGGCGTCGGGTAGTCGGTGCCGTAAATCTCGCAGTGGGAGGACTGGCCGAGCGCCACCTTGAGCACGTTCGGGATGAGGTGCGTCTCGACGCGATGATGCTCGCCAAACTTCGCGCTCGCGCCGGCGGCGTTGAAGTAACGGAAGGCGACGAACTCCAGCCCGTGTATCCGGTGATACCACTGGAGCATCTTCTCGAACATCAGCTTGGATTCGCCGTAGGGATTGATGGGACGCTGCGGCAGGTCTTCCGTCATCGGCACGCGCTCCGGCGGGCCGTACGTGGCGCAGGTGGAACTGAAGACGAACTTTTTCACACCGGCGGCGACGGCGGCGTTCAGCAAGTTGAGGCCGCAGCCGACGTTGTTGCGAAAGTATTTTCCGGGATTGGTCATGGATTCGCCCACCAGCGCGTGCGCGGCGAAGTGGACGACGGCCCCGGCCCCGGCGTCCTTGAGCGCGGCGTCCAGTTTCGCCTCATCGCTCAGACAGGCGTGGACGAACGTCGCGCGCGGGTCCACGGCGGCGCGGTGGCCTTCGGAGAGGTTGTCATAAACCGTGACCGCGTGGCCGGCGTCGAGCAATTCCTCCACGCACACCGACCCGATGTAACCCGCGCCACCGGTGACAAACACGTTCATGCGCGGAGAAACTAAGTCACGCTCGCGCGGCGAGACAACGGGAAAGTGGGGCGGACGCCGGGTTCAGTTGATTTCCTTCAACCGGATGCAGGCGGCCTGCCGCCCGATGCGAAAGTTTTCCAACGGCGGGATGGCGCGCGAGCATTCGGCGACGGCATGGGGGCAGCGCGGGTGAAAGGCGCAACCGGCGGGCGGGTTCATGGGCGAGGGCGGGTCGCCAGCCAGGAGGATGCGATGGCGCTGGCGTTCGCGCTCCGGGTCGGGGCAATGCACCGCGCTGACGAGCGCCTTGGTGTAGGGGTGCAAAGGTCGCTCGAAGACTTCCGTGGCCGGTCCCAACTCCACGATCTTGCCCAGATACATCACGGCGATGCGGTCGGAGATGTGTTTGACCACCGACAAATCGTGCGAGATGAAAATGAGCGTGAGTTGCATCTCGCGCGAGAGTCTGGCGAGCAGGTTGATGATTTGCGCCTGGATGGATACGTCGAGTGCCGAGACAGGTTCATCTGCGACGATGAGTTTCGGCTCGACCGCCAGCGCGCGGGCGATGGCGATGCGCTGCCGCTGGCCGCCGGAGAATTCGTGCGGATATTTTTTCAGGAAGCGCGGCGCGAGTCCCACCTTCGTCATCAGTTCGCTGACGCGCGTCGGGAGTTCGGCGGAGGGAATGCGCTTGTGAACTTGCAACGCCTCGGCCAGCGCGTCGAAGACGGTCATGCGCGGATTGAGCGAGGCGTAGGGGTCCTGGAAAATCATCTGGAAGTCCGCCCGCGCGGCGCGCAGTTCCTTGCCTTGAAGCTGGCTCAGATTCCTGCCGGCGAGCATGACCGCGCCCTCGGTCGCGGGTATCAGTTGCAGAATGCTGCGGCCCAGGGTGGATTTGCCGCAGCCGGATTCGCCGACGAGGCCGAGGATTTCCCCCTGAGTCAGCGACAGCGTCACGCCGTCCACGGCTTTGACGGTCCCGATGCGCCGGCGGAGGATGACGCCGCGTTCCACCGGGAAGTGGGTTTTCACATCGCGCAGTTCGAGGAAGGGGGTTCGGAGCATGAATTCCTTCTCTGTCACGCTCACAATTTGATCTCCCCTTTCTGCACGCGCAGACACGCCGTCGCGTGCGTTGGCTCGACTTCCTGCAACTGCATCGCGCCTTTCGTGCAGGCGTCGCCGACAAACTCGCACCGCGGGGCGAAGGAGCAGCCATCCACGGGCTTCGACAAATCGGGCGGCATGCCGGGAATGGTGTAAAGGTCCGCGCCCTTGGGCTGGAGGGCGGGGATGGATTTCTGGAGCGCGCGGTTGTAGGGATGCCGGGGGTGATAAAAGAGTTTTTCGGTGGGCGCGGTTTCGACGATGCGCCCGGCGTACATCACGATGACGCGCTGGCAGAAGCCCGCCACCACGCCGAGGTCGTGACTGATCAGGATGACGGCGGTGCCGAGGTCGTGCTGCATCTTCTTGATGAGTTCAAGAATCTGCGCCTGCACGGTCACGTCGAGCGCGGTGGTCGGTTCGTCGGCGATGAGCAACTCGGGCTTGGTGATGAGAGCCATCGCGATCATCACGCGCTGGCGCATCCCGCCGGAGAATTCATGCGGGTAACTCCGGATGCGCTTGGCGGCGTCGGGCACGCCCACGTCTTCCAGGGCTTTGATGCCGCGCTTCACGGCTTCCTGATGATCAAGATTCCCGTGGATCAGCAGCGGTTCGATCAACTGGTCCTCGATGCGCAGGTACGGGTTGAGCGAAGTCATCGGGTCCTGGAAAATCATCGCGATGCGCTTGCCGCGGATGCGACGCAGTTGTTCGGTGGGGCAGGCCAGCAGGTCGGTGCCGTCGAAGAGCGCGCGGCCATTCTCAATGCGTCCGGGCGGCTGCGGGATGAGCCGCAGCAGCGAGTAGCAGGTGACGGATTTGCCGGAACCGGATTCGCCGACGATGCCGAGCGTCTCGCCCTTTTCCAATGAGAAGGAAACGTCCTGCACCGCGCGCACCACGCCGTTGCGGGTGTGGAAGCTGGTGCGGAGGTTTTGGACGTCAAGCAGGGGCATTGGAGGGAAGCTCAAAGCTCAAAGTTCAAAGCACAAGAGAAACACAAAGGAGCAAAGCTCAAACTCCAATGCGTTGTGCAAGCAATAGCTGCGTTGATGCTTTTAATCTTGAAGCTTTTCTTGAGCTTTGAACTTTGAGCTTTGAGCTTCATATCGTTGTTTAATCCTTCGCCGCGCGCGGGTCCAGCGCGTCGCGCAGGCCGTCGCCGAGGAAGTTCAGCGAGAACAGCGTCACCGAAAACACCGCGCCGGGGAAGACCAGCAGCCACGGGTATTCCTCCATGCTCTTCGCGCCGTCGTTGATGAGCAGCCCCCACGAACTCATCGGCGGCTGCACGCCGAAACCGAGGAAGCTCAGGAACGCTTCGAGCAACATCACGCTCGGCACGGTGAGCGTGGCGTACACGATGATCACGCCCAGTACGTTCGGAATCATGTGGCGCAGAATGATGCGCCGCTTGCTCAGGCCGAGCGCGATGGCCGCTTCGATGAACTCCTGCCGCCGCAGCGTGAGCACCTGCCCGCGCACGATGCGCGCCATCGTCAGCCATTCCACCGCACCAATCGCCATGAACAACAGGATGATGTTCCGTTCGAAGATGACCATGAGCAGGATCACGAAGATGGTGAACGGCAGTGAGTAAAGGATGTCCACGATGCGCATCATCGCCGCATCGGTCTTGCCGCCGAGATAGCCGGCGATGGTGCCGTAGAGCACGCCGATGACGAGCGACACGGCGGTGGCCGAAAGTCCAACGGCCATCGAGACGCGCCCTCCGTAGAGGATGCGCGAGAGGAGGTCGCGCCCGAGCGTGTCCGTGCCGAGCCAGTGTTTGGCGCTGGGCGGCTTCGCGCCATAGTCGAGGTTTTGTTCCGCGTAGGATTGGGGCGCGATGAGCGGCGCGAGAATGGACGCCAGCGAAAGCACGATGACGAAGATGAAGCCCCACACCGCCATCCGGTTCTTCTTCAGCCGATGCCAGGCGTCCTTCCAGAGCGACGTGCCTTGCTCGACTTCATCGAGGTTGAGCAGCGGCGGGGTGGTGGTTTCGAGCGGAGCGGGCATGTTACTCGAAGCGCAGTTTCGGGTTGAGCCACACCTGCGCGATGTCCACCAGCAGGTTCAGCGCGATGATCAGCGAGGCGTAAAACAGCACCGTGCCCAGCACCATCGTGTAGTCGCGCGCAAACGCCGCTTTCACGAAATGCTGGCCCAGTCCTGGAATGGCGAAAATGGTTTCGACGACGAACGAGCCGGTGACCAGTCCCGCGACCGCCGGACCGAGAAACGAAATCACCGGTAGCAACCCGCCCTTGAGCGTGTGCTTGAAGAGCACGCGCGTTTCCGACGCGCCCTTCGCCCGCGCGGTGCGGATGTAGTCCTGGTTCAAGATTTCCAGCATCCCGCCGCGCGCGAGCCGCGCGGTGTAGGCGGCGTAGTAACCGCCCAGCGTCAAGGCCGGCAGCACGCGGTCGCTGGCCGTGAACCAGCCGGACGTGTTGAACCAGTTCAACGTCAGCGCGAAGACGAGGATGAGCAGCGGCCCCATGACGAACGTCGGCAGGCAGATGCCCGCCATCGCCAGCGACATCGGTGCGTAGTCGGTGATCGTGTTGGGGCGCAGCGACGCGATGACGCCGGCGAGCAGGCCGATGCACAACGACACCGCGATGGCGTAGGCGCCGAGTTCCAGCGACACGGGAAACGCCTCGGCGATCAGTTCGTTGACGGTGCGCCCGGGATACTTGAACGACGGTCCGAGTCTGCCCTGGATGGCGTTGCCGAGATAATCGAGGTATTGGCGGGGCAATGGTTTGTTGAGGCCGTAGTGTTCTTCGAGGGATTTCTTGATCTCCGCCGTCGTGGCCTTCTCCGCGTCGAAGGGGCCACCCGGTGCCAGGCGCAGCATGAAGAACGTCAGCGTGGCGACGATCAGCAGCACCGGAATCGTCTCAAGGACGCGACGGGCGATAAAGCGGAACATAGTTTCAGGCGAACGCCGCTCTGATTAACATTCCGCCCGCGCGCTTGTCAGCAAGCGAATTGAAAAGCGTCACGGCGAAGCTGCGCCTGGCCTACTTCAACAACTGCTCCGCCGCTTCGCACATTTTCTCCGCCGTCAGGCCGTGGTGTTTGTAGAGGTCTTCCGCGACGTAGGCGGACTGGCCGAACTCGCCGTGGACACCCAGGGATTTTATCCGATGCGCGATGCCGGCCTGCGAGAGCGCGTGCGACACTTGCGCGCCCATGCCGCCGATCACCTGATGGTCCTCAATGGTCACCACGCGGCCGCCGCACGCCTTCACCGCCGCGCCGATGGTTTCGAGGTCCACGCGGTTGATGAACGGGTTGTTGATGACGGTGGCCTTGATGCCTTTCTCGGCGAGCTTTTTTCCCGCTTCGATGGCTTTGACCAACAGCGTGCCGCAGCCGATGAGCACCACGTCGCCGCCCGGCTGCAACACCTGCGCCTTGCCCCACGGATACTGCGCGTGCTCGATCCAGTGCAGCGGATAATTCTCGCGGCCCACGAAGAAGATGTAGCTCTCGCCGTCCCGACCGTGCGTCCGGTCGGCGGCCTGATGCTTGATCGCCTGATACATGAGCGCCTCGGCCTCATCGCCGCACGAGGGCGCGATGACGACCGTGTGCGGGATGGCGCAAGTTGCCGCGAAATACGTCAGCGCCTGGTGCGATGCGCCGTCCGCCGCGTCTTGGAAACCGACGTGCGAGAACATCGCGATGACGGGCGCCTGCGAGAGCGCGGCCATCGTGAGCGGCAGGTTGCCCTTGGTGACGCCGAACTGGCCGAATGTGTCCACGATGGGGATGAAGCCCGCTTTCGCAAAGCCCGCGCCGGTGCTCACCATGTTGGCCTCGGCGATGCCGACATCGAGGTAGCGGTCGGGAAAACTTTTTTGAAACGAGCTGATGCCCGTGGAGCCTTGCACGTCGGACGAGATGGAATAGACGGGCAAGCCTTCCTGCGCGGCTTTGATTGCGCCTTTGGCGAGGCCGGCCTGGACTTTGTCCTTCTTCACCGGCGGCGTGGCGGGGGGCGGCGCGGCGGCGGCTTTGGCTTTCTTGGCCGCTTCGCGGTGGCCCCAGTCCTCGCGGAGTTCCTTGGCCCAGTTGACGAATTCCTCCGGTGTCTGCCCGCTGTAAATCTCGTCCACGAACTCGACAATCTTTTCGCCATTGGCGAGCGGGAAGCCGTGTCCGCCGGCGGCGTTCTCCTCGGTCGCCTTGACGCCGTAGCCTTTGATCGTTTTCACCAGCAGGCACACCGGGAAGTTCGGATTGTGACGCGCCTGCTCAATGCCTTTTTCGAGGAACTGATAGACGCTTTGCAGGTCGTGGCCGTTGGGCACGGAAATCACGTTCCAACCCAGCGCGCCCATCGCGGCGAACGACCGCGCCATGCTGTAGGAATCCTTCGTGATGCGCCCGGAAAGCTTCGTATCGTTGTCCGAGATGATAAGCACGAAGGGGTTCACGCGGTCCTTGGACGCGAGGCCGGGGATGGCGGCGAAGGCTTCCTTCGCTTCGCCTTCCATCGAAGCGCCGTCGCTGACCGTGCAGATCGTGACGCGGTCGCGACCGGCGACCTTGTCGGCGATGGCCAGTCCCTGCGCCTGCGGCAGGCCGGAACTGAGCGGGCCGTTGCTCAGGAGCACGCCCTGCGGATTCAAGTGCGACTCGCCGTGGCCGGTGAGTTTGCTCTTGATGCCGCGAAAGCCCTTCAAGTCCTCGAACGTCATCCCATCGAAGCCGTAATTGGCCCGCAACGCGTAGATGCCGTTCTCCGTGTGGCCGGCGTCGTTGACGAAATTGAACGCTTCGTGCCACGGGTGTCCTTGTGTGGCGAACATGACGCCGTGAATGGCCGCCATGATTTCCGCGAACGCCGCCGGCCCGCCCCAGTGACACGCCGCGCCGCCGTTGACAGCGTGGACGTTCATCAGCGCGACGAGCGCGCGGGTGGCGCGGGGATCGCCCAGCACGATGGGCTGGCCCGCCGCGTTTTTCACGGTGAGGGAGAACTTGGGCGGGCGCGTGGGGTTGCCGGCGAGTTTGGATTTGATTTTGAGCGGCGTGAGCGGCGGGGCTTCGAGCGGTTTCACGACGGAAGTATCGGCGGCCATAGCGTTCTTTCAGTTAACAATTCAATTATGAGGGGCGAACTTTAGGAGACGGACGGCGAAATGGAAGAAAGATTTCACCGGCCCAGCGGCGCGATCACAGGGGCGGAGGTTGAGGATGAAGCGCGGTTCGGGCGGCCGGGCGATTCGACCTCCGCTCAAGCCGCAACCAGATCCTTGCGGCCCGGCACCCCGTTCGCTTTGGCTGGCTGGCGTTTGTTCACACGGTCCAGGCAGGGAACAAGTTTTTGAACCAGCACGCGCACGCGCGGTTCGGCGACGAGCGCGCCGTGAAAGCCGGGCACGTCGTAGATTTCCAGTTCGCCCGTGACCACTTTGCCCCAGCCCAGCGTCGGGTCGCGGTAGATGCCCAGGGGTTGCGACAGGGCGCGGAACAGCGTGATGCGTTCGGGATACTCGCGTGCCACGTATTCGTCCGCGGCCCGAAGGAGCGATTGCTCGGCGCGCTTGAGGTTGGCCGGCAACGGATGACCCATCGAGACGTAAAGTTTGTTCTGCAAGTGTCGGAGTTTGTTGCGGCGCTTGATGTCGAACCGTTTCTTGGCCTTCTTCGCCTTGGCCAGCACGTATTCCAGCCGGTCGCGACCTTCCAGCATGATGAGGCTGCCCATGTGATGCTGGATGCGCTGCGCGCCATCGTAGAACTTCCGCAACCACGGCGTTGTGCTCGGCAGGTCTTTCGGATACCCCGGCCCGCAAGTGTCGAACAGCGCGACCAGCCCCACCGGCTGCCCCACCGCGCGCAACTGCTGCGCCATCTCGTAGGCAATGAGTCCGCCGGAGGACGCGCCACCCAACAGATACGGTCCCTCCGGCTGAAGCGAACGCATTTCCTTGATGTAATGCGCCGCCATCTCATCCAGCCGCGTATGACGCGGCTGGTCGTCGTCAATTCCTTGCGCCTGCAATCCGTAGAAGGGCTGGTCCTCGCCGAGCCGCTTGGCGAGGTCGCGGTAGAACAACACATTACCGCCGCCCGCGTGGACGCAGAAGAACGGCAGCCGGGAACCCTTCGGCTGAATCGGCACCAGCGAAGTCCACTTCGGCGCCCAGCCGTCCTGGCGCAGCACGGCGGCCAGTTGCTCGATGGTCGGCGCATGGAGCAGCGTCGCCAGGGGCAGGCGCTTGCCGGTGAGTTCTTCAATCTGCGCGAACAACTTGATCGCCATGATGGAATGGCCGCCGAGATCGAAGAAGTTGTCCCGCACGCCGATGGGTTCCGCGTTGAGCACGCGCTCCCAGATTTTTTGCATCTGGAATTCCAGCGCGTCAGTCGGCGCGGTGAAGGCCTGTTCCGCCTCGACCTTGGTGGTGTCCGGCGCGGGCAGCGCGCGGCGGTCCACTTTGCCGTTGGGTGTGAGTGGCAGCGCGTCCAGCCGCACGAACGCGGCGGGAACCATGTAGTCGGGCAATTTGTCCTTGAGGAAGCTTCGCAATTCGCCGGCGGAAAACTCTTTGCCGGCACCGGGCACGACGTAGGCCGCGAGCCGTTTGTCGCCCGGCGTGTCTTCTCGCGCGAGCACGACGGATTCGCTGACGCTGGCGTGCTGGCGAAGTGCTTGTTCGATCTCGCCCAACTCGATGCGGAACCCGCGAATCTTCACCTGATGGTCCACACGACCCAGAAACTCGATGTTGCCGTCGGGCAGATAACGCGCGAGGTCGCCGGTGCGGTAGAGGCGGGCACCCGGTTCGCCGTTGAACGTGTCAGCAATGAACCGTTCGGCGGTCAGTTCGGGGCGGTTCAAGTAGCCGCGCGCCACGCCGGAGCCGCCGATAAACAGTTCGCCCGCCACTCCAATGGGCGTGGGCTGGCGATGCGCGTCCAGAATGTACATCCGCGAATTGGCGAGCGGACGGCCCAGCGGCAGCGTGCCCGATGGGAGATTCGGCAACTCATCGCCGACGCGATAGGTCAGCACGCCGACGGTCGTTTCGGTCGGCCCGTAGTGATTGAAGATGATGCAGTCCGGCGCGAGCTTGCGCAGTCCGGCCACCCAGTCACCGCGAGACGCTTCACCGCCCACGATCAAACGCTGCCGCGGCAGCACGCGGCCCGGCTGTTGTTCACCTTGGAGCGCGGCGAGGTGGGAGGGCACGATCTTGAGGCAGTCAATCTGGTGACGCTCGCAATAGTCTCCCATCGCCTTCGGGTCGGAGGCGCGCTCCGCCGAAATCACATGCAGGCAGCCGCCGACGCACAGGGCGGGGAAGACCACCGTGTTGCCGAGGTCGGCGGCGATGGTGGAAACCGTCGCGAAGTTCGCGCCGGGAACGAACTCCATCCGAGCCAGGATGCCCTGCACGTAGTTGACAATCTGCCGGTGCTCGATGGCCACTCCCTTGGGCTGGCCGGTGGAGCCGGACGTGTAGATGACGTAGGCGAGGTTTTCTGCGGCGACGCCGCTCTGCGGATTCGCATCCACGGGATGGCCGTTGCCGGGGGTCTTCGGTTCCAGCGCGTCGAGGCAAATGACTTTTGCCCCGCCGGTGGAAAAATTCGCGGCGAACTGCTTTTGTGTCACGACGAGCGACGCCTTGGAATCCTCGATCATGAACCGCAGGCGATCCGCCGGATAAACCGGGTCCAGCGCGACGTAGGCCGCGCCGGATTTCAAAATGCCGAATAGGCCGACGACCATCTCCAGCGAACGGTCCACGCAGATGGCGACGGGTGTCTCCGGCCCCGCGCCCTGCGCGCGAAGCTGATGCGCCAGATGATTCGCCCGGCGGTTCAACTCGCGGTAAGTGAGCTTCTGATCTTCAAACACGAGCGCCGTCTGGTCGGGCGTGCGCTCGACCTGCGCCTCGATGAGCTGGTGCAGGCACCTGGCGCCGGGAAATTCGGCCCGCGTGTCATTCCACTCGACGAGCAGTTGGCGCCGTTCGGCTTCGGTCAGCAACGGCAGTTCCAGCGCCGCGTGTTCGGGATTGGCGATGATGCTTTCGATCAACGTCTGGAAGTGCCGCAACCACCGCTGCACGGTTGCGGCGTCGAACAAGTCCGAGTTGTGTGTGATCTCGACCAGCAGTTCGCCGTCACGATCCACCACGTTCATGCCCACGTCGAAGCGCGACGTGTCGAGCGGGCCGCGACAGGGGAAATCGTAGAGCGAAACTTCGAGGCCGTGAAAATCGTTTTTCGCCCCGGCGCGATCGAGGTTGAACATCGCGGAGAACAGTGGCGACCGACTGTGGTCACGCGGGAGGTTCAGCTTTTGGATCAAGCGGCCAAAGAAGTAGCCCTGGTGCTCCGTGGCCGCCAGCACCGCCTGTTTGATTGAACCCAGAAAGCCGGCGGCGGTGACCTTGTCGTTCGCCTGGCTGCGGATGGGGAGGACGTTGAGCACGTAGCCGAAAAGATCCTTGTCCTTCGCGACGAACGGCGCGCTTGACGCCACGCCGACCACCACGTCGTCCTGGCCGGACAGCCGGTGGAGCAACAACTGGTAGGCGCCCAGCAGCGTCATGAACAACGTGCAGCCCTGCTTTGCGCCCGCGCGCTTGAGGTCGCGCGTGATCGCCGTGTTGAGCGTGATGCCCTGCCGCGCGCCGTTGTAGGTCTTCACCGGTGGACGCGGATGATCGGCGGGCAACTCCAGCGGCGGCGGCGGAACCTTGAAGCGATCCGCCCAATACGCTTCGTGCGCGAGCGCCTCCGGACTTTGCAACTTCTCCGCCTGCCACCGCACGTAGTCGCGATAAGGCAGCGGTTCGCGCAACTCGCAGGCTGCGCCCTGGCAGCCGGCGGCGTAGAGCGCCCGCAATTCGTCCAGCAGAACGCCAATCGAATGCCCGTCGCAGACGAGGTGATGGATGGTCGTCACGAGCAGATGGTTTTGCTCGTCCAGTTTGAGGATGCGGACTGCGAGGAGCGGTCCCTTGATCAGATCAAACGGCTGTTGCTCGTAGGCGGTGAGGTATTCCCTCACCTTCGCGTCGCGTTCCGTCGCGCCGTGTTGCGAGAAATCCACGAGGGGTATGTCGAGCACCAGGTGAGGCGCGATGATCTGGCTCTCGCCGTCGAGGCTGAAGGTCGTCCGCAATGCCTCGTGCCGATCCACAATCGTCTGATACGCCTGCCGCAGTGCCGGCAGGTTCAGTGGGCCGCTCAGTTGGAAGGTGAAAGATTCGTGGTAGGCGCGGGAAGCCTGCTCGTTCATGCGCGCGAGAAACAGCAGCCCCTTTTGCCCCTCGGTCACCGGCACTGTCAGGCTGCCGCCGGCCATGCGCGTCACTGGCGATGCGGGCGGCGTTGGAGCCGGGAGTGGAGTCGAAGCCGGGCGGGTGGGCGAAAGCTCCGCGCGGGGCGCCGCCGTTTCAGAGTTGCCGTCACTCGCCGTGACATACCGCTGCCGCAACTGATTTATCTTCGTGAGGCTGTGCAGCGTGGAATCCTTGTCCACGCCGAAGTCAATCAGGCAGCCGATTTCATCCACCCCGATGGCGACGAGTTGGTCCACGATGCTGGCGCTGGACTCCACGGTGCCGACCAGCGCGCGTTCCTGCACGTAGCGTTCGTAAGCCTTGTTGAGCAGGAACTCCATGTCCGCCTCCGGCACCTGGTCCACGTCCACCTTGCCGCCGTGGCTGGCGATTTTGTTCTGCGTGATCTTGAGCGACGCCTTGAGGTAGTTGCAAAACGGCCGGCGGGCCTGCTCGCGCACCTGTTGAAGGTCGTCACCGATGAAAGCGTGCATCAGCGCCGTCACGCGGCCAGTCTTTGGATCGTGCCCATGTTTGGCGAGCGACGCGCGGTAGAGTTTAATCTTCTCGCCGACCTCGGCCAGCGTCTGGTCCTGTAAATTTGTCAGCACGCCGGCGCCAAGCTGGCCGGCCAGTTCGTAGGATTTGGGACTGACACCGGAAAGCCAGATCGGCAGTTCGCGCTGCATCGGCAGCGGGATGAGGCCGATTTCCAACTCGTTGCCGGCGCCACCTTTTACCGGAATGGTGCCGCCGCTCCAGAGCGTGCGGATCAGTTCGATGTGCTTGAGGCAAACGTCGTGGCGGACCGCATAGTTCTCCGGCGCGAACACGAAGTCATTCGGATGCCAGCCCGTCGCAATCGAAATGCCGACGCGCCCCTTCGACAGATTGTCCACCACCGACCATTCCTCCGCGACGCGCACCGGGTGATGCAACGGCAATACGACGCTGCCGCCGCGAAGCTTAATCCGCGTCGTCTCTCTCGCCAGCGCCGACGCCAACACGGACGGATTGGGCGAGAAGCCGCCGAACGAATGGAAGTGTCGCTCCGGAATCCACACGGCGTAAAAATCATTCTTGTCCGCATACTTCACTGCGTCGAAGAGCAGGTCATACTTGTCCTGGCGAAACGCCGGCGGGTAATCGCCGAAGAAGTAGAGGCTGAACTTCACCGCCGCGCGGCTGGAACCTTGCGCTGCGGGCGTTGCCACCGGTTCTCCATGACCGTTGTTTCGCGCCAGCGTTGTGGCAGGCGAGAGTTGGCAGACCACCGGAGCCGAAGCGCGGGGCGTGGGCTGGGCTTTCGACGTTTCAGTCAGTCCGCGTTGGGCTGGAGGACTATTTTTCGTGTCGAAAAAAAAACCGTGTTCGAGCATCGCGTTGGTGCTTTCCTTCACCGCGCGAATGATGTGCTCGATGTCTGCGTCCGTGTGCATCTCCGACAGAAAGCACGATCCGGTTTCGATGGGGTAGTAAACGCCCTGGTGGAGCAGGTGATAGAAGAACAGGTTCTTTTGCGGCGGCTCGCTGAAGAAGCGGAACCGGAACAACGAACCAAACGTGATCATGCGGAAGGGTGCCTGCACCTGTTCGCAAAAGGCGTTGATCTCGTCGGCCATCCGCGTGGTGCGGAAATTCAAATCGGGCAGCAGCTTCGGGTTGTTCTTGAGCCGGTTCAAGATTGCCCACGCCGCCGCCATGGTGAGCGGATGTTTGAAGAACGCTCCGGTGAACAGGGTTTTCTCGGATGGCGGGAATGAATCATCGCCGAACTGCCACATGCCGCCGTCGAAGACATCCATCACCGCCGACTTGCCGGCCACCATGCCGACGGCCATGCCGCCGCCGATGAGTTTGCCGTAAGTGGCCAGGTCTGCCTTCACGCCGAAATGGGCCTGCGCGCCGCCGTTCTGGATGCGGAAGCCGGTGATCATTTCGTCGAACATCAGGATGATGCCGGCCTGCTCGGTGATGCGCCGCAGTTCGTGGAGAAATTCCCTCGGCTGAATGTGGGGCTGCCGGCTCTGCACGGGTTCGACTAACACCGCCGCCAGTTCGTGCGCGTGAGCCTTGATGATCTCCAGCGACTCGGGCTTGTCGTAGTCCAGCACCAGCACGTCCTCCACGGCTTTGGGCGGCACGCCGGGCGCAACGGGCAGCGAGCGGAGCTTCCCGTCCGTCGTCACGGCGCGGGCCAGCGTGCTGTCCGACCAGCCGTGATAGGAGCCGTTGAACATGACGATCTTGTTGCGCCGGGTGAACGTGCGGCAAACCTTCAACGCGCCCATCACCGCTTCGGTGCCGGAGTTGCAGAAGATGGCGCGGTCGAGTCCGGTCAATTCACACGCGAGCGCGGCGACCTTGCCGGCCAGATGCGACTGCGGGCCGAGCGCGATGCCTTCCTTGAGTTGTTCCTCCAGCGCCTTGACGATGAATTCCGGCGAGTGGCCGAAGGGATGCAGGCCGAAGCCCATCGTGATGTCCACGAATTCGTTGCCGTCCACGTCCCAGAATTTCGAGCCGAGCGAGCGGCGACCGACAATCGGGTAAACGATTTCCTTCCATAGCAGCTTGAAGCCCGTCGAGGCGCGGGCGTCCGCCAGCACCGGGCGGTAAAGCTGTGTCAGGCGCTTGGACTCCTGGGTGCGCTTCACGTAACGCTTCGCAAACTCGTCGAAATATTTCTGCTGGTCGTCCGTCAGCCCGCCGCGCGCGCCGACCTGGGCCTGTTGAAATGGGGGAATGAAATTCGGCGCGTCGGTTTTGACGACGGGCGCTGACGAAGGAGGCGGCTCCGCCAGCTTCGCGGCGGCAGCGGCGGGCATGACTGGTTTCGCCGGTGAAGCGGGCGCGGTGTCGTCGGCGAACCCGCCGCTGCGCAGCGCTTCGAGCTGTTGCGCCATGACCTCCAATTGCTGGGCCATGATGCGTTCAATCAGCGACGCGGGCACCGCTCCGTTGCCATCCGTCGGCGGCAACTGCGGGCGTGGTGGCATTGCGACGGACGGCTTGCGCTCCGCGACCTGATCCGCCGCCATGCGCGCGGGCGCGGCCTGCCGGGGTGCCGGTTCGACCGCGCGCGGCGCGGGCGCCGGTTCGCCTTGAAACGCTTCGGGCGGCAGGCTCTGGTCAATCTGCCGGGCCAGCACCTCCAACGAAGTGGATTCGTCGAGCAACTGCACGATGGAGAACTTCATGGTGAACTTGCTCTCCATCACCTGGCTCACCTGCACGAGCAGCAGCGAATCGAAACCCAGTTCGAGAAAGTTCGCGCGCGTGTCTATCTGGTCCGGTGCCATGCCGGAGACTTCGTTGAGAATCGCCTTGAGCGCCGCCACGATGCGGCCCTGTCGTTCGCTGGCGACACTGTTTTCGGTTGCGCGTGGGTCTGACATTTTTTGTTTTAGGGTTGGCTAAAAAAATCTTCCTGATTGGCCCTTAGAACCGGCGGAATCTTACGGGATTTGCCGCTGAAATCAAGTTTGCAGTTCGTGCTGCGGTCATGGTTTGCATCGGGTTACGAGTTGGATTCAGCCGGCTTGGGCCGGGAGGTTATGGGGCAGGCTGCGCCGATGGCCGGCGGGTCCGTGCGCGCCTTGCCGTTTTTGGGCGCGGGGCGGGAGGCGGCGAGGTTCCGCAGCATGGCCAACTGCCGCGACATGACTTCCAGTTGCTGCCCCATGATGCGTTCCTGGACGGTGGGCGGCACGGTGCCGCGACTGCCGTTGACCGGGACTTTGGTCGGGGCAGATTTTTCGCCGGCGATCCGGGCGGGCGACGGCGTGGCGGGCCGTTCAACATTGCCCGGCTGTGCATTGTTGGAGATGGACTGATTCACCAGCCCCGGCTCCACCCAATAACGCTTTCGTTCGAACGGATAGGTGGGCAGCGGCACCCGGCGGCGGCGTTCGTGTGCGTGGAACGCCGTCCAGTCAATCGTCGCGCCGTTGAGCCAGAGGCGGCCGAGCGCGGTGAGCATCGTCGCCATGTCCAGATTGGGCGCGGGTGAATTGTGCAGGGAAGCCAGCGCGAGTTGCTCCGGCTGCCTGCCCGGATGCTGGCGCGCGATGGTGCTCAACGTCTGGCCGGGTCCGACTTCGAGTAGAACGCGTGCGGGTTCCTTGAGCAACGTCTCCAGCGCCTCCACGAAGCGCACGGGCTGCCGCAGTTGACTTGTCCAGTAGGTCGCGTCGGAGCCGTCCGTGTTCGAAAACCATTTCGCCGTGAGCGTGGACAGGATGGGAATGCTGGCCGCGCCGCGGGAAGTTTTGCTCACCAGCGCCGCGTAGGGTTCCAGGATGGGGTCCATCATCGCCGAGTGAAAGGCGTGCGACGTGGGAAGGAAGCGGCTGGCGACGTGTTTCGCTGCAAGCTCCTTTTGGAACGCCTCGGCCGCGTCCGTCGGTCCCGACACCACGCTGAGGGATGGCGCGTTCATCGCGGCGAGGGAAAGTTTTTTTCCCGCGAGCAATGATTCGAGATCCTTCGCGGGCAACCGCACGGCGAGCATCGAGCCACCGGGCAGGCTTTGCATCAGCCGCGCACGGGTGGCCAGCAGGGCCAGCGCGTCCACCAGCGTGAACACTCCGGCCAGGCACGCCGCGACGTATTCGCCGATGCTGTGGCCGATCATCGCCGCCGGTCGCACGCCCCAGGACATCCATAACTTCGCCAGCGCGTATTCGATGGTGAAGATCGCCGGCTGCGTGACGAACGTCTGGTTGAGCTGCTCCTCTGCACCCGCTGCCTGATTGGAATACAGAATTTCCCGCAGATCCAGTCCAAGTAATGGCAGCAGTATCTTCGCGCACACATCAAACTCCTGCTTGAAGACCGGCTCCGTCGCGTAAAGTTCCGCACCCATTCCGACGTATTGGGCACCTTGTCCTGGGAAGAGAAACACCACCGGTGCGTTCTCGACCTTCTGCTCCTGCGTAAACACCCGCTTGGCATCCAGGGGCTCCATTGCCTTCAGCGCGTCGGCGGTATCGCGAGTGACCAGCATTCGGCGATGCGTGAATGCCCGTCGACCGACTCGCAGCGTGTAGGCGGTGTCCGGCAGGTTCGCGTCGGAACCCGCTTGCAAGTGTCCTGCCAGTTTTCCAGTCGCCTGCTCGAGCGCGGAAGCAGTCTTGGCCGAGAGTAGCAGCAGTTGCGCGGGGCGCGAACTGCCAGATGGTTCGGTCGGAGGGGATTCCTCAAGCACAACGTGGGCGTTCGTTCCGCCGATGCCGAAAGAGCTGACACCTGCCCGACGCGGCGTTTCTCCTCGGTTCCATTCGCACAACGCCGTGTTCACGTAGAACGGGCCGTTGGCGAAATCTATCTTCGGACTCGGCTGCTCGAAGTTCAAACTTGGCGCGAGTTTCCGGTGCTTGAGCATCAGCACGGTTTTCATCAAACCTGCCACGCCCGCCGCCGCGTCCGCGTGGCCGATGCTGGCCTTCAACGAGCCGATGGCGCAAAAGCCCTTCCGCTCGGTCTGCGCGCGGAAGACCTGCGTCAGCGCCGCGATTTCAATCGGGTCGCCCAGCGGCGTCGCCGTGCCGTGCGTCTCGATGTAGCCGATGGATTCAGGCGTGACGCCCGCCATGGCTTGCGCCATCGCGATGACCTCTGCCTGGCCATCAAGGCCTGGTGCGGTGTAGCCGACCTTGAGCGAGCCGTCGTTGTTGATCGCCGAGCCTTTGATTACAGCGTCAATTTGATCGCCGTCCGCGAGCGCATCGGCGAGGCGTTTCAGCACCACGATGCCCACGCCCGTGCCGCCCACGGTGCCCTGCGCCTTCGCGTCGAACGCGCGGCAGTGGCCGTCCGGCGAAAGGATCATTCCCTCCTGGTAGAGATAGCCGCGCCCCTGCGGCGTGTGGACGGAGACGCCGCCGGCCAGAGCGACGTCGCACTGGTAGTTGAGCAGGCTTTGACACGCCTGATGCACCGCGACCAGCGACGTGGAGCACGCCGTCTGCACCGTCATGCTCGGCCCTTTCAAGTTCAGCTTGTAGGAAACCCGCGTGGCCAGGAAATCCTTGTCGTTCCCGATCATCGTCTGGAACTCGCCCATCGTCTCCATCAACTGACGGTTCGAGCAGAGGTTGTTCAGCAGATACGAATTCATCCCCGCGCCACCATAAACGCCCACGGACCCCGTGTAGTTCGCCGCGTCGTAGCCCGCGCGCTCCAGCGCCTCCCATGCGCATTCGAGGAAAAGCCGCTGTTGCGGGTCCATCAACTCCGCTTCGCGCGGCTGGTAGCCGAAGAAGCCGGCGTCAAAAAGCTCGATGCCTTCCAGCACCGACCCGGCCTTGACGTAGTTCGGATGGTTCAACAACGCCTCGTCCACGCCGGCGGCGCGCAAGTCCGCGTCGGTGAAAAACGTGATGCCTTCCACGCCGTCCGCGAGGTTGCGCCAGAATTCCTCCACGTCGCGCGCCTTGGGAAAGCGCCCGGCCATGCCGATGACGGCGATGCCCTCGACGGAACTGGATGCGGCGGCTTCGCTCATGGTCTCATCGTTTCTGCGCCTGTTGCCGCTGCCGCGTCAACGCCTCTTTCTGTCGTTGGGCGCGGTCCTGTACTTTTTGGAAGGACGCCGCCGCCGGCTGCGCCTGGCTCAAATACTCCGCGAGCAGACTGATCGTGGGCCGTTTGAACATCTCGATGATCGGCACCTCGCGATGGATCGCCTCGCACAATTTGCTGTGCGCCTGAACCACCAGCAGCGAGTGGCCGCCGAGGTCGAAGAAATTGTCATTCACGCCCACGCGGTCCACGCGCAGCAGCTTCTGCCAGATTTCCACGAGCGTGCTTTCGACCTCGCCCTTCGGCGCGGTGTAGGCGGCGCCAAGTTCCGGACGCGCACCGTCGGGCACCGGCAGGGCCTTGCGGTCGAGTTTGCCGTTGGGCGTCAGCGGGAGCGCGGGGAGTTGCACGAAGGCTGACGGCACCATGTACTCGGGCAGCTTCTCTTTCAGATGTGTGCGCAGTTCACTCACCGTCACTGTCTGTCCCGGATGCCCCACCACGTAGGCGACGATGCGTTTTTCGCCCGGCGCGTCCTCTCGCGCCAGCACCACCGTCTCGCGCACCGCCGGATGTTTGCTCAACACCGATTCGATTTCACCCAGCTCGATACGGAACCCGCGAATTTTCACCTGATGATCCATGCGCCCGAGGAACTCGATGTTGCCGTCGGGCAAATAGCGCGCGAGGTCGCCCGTCCGGTAGAGCCGTTCGCCGGGTTGCGAACTGAACGGATTGGGGATGAATTTCTGCGCGGTCAGTTCCGGCTGGTTCAAGTAGCCACGCGCCAGCTTTTCGCCGCTGATGCACAACTCGCCCGGCACGCCGAGCGGCGTCGGGCGCAGGTGGCGGTCCACGAGATAAACCTGCGTGTTGGCGAGCGGACGCCCGATGGTCGCCGGCCCATCGGGCCGCCGCAGAGTAAACGTCGAATACGTCGTGTCCTCCGATGGGCCGTAGAGATCGTAAACTTTCCGGATGTGCGGCAGCGCATAAATCTGTTGCGTCAGGCGTGCGGTGAGCGGTTCGCCGGCGAGGTTCACCGTTTGCACGGAACTGGCCACACCGCGCACGCGGAGAAGTTCGGTGATGGCCGAGGGCACCGTGTTGACGAGCCGCACTTCCTGCCGCGCCGGGAGGTTCGGCAAGGCGAGCGCGTTCTCTGCCAGAATCACTTTCCCGCCCCAGCTCAATGGGACGAAGATTTCAAACACCGACAGATCAAAACAAATGGAAGTCGCCGCGAGCACGCCGGACAATTCCTCGTCCGAATACACGCCCCGCGCCCAGTGCATCAGCACCACCGGGCTGTGATGCTCGATGGCGACGCCCTTGGGCCGGCCCGTCGATCCGGAGGTGTAAATCACGTATGCCAGATTGTTCGCGCTCCCCGCGCCGGGCGGGTTTAGATCGCTCTCGCGGCTGATGGCGTCCCAGTCCGTGTCGAGGCAAATGATCTTCCCGCTGCCTTTGGCAAGCGACAGTTCATTGACAAGACTCTGCTGCGTGAGCAAGGCGAGCATGTTGGAATCCTGCCGCATGAACGCCAGCCGCTCGCGGGGATACTCCGGGTCCAGCGCCACGTACGCGCCGCCGGCCTTGAGGATGCCGAGCAACGCCACGATCATCGGCGTCGAACGCTTCATGCAGACGCCCACGAACGTCTCCGGCCCCACGCCCAGCTCGCGCAGATGATGCGCGAGCTGATTGGCCCGGCGGTTGAGTTCGCGGTAAGTCAGTCGCTCGGTGTCGAACACCAGCGCCGTCGCGTCGGGCGTGCGCTCCACCTGTTCCTCGAACAACTGGTGCAGGCACTGGCCTTGTGGGAACTCCGCGCGCGTCGCGTTGAATTCATCGAGCACGAGTTTGCGCTCCGCCTCGGGCAGCAGCGGCAGGTCGGCGATGCGCTGCTCCGGGTTCGCCACGATCCCAGTGAGCAGCGTGTTGAGTTGAGCGGCCATCCGAGACATGGTCGCTTCGTCGAACAAATCGCTGTTGTAGGAAAACCACCCCGACAGGCCCTGCGGCGTCTCCTCGAAGTAAACGCTCAAGTCGAACTTCGCCGCGCCGTTGTGGAACTCCAGGTGGCTCGGCGCCAGCCCCGGCAATTCCAGCGGCTGCATCGGCGTATTGAGCAGCACGAACATCACCTGGAAAAACGGCGTGCGGCTCACGTCGCGTTCCGGGTGCAACTCCTCGACGAGTTTCTCGAAGGGCAAGTCCTGATGCTGGTAAGCGCCGAACGCCGTGTCGCGGACGCGCCGGGCCAGTTCGCGGAAGGTCGGGTTGCCGGACAGGTCGGTGCGCATCACCAGCATGTTCACAAAGAAGCCGATCAACCCTTCGATCTCCGCGCGGTTGCGGTTGGCGATGGGCGTGCCGATGAGGATGTCCTCCTGGTTCGAGTAGCGGTGGAGCAGGATTTTGAACGCCGCCAGCACCGTCATGAACGGCGTCACGTCCTCGCGCTGGCTCAACGCCTTCACCGCGTCGTACAGCGTCGTGGGAATTAGCAGGGGGAAGTTTCCACCGTTGAACGTCTGCACCGCCGGACGTGGGCGATCCGTGGGCAGTTGCAGCGCGGGAATGCTTCCGCTGAGTCGCTCCTTCCAGTAGTCGAGCTGCCCCTGGAGCACTTCGCCCTGCAACCACTGGCGCTGCCACACGGCGAAGTCCACGTATTGGATCGGCAGTTCCGCGAGCGGCGACGGCTGGCTCTTGAGCCGCGCGTTGTAGAGCGCCGTCAGTTCGCGCACCAGCACGCCAAACGACCAGCCGTCCGACGCGATGTGATACATGTTCAGCAGCAGCACCTGCTCGTCCGCCGCGAGCCGGATGAGCGTGACGCGCATCTGTGGCGCTTGTGTCAGGTCAAACGGCGTCGTCGCGTCCACGTAAGCCAGTCGGTCGGCTTCCTTCTGCCGCTCGCTCGCGGGCAGTGACTGCAAATCCTGGATGGCAATCTTGAACGGCTCGGGCGGAGCGATCTTCTGCACGGGCCGTCCGTGCTCATTGAGGAATCGGGCGCGCAAGACTTCGTGGCGGCGGACGATTTCCGTGAAGCTCCACTCGAATGCCTCCAGGTTGACGCTGCCCTTGAAGCGGAACAGCGCGGGAATGCTGTAAGTGATTCCGCCCGGCTCAAGTTGATTGAGCAGCCAGAGCCGCTGTTGCGCGAACGAAAGCGGCAGTTCGCCGTCGCGGGCGATGCGCGCGATGGGCGGCGGCTGCGCGGCGGTGGCGGCCTTCGCCTCCTTGAGGAAGCGGAGAATTTCTGATTTGCGCGCCGCCAGTTCGTCACGCAACGCCGGCGTCACCGCGCCCGCCGGGGCGTTGAAGCGCAGCCGGTCGCCGTCGGCGGTCAACTGCACGTTCAGGCTGCGGAGGTGTGAGAGAAACTCGTTGGTGGTGCGGGCCGTCATAGCTCGCCTTCCTCCCGGGCACCGCCTGTCGCGATGAGCGCGGCTCCGGCATTTGTCGCGGCCCAACAGATGGTTTCGACGCGCTCGGCGAGACTGGCCACCGTCGGCAGTTCAAACAGGCTCCGTAGCGGCAACTCCACGCTGAACGCCTGGCGCACGCGCGAGATCAACTGCGTCGCCAGCAGCGAGTGGCCGCCCAGCTCGAAGAAATTGTCCTGCACGCCGACGCGATCCAAGCCGAGCACTTCCGCCCAGATGGCCGCGAGCTTTTCCTCGACGGGCGTGCGCGGGGCGACGTAGTTGCCCGCCAGATCGGGCCGTGCCGTGTCCGGCGCGGGCAGCGCACGTCGGTCGAGCTTGCCGTTCGGCGAGAGCGGCAGTTCATCCAGGAGCACAAACTCCGACGGAATCATGTACTCCGGCAGCTTGTCTTTGATCTGGCCGCGAAGCTCCGGCACCAGCCGCCGTACGAACATCCCTTGCAGCGGATTGTTGGCGAAGGCGTGCCAAGACTTCGCGCTCACCGGCTTCTCCGTCGCGGCGGCAACCGCGCCTCCGGCTCCGCGCTGTGTCAGCCACACGTCGCACAAACCCACGTCATCCGTTTCCGCCCAGCCAACGTTCACGGTGTAAGGCAGCTCCGCGCCCAGCGCCCAGAAATCCTCCGGCTCCACCGCTTCATCTGCGACGGTTTTTTCGACGGCGTCGCGCAACTGGCCGGCGGTTTCCGGCGGTTCGACGCCAGCGAGCAGTTCCAACGCTTTCGTCTCCGCGCGGAGCCGCGCGCTTGGAACGCCTTTTAGGTGCAGCACCGTTGGCGCGGATTTATGGAGATGCTCGCGCAGCCCGGCCAGCGACAGGTTCTGCTTCCGCCAGTCCATGACTTCGGGTTTTGCCTCGACGGACGGACGGGGGCCGACATGCAGAACCACGTCGTAGCGGAAGCGCGTCAGTTCGTTGTGGGCGCGGCCGCGTTTGAGTTGAATCTCCACGCGGCCAATGCTCGGAGAGTGTTGCTTGAGCGCGTGGAAGAATGACGGTGCGATGACCATCTCCTCCTCCTGGTTCATCATCTTGCGTACGCGCTGCTGAAGCTGCTTCACCGGCAGTTCGGCGGGCGCCTGGAAAAGCTGGACGGACGTGTGCAGCGCGCGCAGCAGCGGCAGGCAGCGCACGTCGCCAACGAAAATATGACCGCCGGGTTTCACCGCGCGCACCGCGCCTTCCAGCACGCGCACGAGGTAGTCGGCGTCCGGAAAATATTGAATGACCGAGTTGAGCACCACGGCGTCGAACGACCCCGGTTCCACGCCGCTGAAATCGTCGGCGAGACGCTGCTCGACTTTCACCTGTGGCAATTCCTGGCCGGGCACGTCGAGTTGGCGCTGCACGAACTCAACCGCCTGTTTGGAAAAATCCCAGCCGCGGTAATGCGCGCAATGCGGCGCGATGCGGAACAGCAGCAGCCCGGTGCCGCAACCGATTTCCAGCACGCGCCGGGGCTGGAGCGACACGACGCGGTCCACGATGCCGTCCACCCACTCGCGCATTTCGGGCGCGGGGATCGGCTGCGCGGTGTAGCTGCTCTGCCAGCCGACGATGTTGAAGCGCGGATCCTGCTGCTCGCCCGCGTTGCCGTAGGTGTCCTCGTAAATCGTCTGCCACTGCGACACGCGCTCGGTGTGCAGTTCCTTTTCCGCCGCCGGTTCCTTCGCGCCGCGATAGTTCGGATCCTGGACGAGATACGCCACGAGACGTTTGTCGCCGGGCGTGTCTTCGCGGGCGAGCACGACCGTTTCCTTCACCGCCGGATGCTGCGCCAGCGCGGTTTCGATTTCGCCCAACTCGATGCGGAAGCCGCGAATCTTCACCTGATGGTCAATGCGGCTCAGATACTCAATCGCGCCATCGGGCAGGAAGCGCGCGAGGTCGCCGGTCTTGTAAAGCCGCGCGCCTGGTTCGGTGCTCAACGGGTCTGGAATAAATTTCTCCGCCGTCAGTTCCGGCCGGTTGTGGTAACCGCGCGCCAGGCCGATGCCGCCGATGTGCAACTCGCCCGGCACGCCGATGGGCACGGGGCGAAGCTGGGAGTCGAGCAGGTAGATCTGAATGTTTGCGATGGGCCGGCCGATGGGCACCGTGCGCAGCTTGCTCCGGCGTTCGCACGCCCAGTAGGTCACGTCCACCGCGGCTTCGGTGGGGCCGTAGAGATTGTGCAACTCCGCCGGCAGCCGTGTGAAAAAACGCTCCTGCAAATCGTACGGCAGCGCCTCGCCGCTGCAAATCACGCGCTTGAGGCTGGCGCAGGAGGTTTCCAAGGCTTCCTCCTCCAGGAACACGGCGAGCATCGAAGGCACGAAGTGCAGCGTCGTGATCTTCTCCCGGGCGATGAGGGCGGCGAGATACGAACCGTCCTTGTGGCCGCCGGGCACGGCAACGACGAGACCCGCGCCCGTGAGCAGCGGCCAGAAGAATTCCCACACCGACACGTCGAAGCTGAACGGCGTCTTCTGCAACACGCGGTCGGTGGCGTTCAACTTGTATTCGTCCTGCATCCAGAGCAGCCGGTTGACGATGGCGACGTGCGTGTTCATCGCGCCCTTGGGCCGGCCCGTCGAGCCGGACGTATAAATCATGTAGGCCAGGTTCTGCGCTCCGGCGGCGCTGCGGGGATTGGCGGCGCTCTCCTTCGCAATCTCCGGCCAGTCAGCGTCGAGACGAATCACTTTGCCTTTGTGCGCCGGAATGGACCCGGCCAGACGCTCCTGCGTCAGCAGCACCGGCGCGGCGGCATCTTGCAGCATGAACGCGAGACGGTCCTTCGGATACTCCGGGTCCATCGGCACGTAGGCGCCGCCGGCCTTGATGATGCCGAGCAGGCCGACAACCATCTCGATGGATCGCTCCACGCAGATGCCGACGAGCGTGTCCGGCCCGACGCCGAGCTTTTGCAAATGATGCGCCAGTTGGTTCGCGCGCTGGTTGAGCTGGCGGTAGGTGAGGCGCTGATCTTCGAAGGCGAGCGCGAGCGCGTCAGGCGTGCGTTCCACCTGATCTTCGATGAGCGAGTGGAGCGTGCGGTCACGCGGATAATCCACCCGGGTCTGGTTCCAGCCTTCGACGACGAGTTTGCGTTCGGCGTCCGGCAGCAACGCCAGATCAGCGATGCGCGCCGCCGGATTGGCGACGATGCTTTCAAGCAGCACTTGAAAATGCCGGAGCATCCGTTCGGCGGTCGCCCCGTCGAACAGGTCGGTGTTGTATTCGATGGAGCAATGAAAACCTTCCGGCTTGGGCACGACGTAGAGGCTCAGGTCGAATTTGGAAGTGCCGCTGTCCACATCAAGCGGACGCAGTTGCAGGCCCTGCAAATCCAGCGGCGCGTTGGGCATGTTTTGCAGCGCGAACCAAACCTGAAAGACCGGGCTGTGGCTGACGCTTCGTTCCGGCTCCAATTCCTCGACGAGTTTCTCGAACGGCAAATCCTGGTGCGCGAATGCGCCGAGCGCCGCCTCGCGCACGCGGCCCAGCACCTCGCGATAGCTGGGGTTGCCGGAAACGTCCGTGCGCATTGAAAGCGAGTTGGCGAAGTAACCGATCAATCCTTCGATGTCCGCGCGGTTGCGGTTGGCGATGGGCGTGCCGACGATCAAATCCTCCTGGCCCGAGTAGCGGTGGAGCAAAACCTTGTAGGCCGTGAGCAACGTCATGAACAGCGTCGCGTCCTCGCGCTGGCCAAGGGCTTGCAAGGCGTCGCACAACGGGCGGGGCAGGGACAGGCCGACGGTCGCGCCGTTGTAGGTCTGGACGGCCGGGCGCGGACGGTCGGTGGGCAGTTGCGAGAGGGGCAGCGTGCCGTTGAGTTGCTTCTTCCAGTAGCCGAGTTGCCGGGCAAGTTGGTCGCCGGCGAGCCAGTTGCGCTGCCAGATGGCGAAGTCCGCGTAGTGCAACGGCAGTTCCGGCAATGCCGCTTTTTCCCCGGCAAGCGTGGCTTTGTAAACCGCGCCCAGCTCGCGGTAGAAGACGCCCATGGACCAGCCGTCGGAAACGATGTGGTGAATGGTCAGCAGCAGGATGTGGCGGGTCACGCTCTCGCGCAACAGCACGGCGTGAACAAGCGGGCCACGCGCCAGATCAAAGGGCCACCGCGCCTCGGCTGCCGCCAGCCGGCGAATCTCCGCCGCGCGTTGCACCGGCGACGAGCCGGCGACGTCCACGACCGCCAGCGTGAGCCGCACCGATGACTCGATGATTTGCGCCGGCTTGCCGTTCACATCCGGGAAGCGGGTGCGGAGCGGTTCATGCCGCTGGACGATGGCGTTGAGGCTCTGCTCCAGCGCGTCGAGTTTCACCGGGCCGTCGAGCTGGATGGCAATGGGGATGTTATAGACCGGTGAGTCCGGCTCGAATTGCGCGAGGAACCACAGCCGCCGTTGCGCGAAGGACAGCGGCAGGTCGGACGTGCGCGGCACGGGGACGATGGGCGGCACCTCGGAAGTCTTGGGCGCGAGACCATCCAATCGCCCGGCGAGGCCGGCGATGGTGGGCTTCTCGAAGAGCGCGCGCAGCGGCAGCTCGACCTTGAATGCATCGCGCAGGCGCGAGATGACCTGCGTGGCCAGTAGCGAATTGCCGCCGAGGCTGAAAAAATTGTCGTTCACGCCCGGCGCGGGCACGCGGAGAACTTCCTCCCAGATTTTTGCCATCTGCCGCTCGACGTCGTTGCGCGGAGCGACCCTGGCCGCCGCCGCGTCGCCGTGCAAGCGGAGCTGCTGGCGATCGATTTCCCCGGTCGCGGTCAGCGGCATCTTTTCGATGGGGTGGAACCGGCAGCGCGTGGGCGTCTGGAAACGGTCGCCCACTTCCAAACTTTCAAGTTGCCTCAGCGCAACCGGCCCGTTGCGCGAGGTGAAGTAGGCCGAGAGCGTTTGCAGCCGGCAGGAGTCGGTCTCCAGATGGCGACGTATGGAAGGCTTCGTGCCGTCGAGGCCGATCAGCAGATGCGCGTGGTCGTGATGCAGCGCGGCGATGAACGAGTTCATGCCCTGATCGGGCAGGATCACATGGTAGCCGCGCGTGCGGGCAAGGTCTTTCATCGCGAAGCCGCGGCTCATGCCCATTTCATCCCACAAACTCCAGGCGAGGCAATGGCTGCGCAGGCCGCAGGCGTCGCGCTGGTGTTGGGCGAAGGCGTCGAGGAAGGCGTTCGCGGCGGAGTAGGCGGCGACGGAGAATCCACCGAAGAAACCGTTCACGGACGAGAACGAGATGAACAGGCTGCCCGGCTGGCCGGCGACAAGTTCGTGCAGCGCCAGCGACCCGGCGATCTTGGGGCGCAGCACCTCGTCGAAGCTCGCGCGGTTCTCATCGCTCACAACTTTTTCACGGTAGAGGCCGGCGAGATGTATCACGCCCGCCACGGGGCCTTGCCAGCGGGCCGTGGCGCGACTGGCGGCGGCTTGCAGCGCGGCGGCGTCGCAAATGTCCACGGTCTCGTAGGCCACTTCGCCGAGTTGTTCCAATTCCTGAAGCGCCAGAATGCGCTCGGCAACGGTTCCATTTTGAGCCAGGTGTTGTGACCAGGTCTGACGATCGGGCAGCGGCGTGCGTCCGATAATGAGCAGGCGGGCCGCGTGTTGCTGGAGAAGATATTTGGCGATGCGGGAGCCGATTCCGCCGAGGCCGCCGCTTAGAACGTAGAGGCCGCCGCGCTCGAAGGGGAGCGATTGATTTTGTCCGGCGCGCAAGTCCACCGGCCGGAGACGCGCGACCCAACGATGACCGTTGCGCCAGGCGATCTCCGTGTCGGTATGGGCGGACTGGAGTTCGCGCCAGAGGCGGTCGGCTTGCTCGTCCAAATTCATCGCCGGCAGATCAAGATGACTGGCGGTGAGCCAGGGAAATTCCTGCGGGACGGTTTTGATGAGGCCGAGGATGGCGCTCTTGGCGCAGTCGGTGGAATCACCTTCCAGCACCCGCTGGCTGCGGTTGGAAACGACGAGCAGCCGTGTGGCAGCGGGGGAGTCTCCGCGGGCGGCGAGCGCCTGGGCCAGATAGAGCAGGCTGTAAACTCCGGCATCGAGGGCGCGTCCGGCGGACTCTGCGGTTAGGCGACCATTGGCCAGGTCGGCGTAAGTCCACAGATGGGCGATTTGGCTGATGGAAACACGGTCTTCCGCCAATGCGGTGAACAGGCGCCGGTAGTGTTCGGGGTTTCTGGGATCAATGCGGAAGCGGCCACCATCCAGGCGCGTAAATTCCGCGCCGGGTTCCACCCGCACGCAGGGTTGCTCCAGGTGGGCAAGCTTCGCGCAGAGGCGGTCGCCCAGGCCCAGAGGGTCGGTGAAAATCAGCGCCCCGCCGACAGGCGATGGAACCGGACGTGGCGTGAGTTGCTTGCGACGCCAGATCTTCGTGTGAAACCAGTCCGGCAGGGTGTTGGCGTTGCCGAGGTGGACATCAATCTCCTTGAGGATCGCATCGTAGGCGCCGGCGGCCAGCGATTTCTTCATCTGGGTGCGCTGGATCTTGCCGCTGGTGGTCTTGGGGAATTCCTTGCGCGATAGCGGAACGACGAAGGCAGGGCTGAGGCCGAGATTGGCGGCGACCGTCGTTTTGATCTTTCGGACCAGCGCCATCTTTTCTCCGACGGTCATGTCCTGCGCGACAAAAAATATGGCCAGACCCTCGGTGCCGGTCGCCGGATCATCAACGGCGCAGCTCCCCACGAAAGTGGGTTCGACGCCGGGCAGGCTGTTCACCACGTCTTCGATCTCGTAGCAGTAGAAGTTCGCGCCGCGGACGACGATGATTTCCTTCTCGCGTCCGGTGAGCGTGAGGCGGCCCTTCCACATGAACCCGATGTCGCCGGAGTTGAACCAGCCGTCACCGACGAAAGCGTCCTGGTTGGCCGCGTCGTTGTTGAGGTAACCGCACGTGAGCACGGTTCCTTTGATTTGGAAGCGCCCGATCCGGCCTTCGGGCACGACCTGGTTCTGGTCGTCGGTGATTCGGATTTCCACGCCTGGCATCACCGGGCCGAGATCAATAAATGTGGTGACGAGCGCGCCCGGATCGCCGGAGAACTGCAACGGGCCGCTCAAGGAAGTTTTGAGCGCCCGGTGGACCGCAGTGTCCACGGCGAAGTCGTTCGTGTAGGTCATGCAGGTGCAGACCTCGGCCATGCCGAAGGCTGGTTGCATGGCACGCGGGCCGACGCCGAATGGGGCGGTGCGCTCCAGGAAGTCACGCACTACGGGTAGTGTGACCTGCTCGCCGGCGTTCATGAAAAACTTCATCGTGGTCAGGTTCCACTTGCGGTCTTTCACCGAGGCGAGCCGGTCGCTGACAAGTTTGAAGCCGAAGTTGGGCGCCCAAGTGTGTGTGACTTTGTGTTTCTCGATGAGGTCGAGCCAGCGCAGCGCGTCGGACAGGATGTAGTCCGTCTGCACCTGCAACTCCTGGCAACCGAGGTAAACGTCCTTGAGGTGACACGTCAGGATCGGCACGACGTGGTCCACCGGGAGCCAGTTCAAGTTCACGTCCTCGGGGGTGTAGGCGTTGAACTGTTGTGAGCCGTGGATGTGCGCGATGATGCTGCGATGGCTTTCCTGAATGCACTTGGGTAATCCCGTGCTGCCGGAGGTGAGTTGAAAGAAAACCAGGTCGTCCGGCTGCGCAGGGTGGAGGTCGTCCGTGGGGGAACTTTGTTTGAGTTCATCCACGGATAGAATCTTGAAAGCGGAATCGGGCAGCAGACTTTTCAGTCCCGAGAGCGATTCGACCAGCGAGCCGCTGGCGAGCACGGTCGGTTGTTCCAGCAGTCTCCAAGTGTTGTAGAGCTTGTTGACTACTCCGTTCAACTCCCCGTATGAAGGCGCGACGGCCACCGTCACTGGCGTGATGCCGCCCAGCACGCAGGCCCAGAACGAGGCGAAGTGATCGGGCAGGGTTTCCACTTGCAGGATGACCCGCGATCCGGGCTTCAATCCCTTCGCCCGCAAACCAGCGAGGGTGCGGCGCGCCTGGTCCAATAGCGCCGGATAACTCTGGAAGATTTCGGTTCCATTCGAACGCACGTGAACCAGTCCTTTGAGCGGATACTTGCGGGCCGTTTGCAGCAACGCCTCGGTGAGCGTCACGGGTGCTTCTGGTGGGATGACCAGCGGCCCGCCGTTGGCGTATGCCGGTGGGCGGGGCGCGGATTGGTTTTCGGCAGCGACCGCCGTGTGAGCGGTGCTCGGAAGCGGTTCGGCACCGGTGATTGCCGCCACCTTCCAGCCGGGAATCAGGTCGGACAAATGCAATGGTGAGTTGCTCTCCACCTGTTCTTGGGGCATTACGGCGACTTGCGCGATGGCGGGGACGGCCTGCAACTGGGCTTCCCAACGGTTCAACAGGATTTCATCCAGCACCGGCATGCAGGCAAGCGCGGCTGCATCCACCTCCCCGGACGGAGTTAGCGGCAGCACGGTCACAGGTACGATTGCGCTGGCGATGCTCCCCGAAGGCAAGTGAGCGTGCGCATGGGCTTGGAACCGTTCTGGTGAGTAAGTGGCCGCCGGCACAACGAAGGCAACCAGTTGTTGCAAGTCTCCGGGCGTTACGCGAACGCTGATAAAGCATTCCGAGATTGACGGATCTTGGAGGAGCACGGCTTCCAGTGCTGCCAGGTCAATGCTTCGGCCGTTGATGGTTGCTGGCCGAGTTGTGGCCGGCGGATCGTTTCGAGTTGTCACCATGGTAAAATCGGATTCAACACGCCACGACTGAAGAATTTGCCGGGGTGTTTATGTCTTGATGCATGTAATGGCGGGTTCATGGCTTCACATCCTCGGTCCGGGTCTTGTTCTGTGGTCACAGATGCGCTCCAGTCCAGGACAAGGCCAGGCTTCGCGTCCTTTCGGCCCGACAAACCGTTCAATTTCGACATGCATTTCATCGCTCAAGTGCGTTCGCACCGCCCAATCGCCGCTCCATCGGTTCATTATTCCCTGGAGACACTCCGTCGCTCCGGGGCTGGGGTGAAATTACGCATACCAGGTTTTATGACGACGCCGGTGTGGGTACGTCGGAAAACCTGGCGAACGCCTCAACCACGTCACCAGCGATTGCTGGATCCAGACAAAGCAGTTCCTATACTAGGCAGGTGTGAGAAACAAGATTAAAGGCGATCCTGAACGGCCGGTTCGCGGGTTTGATGCCCGTGGTCCGAACGGCCAGACTGATGGGTGCACAAACAGGCTTTCAACTTTTCGGCCAGTACCCGCACATGAGGTTCGGTGACGAGTGTTACGTGGTCACCGGGGATTTCGTAAGCCTCCACACCGCCTTTGGCGAGTTTACCCCAAATTACTAGGGGATCCTCCGTGTCACCGATGGATTGTTCGCGGGCCAGGAACAGTGTCACGCGTCCCGGATAAGCCTTGGTCACGTAATCGCGAGCGGCGAGAAAGTTGGCCTCCTTTACATCCTGAAGGATCTCCGGCAGGTCCCGTCCGCCTTGCGAATAAAACCGGGCTGCCACCTGCCACAAGCGGCTCTTGGCCCGTCGTCGGAGGGTTCTCAGCCGCTTGCGCAGGTAGTCCAGCTTTTGCCGGGGCGAGAGCGCAAGCAGATTTTTCAAATGACCTCTAACTCTCGCGGTCAGGTAATCCAGTTCGAGTCGCGTGCGTTCGGTGATCGGCATCAGTTCCGAGTAACCCAGCGGAAATGTGTCCAGCAGCGCCAGCAAACCCACTTCCAGCCCTTGGGCGTGGAGTTGTTGCGCCATCTCGAAGGCCACCACGCCACCAAAGGACATTCCCCCCATGAAATATGGTCCTTGCGGCTGAAGCGCCCGGATTTCCTTGATGTAATGCGCTGCCATCGCCTCGATACTGGTGGGCGGCGGGTTTCGTCCGTCGAGGCCTTGCGACTGCAATCCGTAAACTGGCTGATCGTTTCCGAGGTGATTTGCCAGTTCGTGAAAGTTCAGCACATTGCCGCCGACGCCGTGAATGATGAAAAACGGCGGCTTTGTTCCGCCGGGTTGGATGGCGACCAACGACGACCAAGGCGGGGTCCAACCGTCTTCGCAGAGCACCTGCGCCAGATGCTCAATCGTCGGGGCTTGGAAAAGCGTCGCCAGTGGCAGTGGCTTGCCAAAGGCCTGCTCGATCTGCGCAAACATTCGCACCGCCAGCAGCGAATGCCCACCCAGCGCGAAGAAGCTGTCCCGCACCCCGATGGGTGTGATGCCCAGCACGTCTTCCCAGATCCGGTTCAACCGCAGTTCCAGCGCGTTGCGAGGCGCAACCATCGCCTCGGCCAGCCTGGGTCGTGAGGCGTCAGGAACCGGCAGCGAAGCCCGGTCCACTTTCCCGTTGGGCGTCAACGGCAGCGCGGGCAGGCTGATGAATGCCGACGGTGCCGCGTGTTCGGGCAGTTTGGTCTTGATGAATTCAAGCAACTCGCTCGTGTCTGGCCCGGGTTCGCGGTGCGGGGCGAAATAGGCGACCAACCGCTTCTGGCCCGGCGCATCCTCGCGGCACACTACAACACTCTCACGCACGTTTGGATGCTGTCCGAGCATCACTTCGATTTCGCCCAGTTCGATGCGGAAGCCACGAATCTTCACCTGCTGGTCCATCCGGCCCAAATATTCCAACTCGCCGTCTGCCAGCCATCGCGCGAGATCACCGGAACGATATAGCCGCGCCCCGGACTGAAACGGGTGCGCGATGAACCGTTCCGCCGTCAATTCCGCCCGCCGTAGATACCCGCGCGCCAGCCCGGCACCGCCGACACAAATCTCGCCGGGAATTCCCAGGGGCACCGGCTGCCCATGTGGGTCGAGCAGATACAACTGCAAGTCGGGAATCGGTCCGCCGATGACACTGCCGCGTTCCATGTCCGCCGCGCGCAACGGGCGGTAGGTCACATGCACCGTGGTTTCGGTGATGCCGTACATGTTGACTAATTGCGGGTGCTGGTCGCCGTGGCGGTCGAACCACGGTTGGAGGTTGCGTGGCTCCAGCGCCTCGCCGCCGAAGATGACGAGCCGCAGTTTCAATTCCCGTTTCGTCGCCGCGTTCTCCTCCGCCCACATCAACTGGCGAAACGCCGACGGCGTCTGGTTCAAAACCGTGACTCCCTCGCGCGCCAGCAATTCGTATAACTCCGCCGGCGATCGGCTGACCAGATAGGGCACCACCACCAGCCGTCCGCCGTGGAGCAGCGCGCCCCACAATTCCCAGACGGAAAAATCAAACGCCATGGAATGAAACAGCGTCCACACGTCGCCGGGACCGAAGTGGAACCACTCCTCCGTGGTCTGAAACAGCCGGACCACGTTGTGGTGGGTGACCATTACTCCCTTGGGTTGGCCGGTGGAGCCGGAGGTGTAGATGACGTAGGCGAGGTGATCCGGTTTCGCGTTGGTCGGCAGGTTGCCTTCGTCCACCCCGGTCAATGCCGCCTCCACGCAGACTACGCGAGCCGTGGTCGCGGGAAGATTTCCGGTGAGGTTGTCCGTCAGCACGACGGCCGCACCCGCGTCTTCAAGCATGAACGCGAGCCGTTCCATTGGGTAAGCCAGATCCAGCGGCAGATACGCCCCGCCGGCCTTGAGAACAGCGATGACGCCAACGATTTTCTCCACCGAGCGTCCCATGCACAACGCCACCAGTTTGTCCGGCCCAATGCCCAGGTCTCGCAGTTGACGTGCAAGACGGTTTGCGCGCGCATTAAGTTCGCGGTACGTGACCCGCGTTTCACCGCACGTTACGGCCACGGTGTCGGGGGTTTGTTCCGCTTGCGCTTCGAACCACTCGTGCAGGCATTTTCCTTTCGGGAAATGCTTCGGCGGCGGGGTCCGTTCCGTGAGCCATTGCGTCCGCTCCGGCGCGGTCAAAAGGGGCAGTTCCGAGATACGCCTGTCCGGTGCGGCGATGACGCTTTCGAGCAATGTCTGGTAATGCCCTGCCAGCCGCACCATGGTCGGCGCATCGAACAAGTCCGTGTTGTACTCAAGCGTCGCCTTTAATCCGTCGGCGGATTCTTCGAGGTACAGCGTCAGATCGAACATCGCCAGGCCAAGATCCACTTCGAGCGGAGTCAGTGTCACTCCGGCCAGCTTCAGCGGCTGTACCGGCGTGTTTTGCAAAACGAACATCACTTGAAACAGCGGATGCCGGCTCAGATCGCGCTCTGGGTTCAGCGCGGCGACCAACTTCTCGAACGGCAGGTCTTGATGTGCGTAAGCCGATTGGGCCACGTCCCGCACCCGGCGCAGCAACTCGCGGAACGCTGGGTCACCCGACAGGTCGGAGCGGAGCACGAGCGTGTTGGCCAGGAAACCGATCAGGCCCTCGGCTTCCACGCGGTTGCGATTGGCGATGGGCGTGCCGACCACGATGTCTTCCTGCCCGGTGTAGCGCAGGAGCAGCGTTTTGAAAGCCGCCAGCAGGGTCATGAACAAGGTTGCGCCTTCGCGCTGACTCAAGGCTTTCAACTGTTCCAACAGCCGGGCCGGCAGCAGGAAACTTTGCGCCGCGCCGCGAAAACTTTGCGCCGCCGGGCGCGGACGATCCGCCGGCAATTCCAGGGCGGGCAGGGGACCGGCCAGTTGTTTGTTCCAGTAAGCCAGGTGTTCAGCGAGCACCGGACCCTGCAGCCATTGCCGCTGCCATTGCGCGAAGTCAGCGTATTGAATCACCAGTTCCGGCAGGTTGGCGGGCCGGCCGTTCGCGTAGTCGTCATAGAGCGCCGCCAGTTCCCGCTCGAACACTCCATGCGACCAGCCGTCTGAAACGATGTGATGCATCGTCCACAACAACGCGTGATCGTCCTCGGCGAAACGCAGCAAGCACGCTCGCAGCAACGGCCCTCTCGCCAGATCGAAGGGCTGCTGGCCTTCCGCCAGGCCCCGTTTTCGCGTCTCGGCTTCGCGGTCGGAGGGCGCGATGTTCTCCAATCGGCATACCTCCAACCGCAGTGGTTCGCCGTGCGAAACCACCTGGAGCGGGGTTTCGCCGGCGAGCCGGAACGAGGTTCGCAGACTTTCGTGCCGCTGGATCAACGCGTTGAAGGCGCGTTCCAGTGCCGCCACATTCAACGGGCCGGCAACGCGCAGCGCGGCGGGGATGTTGTAGAGTGGCGTGCCGGGGAGCAGTTGGTCCACGAACCACAGTCGCTCCTGAGCGAAGGACAACGGGAACTCGCCCTGACGGGCGATCGGTTTGATGGGCTCAATTCGCATTCGGGAATCCCGCTTCAACGCGTGCTCGATTTCAAGGGCCAACGCCGCGACTGTGGGTGCCACGAACAGCGTTTGCAATGGCAACTCCACCTGGAACTGAAACCGCACCCGCGACAGGAGTTGCGTTGCCAGCAGTGAATGCCCGCCCAGTTCAAAGAAATTGTCCTCCGCGCCCACGGTCGTTGCGCGCAGCAGTTCCTGAAACAGCCCGGCCAGCCGCCGTTCCACGTCGTTACGCGGTGCCACTCGCGTGCGCGCCGGACGGCTCCCACCCGTCGCCAGTTCTTCGCGATTGATCTCACCCGTCTCCGTCATCGGCATCCGGTCCAGCCGGATGAACTCGCACCCACTGCGCATTCCGAACTGGTCGGCAACCGCGACGCCCGCGAACCGGTTGCCCGTCACCACGCCTTCGGCCGTGGTGTAGCAAGCGTGAAGTTTGCCGGTGCCGCGCACAATGCCGGTGTATCGCCGCATGAAGAGGTTCCCCCCGTCCAGTCCCACCAGCATCGTCGCCTGGTCGTGCTGCAAGCCAGCCAGCAGCGAATGCAATCCCTGCTCCGCAGCTATACTTTGAAAGCCGCGGGCGCGCGCCAGATCCTTCTGCGCGTAGCCCCGGTTCATGCCCAGTTCCTCCCACATGCTCCAGCTGAAACAATAACTGCGTGCGAACCCCGCCCGCCGGAGCTGGCGGACGAAACTTTCCAGGAACCGGTTTGCCGCCGCGTACGCGCCGTGATTCGCGCCGCCGAAAAAGGCGTTGACCGACGAGAAGGCGATGAACAGCGCGTCGGGAAGGTCTTTCACGAACTCCCATAGCACCCGCGCGCCCGCGACCTTGGGCCGCAGCACCGCCGCCAGCGTGGCCGGAGTTTCTGCCGACAGGGGCCCTTCACCGGCGATTCCGGCCAGATGAATCACGCCGTCGAGTTTGTTCGGCCACCGTTCCATCGCATCAGCCACGGCGGACCGGACCTGCGCGCCATCGGCGACATCGGCGGTGCGATACATGACTTCGCCGCCCAGTGACTCCAACGACTTCAACCCCTCTGCCCGCGCCGCCTGCGTCGCCCGGCCCAGCAACAGGAGGCGCGCCTGAAAATGTTTCAGGAGATATTTCGCCACGACCAAGCCCACGCCGCCCAACCCGCCGCTGATGAGATACACTCCACCACGCTTGAACGGCAACGGCTGCTTCGACAACGGATCGAAATCAACTCTCTCCAGCCCGCAAACCAAGCGGTGTCCGTGGCGCCAGGCAATCTCCGCGTCGCCAGGCCGCGCTTGAAGTTCCGTCTGAATGCGGGCCGCGTTGGCCGTCGCCGAGTCCGGAGGCAAATCAATGTGCCGGCATTTCAGCCACGGCATCTCCTGCGGAATGGTTCTGAGCAAACCCAACATCGGGGCGAGTTCCACCGCCCCGTCTTCATCTGGCGAAACGGCCTGCGCGCCGGACGAGATGATGGTGACCGTGATGGGCGCGTCCGGCGTGGGGGCGGAAGGCAACGCCTGCGCCAGATACAAAACACTGAACAGCCCCGCAGTCGGTGAGTGTTCCGGTTGGTTCGCGTCCGTGGCGGAAGTCCCCACGCATCCGTACGTCCAGAGATGGACGACGCATCCGACGTGACGATTGGCCGCCGCCAACTCTGCCAGCAACCGCCGGTAATGTTCCGGCGCATCAGCCTTGATGCGGTAGTGGTCGGCGGCGAGTCGCTCGAAAGCCTCGCCCGCTTCCACGCGGATGCAATCCGTTCCCAGACTTCCGGAAAGCGCGTCGCCCAAGCCGGACGAATCGGTGAAGAGCAGGCAGGTGGCCCCGGCCGTTTTCGTGGCAGCAGCCCAAGGCCGAATCTCTTTCCGCCGCCATCCCACTCGGTAAAACCAATCGGGCACCGTGTTCCCGTTGCCGGCGAGCAGGTCCAGCCCTTGCAGCACCGCTTCGAACTCCCCCGCCTCGAAGCGCTGCCTGAGTTGCGCATGTTGGATTTTCCCCACTGCCGTCTTCGGAATGACGGGTGGCTCGACCGGAATCAAATAGGCCGGGTTCACGCCCGCCTCGCGCACCACGCGGTCGCGGATTTCCTGGAGCAGCGCCGGCAGCCGCTCCCCGTCGGGCGAGGCGGCGGCGAAAAAAATCACCAGGCTGTCCGTTTCGCTCGCGGGTTCACGGACGGCGCACGCCGCGGTGAAACTGACCTGCACGCCGGGGACATCTTCCACCACGGCTTCGATCTCGTGGCTGTAATGATTGATGCCGTTGATGATGATTACATCCTTCGCCCGGCCGGTAATCGTCAGCCGGCCGGCGCGCAGCAGGCCCAAGTCGCCCGTGTCCAGCCAGCCGTCGGGCGTGATGACCTCGCGGTTCACCGCGTCGTTGCGGTAATAGCCGCTCATCACCGGCGCGCCCTTCACCTGCAAGCGGCCGATGGTTTCCTCCGGCACCAACGCTCCATGCTCGTCCACGATGCGCACCGCGACGCCCGGCATCGGCGCGCCGACTTCCACGAATGGATCGTCGTCCGTCGTCGTGTCGAGCGCGAACCGGTCGCCGTAGGTGACGCCCGAGGAAGTTTCCGCCATGCCCCACGCCGGGCGCATCACGGTGGCGGCCAGCCCGTGCCGGCCGAGCAACTGGAGAAAACGCCGCGCCGTCCGTGCCACGATTGGCTCGGCACCGTTGAGCACGCAGCGCACGCGCGCCAGATCCCATTGGTTCCTCGCGATTTCCTCCGCGCGCTCGTTCACCAGGGCGTAGGCGAAGTTCGGCGCAAAGGTGACGGTGACCCGGAACCGTTCCAGCCAGTACAGCCAGCGCAGCGGCTTCTCCAGCACCAGCGAGGTGGGCGCGTGGATCTGCCGGCACCCCAGGTAAACGTCACGCAGGTGAAAGAAATTGATCCCGGCTGCGTGGTCCATGGGCATCCAGTTCAAAGTGACGTCGTCGCCGGTGAAACCGTTGAACTGCGCCGAGCCGGCCGAGCGCGCGATCAAGTTGCGGTGCGATAGCGTCACCAGCTTGGCCGCGCCGGTGCTGCCGGAGGTGAGCATCAGAAGCGTCAAATCCTCCGGCTGCGCCACGTAAACGTCGGGGTCCGGTTCGCCGGCGCGCAGTTCGTTAATCGTGGTGACGCGAAAATTTTCGAGGCCCAGCGTGTCCCCGAGACTTCGGACGGAAGCCTCGAGACGCCGGCCGGTCACCACCAGCGGGCGTTCCAGCAGCTTCCAGGCATGGTGTAATTTTTTGACGGTGCTGCTGGTCGTGTCATAACTGTTGGCGATGGACACCGGCACGGGCACAAACCCACCCAGCACGCAGCCCCAAAACGCGCCGATGAAATCCTGGTTGTCCTCCAACTGGAAGATGACCTTGTCCTGCGGGCGCAAACCCAGGCGGCGCAGTCCGCCACAGATGCGCTGGGCTTCCACCAGCAGTTCGGCGTAAGACTGCGTCGCGTCTTCGCCATTTGGGTGGAGATAGATGACACCTTTGTCCCGCTGCGCGGCGGCGCGGCGCAGCATTTCACCAAGAACCGTCGGCGCGTCAGCGGGAAGTCGCAGCGGGCCGGAGTCCGCGAGCGACAGCGGGCGCGGGCCGGCGTCGGTGGGCGTCGCCGCTTCACGCGGCGCGGGTTGGGGCAGCGGAGCCGACGCGCGATTGGCTTTCCAATTCGCCAGTAGTTTCGAGAGATGCAATGCAGGCTGCCGTTCCGGGGATTCGCGGATGACCACGGCGACTTCTTTCACTCCTGGCACCGCGCGAAGCCGTTCCTCCCAATGCCGCGCCAGTTCGTCGTCGAGCACCGGAATTTGCGCCAGCGATTCCTCGTCCAGGTTGCCCGCCGGGGTCAGCGGCAGCGCGGAGACGGCGACGCACGCCCGCGGCAACTTGTAAGCCGGCAGCCGCGTTTGCAACCGCGCGAGGCATTGCGCCGGGGAGAAAGCACCGCTGGGCACGACGTAGGCGACGAGTTGTGCCACGCCGCCAGCGGCGCTCCGTGCCAGCACCGCGCAGTCCACGATCGCTGAATCTTCCCGCAGTACAGCCTCGACTTCCATCGCGTCCACCGGCGGTCGCCAGAGGGGCAGCTCGGCGAGTTGCAAATCCGGGTGCGCGACGAAACGTTCGAGCAGCTCGACGAAACGTTCGCCGAGCCGCGCGATGGTGGCTGGCTCGAACAGGTCGGTGTTGTAGGTCAGCAGCGCGTGCGTCGCATCCGCGCTCTCGACAATCTGAACGGTCAGGTCGAAGAGCGCGGTGCCACCGTCAATTTCCTGCGGCTGCAACTTGAGGCCGGGAATGGCCAGCACCGGCAGCGGCGTGTTCTGGTGCGCGAACATGACTTGAAAGAGCGGCGAATGGCCGGGGTCGCGCTGCGGCTGCAATTCCTCGACGAGCTTTTCAAACGGCAGGTCCTGGTGCGCGTACGCGCCGAGGGCCGTGTCGCGAACCCGCCGCAGGAGCTCGCGAAAGGTCGGGTTGCCAGTCAGGTCGGCGCGCAACACCAGCGTGTTGACGAAACAACCAATGAGCCGCTCGGTTTCGATCCGGTTGCGCCCGGCGATGGGCGAACCGATCACAAATTCATCCTGCCCTGTGTAGCGGTGGAGCAGTGCATCGAAGGCGGCCAGCAGCGCCATGAAGAGCGTCGCGCCTTCGGTGCGACCCAATTCTGCGAGGGCCGCGCACAGGCGCGGCTGGACGGTCAGGGACAGCGTCGCGCCGAGATAAGTTTGCAGCGCGGGGCGCGGGTGATCGGCGGGCAGTTCGAGCCGCAGCGGAGTGATGGCGAGAGTTTTTCTCCAGTAAGCCAGTTCGTGTTCCAACGCGGTGCCCTGCATCCATTGCCGCTGCCAGTCGGCGAAGTCCGCATACTGCACGGCCAACGGCGTGAGCGCCGCCGGTGGGCCACCGGTGAAGGATTGGTAGAGCGCCAGCAACTCCTCGTAGAGCACCCAGAGCGACCAGGCGTCGGCGGCGATGTGATGCAGCACCAGCAGCAGGACATGCTCGGTGTCGGCGAGTTGGAAGATCATGGCCCGCAGCAGCGGGTCGCGCGCAAGGTCGAAGGGCTTTTGCGTCTCGAGACGGGCGAGGCGCGACATTTCATCTTCACGCCCGGCGGCGGGTTGCTGGCGCAAGTCCGTCACCGGCAGACGCGCGGGCTGGGCGGGGGCGATGATCTGGCGGGGCCGGCCTTCGACGGAAACGAAGTTTGTCCGCAACACTTCGTGGCGGCGGACGATCTCTTGGAGGCTTCGCTCCAGCGCGCGCGTGTCGAGTGGGCCGGAGAGCCGGAGGGCCTCCGGCATGTTGTAGTTGAAGCCGCCCGGATCGAATTGATCGAGGAACCACAGGCGCTGTTGCGCGAAGGAGAGCGGCAACTCTGCCGTCCGCGAAACGGACTGGATCGGTGGCGCGCGCAGTTCGGTTTCGTGCGCGGTTTCGATGGTTTGCGCGAGCGCGGCGATGGTGGGCGTGGCGAAAAGGTTCCGAAGGCTGAGTTCGACGCCGAACGACTCGCGCACGCGCGAGACAATTTGCGTGGCTTGCAGCGAGTGGCCGCCCAGTTCGAAAAAATTGTCGTGGATGCCGGTTTGCTCCAAGCCGAGCACTTCGCACCACATTTCCGCGAGCACTTCCTCGGTGGGATTGCGCGGCGCGACAAATTTCTCCGCCAATGCCCTCAGCGTGGACGCGGGTGAGGGCAAGGCGCGGCGGTCCACTTTGCCGTTAGGCAGCAGCGGCAGTGCGTCAAGCGTGACGAAGGCCGAGGGCACCATGTAATCGGGCAGGGATTGTCGGAGGTGCGCGCGCAGTTCCGCCGCCGTGGGAGCGAGGGGCGCAGCTTTCTGGATGCAGCAGGGATCATCGGCGAATAGGCGTTCGTAAAAGAGATTGCTGCGATGATCCGTCTGCCAGAGCGGCGAAACGAATTCAAAGGGGAGGCCTTCACCCGAGGCGCGGTGCAGCGTGCCCTTGATGAAATAGTCGGGTCGGCGGCGGTCGGTCAGGCGTCGAGCGCTGCACACGGCGGTGATGCGGTCGCCGGCGCTCACGGTCACGCCGGGATAAAACGCGGGGAAGAACACTGGCAGCCAACTGTTCGGCTCGGCCAGGTTGTCAATCAATTCGCCGTCGCCCACGCGCAGGTTCAGCCAGAGCAGAAAACCGTGGAGCGGGCCGTCCTGGCGGATGGTGAGGATGATTTCGCGGTCGAACTCCGGCTCCATGTGGGCGGTGAAGTCCAGTTCCTCAAAGACGCCGGCGTCCGAGAGGATGTTGGCGGTTGGAAAGTTTTTGATGGAAAGCCGCAGATCAAACGGATGGCCCGCCTGCTGGAAAATGCCTTTGACGTAATGGCCGGAGAGTTCGGTGAACGCGGGGGCGTCGGCGAGTTCACGGGGCAGGGACACGGCGGCTATGTGAGTAGCACACCGCTGCGGGATCATGAGGCCACCGGGTTTGAGCAGGCGGCGCGCGTCATTGAGAATGGAGGCCGCACCTTCCGCGTTGCCAATCTGGCCGATGAGTTCGGAAACGCAGAGGTCCACCGGCTCCGGCAATTCGACTTGGGCCGCGTCGCCGTGGATTAGGACAATGCGATCTTCCAAGCCGAGTTGTTTCACCGTCTCGCGGGCCTGCTCGCAGACGGCGGCCTGAAATTCGATGGCGTAAATCTTCCGCGCGCCCGCCTCCGCCAGCATCCGCGAGAGAATCACGTCCTTGCCCGCGCCGAGATCCACGGCGACTTTTCCCTTGGCGTGGCGGGTGATCGCGGCGCGATAGTGCCGGTTGCGCTGCTCGTCGTGCGTCATCGCGTAGTAAAGAACCTCGTCGTAAAAATAGTAATCGCCGGGACAGGGCCACAGTTCGACCGGATGTGCGGGAGCGTCCAGCACGACGAAAGCGATCAGCCGCGGGTCGCCGACGGTGTCTTCACGCGCGAGCACGACGCTCTGCCGGACGTGCGGATGCCGGGTGAGGGCGGTTTCGATTTCACCCGGTTCGATGCGGTGACCGCGAATTTTCACCTGGTCGTCCACACGTCCGAGAAATTCGAGATTGCCGTCGGGCCGCCAGCACGCGAGGTCGCCGGTCTTGTAGAGGCGGGCGCCGGATTCGCGGCTGAACGGATTGGGGATGAACCGGGCGGCGGTGAGTTCGGGGTGGTTGAGGTAACCGAGGGCGAGACCGGTGCCACCCAGATGCAGTTCGCCGGGCGCGCCGATGCCGACGGGTTCCAGATTTTCGTCGAGCACGTAGGCTTGTACGTTCGCGATGGGGCGTCCGATCGGGATGGTGTCCTTCGCGGTGATCGTCGCGGTGGCGACCGGCTGGTAGAGCGTGGCGGTGATGGTGGACTCGGTCGGGCCGTAGGCGTTGAACCACGCGGCGCGGTCGCCAGCGATCCGACGCCAGGCGAGGAGCGTTTCCGGCAACACTTTTTCGTTGCCGACGATCAAGAGGCGCAGCGACGGCGGCAACTGCGCGCCAGTGCGCGTCAGTTCCGCCACCCATTCGCGCCAGAACGAGGCGGACAGGTTTAGCACGGTCAGATGGTTCGTGCCCACGAAGCGGAGGAAACCAGCGAACGAGTCTGCTGCCTCCGCGTCACGCAACACCACCGTCGCGCCGGCCAGCCAAGTCGGAAAGATTTCCTCGGCGGCCAGATCGAAGCTCAACGAGGCGAACTGGAGGACACGGTCGCCGGGCCGCAGTCCGTAGCATTTCATGACGGCCATGCCATGGTTCACCAGAGCCTGGTGTGGGATGATCACGCCCTTGGGCTGCCCCGTCGAACCGGAAGTGTAGATGACGTACGCGGCTGCGGTGGATGCAGGTTGGCGAACTGCGGAAGGTGGTTGAGTCGCGGGCTTTTGTCTGTGTTCGAGTGCATCGAGGCACAGGACTTGAGCCTGATGCGACGGCAGGCGGTGAACGAGTTGTGGTTGCGTCACCAGGACTGGGAGGCGCGCATCCGCAATCATGAATGCCAGTCGATCGGGTGGATAATCCGGATCGAGCGGCACGTAGGCGGCGCCACATTTCAGAATTCCCAGCAGACCGATGAGCATTTCCAAAGACCGCTCGACAAACAGGCCGACGAACATTTCCGGCCCGGCGCCCAATTGAGCCAGGCGCAGCGCCAGGTGGTCCGCGCGTTCGTGGAGTTCCCGGTAAGTCAGTTGGTGGCTGCCGCATTCCACAGCGATGGCGTCGGGAGATTGACGGGCCTGATACGCCAGCAACTGGTGGAGGCACTGATCACTCGGGAATTCGGCGTGAGTATCGTTCCATTCCACCAGCAACCGCTGACGTTCATCGGGCGTCCGC
>JANNEF010000056.1:0-9713 GCA_031378375.1 Verrucomicrobiota bacterium | reverse complement strand
CGAGAGACCTGAGCGCCGCCGAAGGAGCGGTTGGCCAGCAACCCGCCGTATTCACGCGCGAAGGGCACGCCCTGCGCGACGCACTGATCAATGATGTTCACGCTCACCTGTGCGAGCCGATAGACGTTCGCCTCGCGCGCGCGGAAGTCACCGCCCTTGATGGTGTCGTAGAACAGCCGGTAAACGCTGTCGCCGTCGTTCTGATAATTCTTCGCGGCGTTGATGCCGCCTTGCGCCGCGATGCTGTGCGCGCGGCGCGGGCTGTCTTGAAAGCAAAAGCACTTCACCTGATAGCCCAGCTCACCCATCGTCGCCGCCGCCGAAGCTCCCGCGAGTCCGCTGCCAACGACGATGACATCGAACTTCCGCTTGTTCGCCGGGTTCACCAGCTTCATTTCGAAGCGGTGGCGATCCCACTTTTGCGCCAGCGGGCCGGAAGGGATTTTGGCGTCGAGGTTCATGCTATTTCACGATGCCGGTCAGCACGGCCAGGGGAATGGAACAGTTGCCGATGAAGATCACCGCCGCCGTGCCCTTGGCAAAACAGTCAATGGCGCAGCAGTAGGTTTCGCTTTTCCACCCGAGCGACTGGAACATGCTGCTGACGCCGTGGCTCAGGTGAAGGCAAAGCAACGACATCGCCAACACGTAAAACCCGGACACCAGCGGCTGTTGAAATCCACGCACCACCATCCGGTAAACATCGTGGCGGCCCTGGGCATCGAACACCGCGTAGTGATCCGGGTGCGTCACCCCCAGCGTGAAATGAAGCAGGTGATAAACGAGGAAGGCGGCGACGATCAGCCCGCTCCAAATCATCGTCCGCGAGGCGTAGCTGGCTGCGACCGGCTCGTATTGCGCGTAAGCCACCGGACGCGCCGCCCGGTTCTCCAAGGTGATGCGGATGGCCGACCAGACATGCACGACCAGGATCAGCAGCAGCCCAAGCCGGGCCGGCCAGAGGATTTCCGGCGTGGATTGCAGGAAGTGCCCGTAACGGTTGAGCGCCTCCGGGCCGAGGAAAATTTGCAGGTTCCCCAGCATGTGCATCAGCACGAAAAGAAACAGCCCGCAGCCGGTGAGGGCCATGAGATACTTCTTCCCCAGGGACGAGCGACTCGTTCGGCCAATCAAATTCATGAATCGTTGCCTCAGCCGCCATCGGCTTCAGCGGACGCCATTCAATAACGCGCCCGGCGGCGCGTCAACGCGGGGCTGCAAGTATAAGGCGCGACCGCTCCGACGGTCATAACCGCTAATCGGTGCTCGCGTCCGCGCCGGGCGCTGCTAATGACGAAGCCAGTTCAGCCAGGGTGGTTACGACGGCACCCGAGGACGCTTCGGCACGTCGGTTCACAAGCACGCCACTCATCCCGGCGGCGCGTGCGCCCGCCAGATCCTCCGCCGGACTGTCGCCGACATGCAGCATCGCCGACGCCGGCACGTTCAACCGTGCCGCCGCTTGATGAAAAATATCCGGCGCAGGCTTTGTGCAGCCAGCTTCGATGGAAACCACCACCGTCTCGAAATGCCCGTCGAGGTGGAGTCGCCGCAGCAACGGGCGCAGCCGCTCGTCCCAGTTGGAAACGATGCCCAGTTTCAACCCACGCCGGCGCAGCGTTTCCAATGTGGGGAACACATCCTCGAACACACGCCAGACGTCCGGTTCGGTGAAGCGATGATAAAGGGCATCGAACAGCGCCGGGCCTGGCGGTTCAGTGAACAATCCAGCGAAGGTCTGGTCCACCAACCGCCGCCAGTCGGCGCGCGTGTGGTCGAAATTCTTATTCGCGCGCCAGGCACCAGCGAACCGGCGGTTCAGGAGCACCGGTGAAATGTTTTTCCGTCCGTAGCACGCGGCGACGTCGGAATAGACATGCCCGACGGAAGGCCACGGTTCGAGCAACGTGCCGCCGGCGTCGAAGGTGACGGCCTGAATGCCGTCGAGCCAGCGCATCGGAAAATTCATGGGCGCACGCCGGTCCATTCGTTCAACCCGCGCTCACCGGCGGGCGGGACGGGCGCGAGGCGCAGCAACTCCATCGCTTCACCCACCAGGTAAAGTGATCCGGTGATGAGCACGAACGGCTCGTTCGCCATTTGCCGCAACGCTTCCGCGAGATTTTCACAAACGGAAACCGGCGCTGCGGCGTTGGCCGCGCGGCAGATGGGCAACAAATTCTCCGGCGCGAGCGAGCGTTGGCTGCTCACGGGCACGAGCAAGATGCGCGCAGCCAATCCCGCCAGTTGCGCCCCGATGGATTGCCAGTCCTTGTCGCCCAGCACGCCCAGCACCAGCGCGGGCTTCACGCCGAGAAACCTGGATCGCAACGCGGTGCCCAACGCGGCAACGCCGGCGGCGTTGTGCGCTCCATCCAGCAGATACGCGCGACCGTCCGGGGTTTTTACCAACTGCATCCGGCCCGGCCAGTGGACGGTCGTCAAACCCCGGCAAATCGCCTCGTCGTCCACCGGCAGCGTCCGCGCGAGCACGCGCACGGTAGCCAGCGCGACGGCGGCATTGAGCCTCTGGTGATCACCAGTCAGCGGCAGTTCGAGCGCGTCCAGCGGCGGGCGGTGCGCGTGGTCCGGCTCCACGACGGTCAGCGGCGACTGGAGCCGGCGCGCAGTGGCGGCGATTACTTCCAAGCCTTCGCCCGGACGCGCAGCCGTCACGACCGGCACGCCGGGTTTGATGATGCCGGCTTTTTCGCTGGCGATTTGAGCGAGCGTGTCGCCGAGCCATTGCTGATGGTCGAGGCCGATGTTGGTAATAACACTGGCCAGCGGCGTGACGATGTTGGTCGCGTCCAATCGTCCACCCAGGCCGGTTTCCCAGATGACCAGGTCGCAGCGCTGTTCGGCGAAGTGGCGCAGCGCCATCACGGTCACCACCTCGAAGAACGTCGGCGGCTCGGCCGGAGAAAAAGTTTTCAGCAGCAGGCGAAGTTCATCCGCCAGCCGCGCCACATCCGCCTCCGGGATGAGTTGGCGGTTGACCTGGATGCGCTCACCGAAAGCGACGAGGTGGGGCGAGGTGAACAAGCCCACGCGCAAGCCCGCCGCACGGTAAACGCTCTCCAGCATGGCGCAGGTGGAACCTTTCCCGTTGGTGCCGGCCACGTGGATGAAGCGCAGACCGGCCTGTGGATCGCCCGCCAGCGCGGCGAGCCGCCGGGGAATTTCCAATCCCAACCGCGCGCCGAACATGCCGAGGTCATGAAGAAACTTGATCGCGTCTGCGTAAGCCATCGTTCCAGTGCGGACGAACGGGGGCGACCGTTCGTGCCGGACCGGCGGCGACCTTACCCGCCTGCCCGACCGTCGCGGAGAAAAATCCACAGGCCCCGGGCGGCTTACCCTGAATTTCAAAGCAGCCCGCGATCAGGCCCGTCCTGAAGTGCCCGGCGCGCGGCGTTCACGCCGCTTCAAGGTGCGAAGGAAAGAGTGCGCGGTTTCATCCCCAGGCTTGCGGACGTTGAAGCGGCCTGAAGGCCGCGCGCCTGCTTCCGGCCTTCCGCCAACTTCGGTGTTCGGGCTAAATTCGCGCGGGCGCCGCCAGTTTTTGCTTCTTTATTCCCCCGTTTTGCGTTTGCCTTAGCGCCATGTCCGCGCCTTTCCAGCCGCATCAGTTCATCGCCGCCACCGTGCGCAGCATCCCGCGCTCGGGCATCCGCGACTTTTTTGAGATCGTCCAAGGCATGAAGGATGTCATTTCTCTGGGCGTCGGAGAACCGGATTTCGTCACGCCCTGGCACATCCGCGAGGCGGCCATCTACGCGCTGGAGCGCGGGCGCACCAGTTATACCTCCAACCTCGGACTGCTCAAGTTGCGCGAAGCCATCGCCGTGCATCTGGCGAAAAGCTTTCACGTCAGCTACCACCCGAAGAACCAAATCCTCATCGCCGTGGGCGTGAGCGAGGCGATGGACCTCGCGTTTCGCGCGATCCTCAATCCCGGTGACGAGGTCATTTACCACGAGCCGTGTTATGTGAGTTACGCGCCGGGCATCGCGCTGGCTCACGGCGTGCCGGTGCCGGTGTCGTGCAAGGCGGAGGACAATTTCGCCGTCCGCGTGGAGAACCTCGAACGCGTCATCACGCCCCGGAGCAAGGCGCTGGTGTTGAACTTCCCCACCAACCCCACCGGCGGCACGATGACGCGCGCGGAGCTGCAACAAATCGCCGCGCTCGCGCAGCGGCACAACTTGCTCGTCATCACCGACGAGATTTACGCGGAACTCACCTTCGAGGGCGAACACGTCAGCATCGCGTCGCTGCCGGGGATGGCCGAGCGAACAATTTTCCTGCACGGCTTTTCCAAGGCGTACGCGATGACGGGCTTTCGCATCGGTTACGCCTGCGGGCCGGCGGAAATCGTCGAGGCGATGATGAAGATTCACCAATACTCGATGCTGTGCGCGAGCATCATCAGCCAGGAGGCGGCGCTGGAGGCAATCGAACGCGGCGGACCGGACACGGTGGAGATGCGCGAGCACTACCGGTTGCGCCGGAACTTCATCGTCCATGCGTTCAATCAGATGGGCCTGCCGTGCCATTTGCCGCGTGGTTCGTTCTACGCCTTTCCCAACATCGCCGCCACGGGACTCAGCTCGAAGGAATTCGCCGTCAAACTGCTCGAACAGGAGAAGGTGGCCTGCGTGCCGGGCAGCGCGTTCGGCGCGAGTGGCGAGGGTTTTCTGCGCTGCTGTTTCGCCACGTCGCTGGAGCAAATCCAGGTGGCGGCGGAACGAATGGCGCGGTTCGTCCAGCGGGTCAGGCGCTAGTTGCCGTATTGCCGCAGCCGGTAGAATTGGCACGCGCCGTCCGGGGTGATGAAGTAGCAGTTCGTTCCGCCGATGAGATAACGCCATTCCCCATCAAGGGCGTCGGCACCCTCCAGATAATAATCCGGCGCGTCCCAGGAAAGTTTCAGTTCACCGGTGCCGGGCATTCGCGTCATAAGCAACTCGGGGCGCAGGCGCGGCACAACCGTCAGGACGGCGGGCGGGCTGGCGACCGAGCCGTAGCGGTCACTCACGGTCACGGTGTATTCACCGGCGCTGCTGAGTCCCGCGTAGTAGATGGTGAGCGAAGCGTTGGTGCCGGAGGTGATGATCTCGCCGTCTTTGCGCCACTGGTAACGCAGCGTTTCGGGGATGATTTGCAGTTGGTATTCCCAGGCGGTGTTCTCCAGTGCATTCATGCCTTCGTTGACGACGACTTCGACTGTGTTCGAGGTGTAGTCGATCGGTTCGTAGAAAATGGCAGCCGCGCCTGAGCCGTTTGTCAGCCCGGTGTCGAAGACAAGGTAACCGCCCCGGTAGATCCGCAGCGTGTCGGGGATCGTGAAGAATTCGTAATTGATTTCCAGCCGCCCCGCATGACCGGCCGTTTCCACGTAGAGGCGGTCTTCCGAAGGCCCGTCGGCTTGCCGCCTGAAGGTCTGCGTCGCCGTGTTAAATCCACTCGCGACCACGCTGAAAGTCACATTGCTCCACTGCCCGACCGTCTGGCTCTGCGGCGGCATGTGAATCACCGGCGGCGGATAGACCGTGAGCGTCGCGTCGTGGCTCGTGGCGGTGCCGGCGTCGTTGGTGACGACGACGGAGTAACGGCCCGCGTCACCGGGTTGGGCGGAAGCGATCGTGAAGGCTGGCCCAGTCGCGCCATCAATGTTCGTTCCATCCCGGCGCCATTGGTAGAAGAACGGCGCGCGCCCAAACACCGTCACGGCAAAACGGATGCTGGTGCCGACGCCCACCGCGCGGCTGCGCGGCTGGGAAACAATCACGGGCACGGGCGGGTCGTAGTCCGTGATCGTCACCGTGGCGGTGCTGATGCCGCCAAGCACGGCACCGCCGGTCGGTTCGCACAGGCGCACGGTGAACGTCTCGTTCTCCTCGAACAAGGCGTCGTCGAGGATCGGCACCGCGAAGGTCTGCGCCACCTGGCCGTCGGCGAAGCGCAACGTGCCCGCCGTGGCGAGGAAATCAAAATCCGCCAGCGCCGAACCGTTGCCCGCGCCGAACTCGACTGTCACCGCGCCCGTCGCCGAGCCGGTGCGCCGCACTTCGATGAACACAAGCCCGCCGGTCTCGCTCGCCGTGTAGGCCGCCGCGCTGAAAACGAACGTGCCCGCGTACGGCGAAAGCACCGTCAGCGTCGCCGTGGCGCTGTCCACGCTGCCGCCGTCATTGGCGATGACGACGGAGTAGCGGCCCGCGTCGGTGGCTTGCGCGCCGGCCACGGTGAGGGTGGCGCTGGTTTCCCCGGCGAGGTCCAGGCCGTCCTTGCGCCATTGATAACGAATTGCCCCGCCCGTGGCCGTGACGCTGAAAGTCGCGTTGCTGCCGGCGTCCACCGTCAGGGACAGCGGTTGGCCCGTGATCGCAGGCCCCACCGGCACACACATCCGCACGATGAACGTGTTGTAGTAGGAACCACCACCGGCGCTGGTGATTAGCGCGTCGCCAAACCGCGCCGAGTTGGAAAAGCGGCCGAGCAAATGAACGTTCCCCACCGCATCAACGGCGATGGCGCGCTGGTATTCGCCACCGGCCTGCCTGGTCCAAACGGTGCGCCCGCTCGCATCCACCTTCGACACCAGCAACGGGGCGTAATAGCCGTAGAGCGTGGCGTCGCGGGTGTTCAGCGCGCCGTAAAAATTATTGAACCAGTAAGCTGCGCCGGAGCCATCCACCGCCAGTCCCGATCGGCTGTGATAGTAGTTCACCCCACCCATGCGCCGCGCCCAGAGGAATTCGCCGCCGGCGTCCAGCTTGGCGAGGAACATCTCCGGATAATATCGCGAACCTCCGCTGTCGAAGGCGATCTTGCCCAGGTGGGTCACTCCGTTGGCGCTACCAGTGATGAACACGTTCCCAGCCGCGTCCACTGCGACGGCGTGACCAGTGCCACCATCCCCGATCGGGCGCGTCCAGAGGAAATTATGATCGGCATCCAACCGGGACACGAAACCGGCCTGGCCCGTGCGGCCGGGCGAGAGCGTGGTTGAACCGAAGGCGGTTGGTCCGTTGATTTGGCCCGTGAGATAGACATTGCCCGCGCCGTCCGCCGCCAGCGCGGCGGGATACGCGGTGGCGACGGCGCTGGCCCGCAGAAAGTTTCCATCCGCATCCAGCTTGGCCAGGAACAGCGTGCCATTGCCGTAGTATCCGCCCTCTGGCGCCGCGACCGTGATGCCGCCAAATTCCGCCGGCCCCACGAATGTGCCGGTCACATGCACGTTGCCCGCCGCGTCCAAGGCCAGGGCCACAGCGTCGTCGTAACCGCTTCCCCCCGCACGCCTGGCCCAGAGGAAATTGCCATCCGCGTCGAGCTTCGCCACATAGACATCGGTCTGGCCGGCGCTGCTCAGGATCGTGTCACCGAGTGTGGTGGTGTTGTTGAATCCGCCCGCCACGTAGAGGTTGCCCGCGCCGTCCATCCGCGCGGCGACGCCCGAATCACCATCCGAACCGCCTGCCTGCCTGACCCAGAGGTATCGGCCGCTGGTGTCCAGCTTGGCCAGGAAAAGATCGTGCCCGCCGACGCTGGTCAGCGTGATGTCGCCGAACCGGGCCTGGCCGGTGAAATCGCCGAACACGTAGGTGTTGCCGGCGCCGTCCAGCACCAGCGCGTTGCCGTTCACCGAGTGGCCGTAACCGGTCAGCGTGCCGGTGGCTTTGTTCGCCCAGAAACAATTCGTCTCGCTGAAGGGGAGGACGCGCACCACGGCGACCGCGCTCGTCAACACGCCGGCGGAATTCTCAACCACGACCGTGTAAGCGCCCGCGTGAGCGGCCGTCAGTTCGTAGAAGTAGAGCGTCGGACTGGAACCGTCGCCCACGAGATCGCCATTCCGGAACCACTGAAAGCTCGTCGCGGCGGCGGGCGTGTTCAATTGCGGATAAATACCAACGCTCAGGGCGATGCCGCCACCGACGGTGCCAGTCAGGTCGCGCGGTTGGGTGATGATGAGGTTGTAGTCCGCCAATTCCCCGGCGCGCAGCACCATGCCATCCGCTTGCGCCAGTGAAAACTTCACGATCCCCAGTCCGGCGGCGAGCCAGTTGGTGCGCCGGAGGATGTAATCCAGTGACACGACGCCGGTGGGCAAAGGCAGATGGACAGTGTTCGTCTCGGTGGATTCGATTCGCAGCGCGGTGAAAGTTCCGGCGGGCACGGAGACGGTTTCAAAGGCGGCGGCGCGCGTCGCCCGTGTCGTCGCCTGCGCAAGACCGGTGGGGAAGCTCGGATGGGTGACGACGCTGCTGGCCGATCCGTAGTAATCCTGCCCCAGGTGAACTTGATCGGGCAGCAACCGCAGACCGGCAACACTGAACAGATCAGAAGGGCCGTCGGCGACGCCGTGAATGAAAAGCTCCCCGTCCTCGCGCCGGTAGTATTCCACGAACATGGTGGCGTTGGATTCGGTGTCCCTCACTTCGATCAGGGGCAAGCCCATGCGGTTGGTCCATCCGACGGTGCGGACAAAACTTCCACCCTGACCGTCGTTAAACCGTTTGAGCGAAGCCTTGGGCGCCAGATCCGCGAGGTAGTCGGACAGTTGAATGGTCCGGTTGTCGGTCTCGTTGCAAATGGTAAAAGCGGCCGGGCCGATGGCGCACAGACTAAAGGTCGTCAATTGGCTGATGGCGTCGGTGCCCGACGCGAGGAAACGGATTTGGTCGCCCATCACCGCGACCCCGCCGGGCAGTGTGAACGTCGTCACCCCATCGAAGGTAATCGTCAGGCCGGGCCGGGCCTGCGACGGATTCACCGCCGCGCCGAAGCCGATGACCTTGGGCGTGCCAGCCACCTCCGCCAACGCCAGCAGACTGGGCGCGTACGCACCGCCCGCCCGGCAGCCGTCGCGATAGACGGCGATTTCCAGTTCCAGTTCCAGCGCCGGCAGGCTGGCGAAGGCTTGCAGCACGCCGTTGGAACTGCGCACGCCCGCATAGCCGACGAACTCGCCGGCGACGCGGTTCACCGTGCCGACGGCGCTGGCAACCAGCGAGGCGTTCGTGCCGAGTTCCACCGGCGCGAGGTTCACGTCGAAGCGGCTCAAGCCTTCCAGTTCAACCGAGACGCCGGGTTCCGCACCGGGGCTGCCGAAGTCCGGGTTTGCCACTTCCAGTTTTCCGGCCACCGCATTGAGCAGCGCCGGGCCAAGTGCTTTGTGCGGGTGGTTGAACATGCCCAACCGCATGTCTGTGACGAGGAAATGGTCCAACCCGCCGCCGCCCGTCACGTCCACGCGCGTGGCGAACTGCACTTCGCTTAGTGGATCCACGGCGCGAATGACTAGGCGGTTGCCATAGGCCGTCGCCCCGCCATCAAGGCCAGGCAATGAAATGGATTCGGAGCCGAACAACTCGACCACGGCGGCGATGCTGCCGTCGCGCAGACGCCAGAAGGGATTCGCGCGCGGTCCAGAATCGTCATAGGTCTGGATGACCGCCGCGCCTCCTTCGTTGGTGCGGCTGAGAACCAGTTGACTGCCCTGATAGATTTCAAAGACCTGCGAGCTCGCCCCGATAGGAGAGAAGTCCGCTTCAACCGAATGATACCAACTACGTTAATAGAGTAGTATAACGGCTCTGGAAGAAGTGTTTGCTTGAAGCAGCAGCCAATCGAAGACGAGGGAGTGCACGCGGCGGGCGTCTCGCCAGAAGCGTTGCAGTTCGGCCTGCAACACCGCTTCG
>JANNEF010000032.1:0-19838 GCA_031378375.1 Verrucomicrobiota bacterium | reverse complement strand
CTGTTTGGAAAGTGGCGCCGGCGCCCTCGCCGGCGAAAGTCCTGCGGGCGCCCCGCCCGCAGAAAGAACGGCGGGCGAGGCGCCCGCCAGACCCAGGCAGGCGTGGGCGCCTGCCCCACTATCCATTTCCAAACGGCCTGTAAAGGAGCGGCGCAGGTTCATGGCGCAATGGTTAGCAAAGCCGCCGGCGGGATGCACCGACTTTCTCAGCGAGGACGTTTTCGTCTGGCGGTCGCGCGCCGCCGCCGCATACTCGGCGGCGTTCATGCACCGCGCCGCCAGCCTTGAAGATTTGCAGCAGCACCTCGCCGCCGCCCACGTGCGCGGAGAGCGAGCGGAGGTGTTGGACTTGAGCGCGCTCCGTCGCGTCCTCGAACACACGCCGGAAGACATGACGGTGACGGTCGAGACCGGTCTCACGCTCGCCGCCCTGCAATCGCAACTCGCGCGTTGCGGCCAGTGGCTCCCAATTGACCCGCCCAGCCCGGAACGACTCACTCTTGCGGAACTCCTGGACACCGACGCCAGCGGCTCGCGCCGCTTCGGCTATGGCACGATCCGCGAGCACCTGCTCGGCCTCAAAGTCGTGCTGGCCGACGGGCGCGCGATCAAGAACGGCGGCAAGGTGGTGAAGAACGTCGCCGGCTACGATTTGTGCAAACTTTTCGTCGGCGCGCGTGGAACGCTGGGTGTGATTGTGGAGGCTTCGTTCAAACTGCGCCCGCTGCCGGAAGCGGAAACAGTTGTGTCCGCTCCGTGCTCTTCGCTTGATGCCGCCATGGCGCTCGTCGAAGCGGTGCTCGACTCCGAACTCACACCGGTCGTGCTGGACTTGCACAATCTTTCCACGCCCCACACGCCGCGCGTCACGTCTCTGGTTCTCGGCTTCGCCGGCACTCATGAAGATGTGGACTGGCAACTGGCCAAAGCGGCGGCGCTCGGCGTGTCGGAGCCTTCCACCCTCGACCACGAGAAAGCGTTCTGGGGCGACGACTCGCGCACCGTTCCGCACCGCAGGTCCGTGCTGCCGTCCCGCGTCGGCGAAACGCTCCAGGAGCTTGGCGCGGTTCCCTTCGTCGCGCGGGCTGGCAACGGCGTGATTTTTTACCGGGGCGGCGCCGTGCCACCCAGAGCAGGCGTGCCGATGGAACTCATCCGCCGCGTCAAAGCCGCCTACGACCCGAAACACGTTTTCCCCGAGCTTCCGCTGTGAACACCGCCTCGCCGATCGACCGTTTCCTGGACGAGGACAAATCCCTCGCGTGCATCCATTGCGGACTGTGCCTGTCGTCCTGCCCGACCTATCTGGAAACCGGTAACGAGAACGATTCGCCGCGCGGGCGCATCTACCTGATGCGCTCGGTCCAGAGCGGGCGGCTGGCGCTCGGCGACGCCACGGTGCGCCATATTGATCTGTGCCTGGGCTGCCGCGCGTGCGAAGCGGCCTGCCCCAGCGGCGTCCACTACGGCGAACTGCTTGAAGCCACGCGCGAGCACATCGGGAAAAACCATTCGCGTTCGCTCTTTCAAACATTCCTGCGCCGCGTCGCCATTGAGAAAATCTTTCCGTTCCCAACGCGGATGAAGCTGGCGCTGTTGCCCGCGCGATGGCTGAAGAAGCTTGGCGGCGGGCGGTGGCTGCCGAAGTTCGCGCGCGACGCGCTGACGCTCGTGCCCGACGATGCGAACGCGGCGGCGCTGCCGGAGCTGGCCATCGCCACGAGCACTTCGCCGCACGGTCGCGTTGGCTTCATCAGTGGTTGCGTGATGAGCGTCATGTTCGGCAAGACGAACACGGCCAGCGTGCAGTTGCTCAACCAGGCCGGCTACGACGTGGTGACGCCGCCCGCGCAGGGCTGTTGCGGCGCGCTCTACGCGCACGGTGGGAATCTCGCCAGCGCCCGCGATTGCGCGCGGCATAACATCGGGGTGTTCGAGAAGGTGAACCTCGATGCGATCATCATCAACGCCGCCGGCTGCGGTTCGACGCTCAAGGAGTATGGCCACCTGCTGCGCGATGACCCGGAGTGGGCTGAACGGGCGCAGCAGTTCAGCGCGAAAGTGAAGGACTTGACCGAGTGGCTCGATGCGACGGAGTTCAAGGTTCAAAGTTCCAAGTTCAAAGTTGTCACCTATCACGACGCCTGCCATCTCGCCCATCCGCAGCGCATCACGAAACCACCCCGCGACCTGGTGCGCGCCGTGGCGGGTTCGCGCTTCGTCGAGTTGCCGGAGTCGGACGTGTGCTGTGGCAGCGCCGGCAGCTACAATTTGACGGAGCCGGAAATGGCCGCGCGCCTGCAACAGCGCAAGATTCAAAACATCCTCAAGACCGGCGCGGATGTGGTGGTGACGACGAACCCCGGCTGCCTTCTGCAAATTCGTGCCGGCCTGCGGGCGGCGGGCGCGGGGCATGTGCGCGTCGTCCACATCGCGGATTTCCTGGCGGAGTCGGGAGATTCCGTTGAACTCTCGGAGCCGAAAACATAATTATGAAACATCCACCACTTTTCCTTTTGATGACCCTGGCGATGCTGACCGCGCTGGCGCGCGGTGAAGACTGGCCGGAATTTCGCGGCCCGACCGGGCAGGGGATTTCGACCACGCATGGCCTGCCCATCGAGTGGTCTGCCACGAATAACGTCGCCTGGAAGCAGGTCATCCCCGGCCACGGTTGGTCGTCGCCGGTACTGCTCGACCGACGTCTCTATTTGACTACGGCGGTGGACGTGGACGAGACGTCCAAGCTTTCCCTGCGCGTGATCTGTCTCGACGCCCGGTCAGGAAAATCCTTGTGGAGCACGGAGGTCTTCACGCCCGACGCTGCCAAGGCGCCGCGCATCCACAACAAGAACAGCCAGGCCAGTTCCACGCCGCTGGTGGAAGGAAAGCGGCTTTACGCGCACTTCGGCCATCACGGCACGGCGTGCCTTGACTTGAAGGGCGCGGTGCTTTGGCACAACACGAGCCTTGGCTACCCGCCCGTCCATGGCAACGGCGGTTCGCCCATTGTGGTGGACGACGCGCTGATCTTCAGTAGCGACGGTGCGAGTGATCCGTTCATCACCGCGCTCGACAAAGCCAGTGGCAGCGTGCTGTGGAAAGTGGAGCGCCGTTCCGACGCGAAGAAGAAGTTCTCGTTCAGCACGCCGTTGCTCATCACGGTCAAGGGACAGAAGCAGGTCATCACCGCCGGCAGCGGCGTCGTGTATGCGCTGGAGCCGAAGACTGGAAAGGAGATCTGGCGGGTGTATTACGGCGAGGGTTACTCCGTCGTGCCACGGCCGGTGTTCGGGCATGGCCTGGTTTATCTCTCCAGTGGTTTTGACAAACCGGCGGTGCTTGCCATCCGCCCGGATGGCCAGGGCGACGTGACCGAGACGCATGTCGCGTGGAAAGCCACGCGCGGCGCTCCGAACACGCCGTCGCCGCTGCTGGTGGGCGACGAGCTATACATGGTGGCCGACAGTGGCGTCGCCAGTTGCCTGGATGCGCGGACCGGCGCGGAACATTGGCAGGAGCGCATCGGTGGTGGTTGCTCCGCGTCGCCGGTGTTCGCCGACGGAAAAATTTACGTGCAAACCGAGGATGGAACCGGTGTCGTGCTGAAAGCCGGAAAGGAATTCCAGAAGCTCGCCAGCAATTCCCTGGGCGAACGCACGCTGGCATCGTATGCCGTGGGCGACGGCGCGCTGTTCATTCGCACCGACCAGTCTATCTTCCGTATCAAATAGGAGAGATCAATTCCGGGACGGCGAAGGGCGGGTGGCGTCATTTGTCGCGGTGCAACAGGAACGTCGCCAACGCTTCCAACGCGGTGGCTTTCCCCCGGAATATTTTCAGAGCCGCAAACGCCCGCGCGGTAAGTCGCTTCGCGATCCGCCGTGATTCTTCCATGCCGACGATGGCGGGATAAGTCGCTTTCTGCGCGGCTGTGTCTTTGCCGGCAGTCTTGCCGAGTTGCTCGCTTGTCTGCGTGATGTCGAGGATGTCGTCAATGATTTGGAAGGCCAGGCCGACGTTGAAACCGAAGTCCGTCAGCGCCTGGAATTGCGAGGCGGAACAGTTTGCGCTCATGCCACCCAACCGCGCGGAGCCGCAGAGCAACGCCGAGGTCTTGCGCTCGTGAATGTATTGAAGCTGCGCGGCGGAAAGCTTTTTCCCCTCGCCCTCCAAATCGGCGACCTGCCCCGCGATGAGTTGCAACGAACCGGAGGCGTGCGCCAGTTCGAGGATGACACGCTGGTGCGAATAACGCGGCCAGCCGTCGCACTTCGCGGCGATTTCAAACGCCTGCGTCAACAGCGCGTCGCCCGCGAGGATGGCGATGCCCTCACCGAAAACTTTGTGGTTTGTCGGTTTGCCGCGCCGGAAATCATCGTTGTCCATCGCGGGCAAATCGTCATGGATGAGCGAGTAGGTGTGGATGCACTCCACCGCGCAGGCGAGCGGCATCGCGGCTTCCTCGCTGCCGCCACACGCCGCCGCCGCCGCCAGGCACAGCGCGGGGCGCATCCGCTTGCCGCCGGCGAAGAGCGAGTAACGCATCGCCTTGTGGATGGTCGCGGGTTTCGCGCTGGTGCGGGGGAGGAAGCGGTCGAGCGCGCGATTCACCGATTCGGTGCGCGCCGTCAGGTAGCTTTGCAAATCGAAGGAACGCGGAGGACGCGCCCCCGCGCGCGTGGCGGTTTTTGACATGCGCAGGTTTTAGGGAAACGCCGCGAGCGGGGCAAGCGGAACATTGCTCGAAACCCGACGCGCGCGTTTCTCCGATCGCCCCAGCCGTCGGCGTTGCGCCCACAAATCCTGCGGTCGGAAAATCCCGACGGGCGTGATGATGCCGGTGATCAATTCGGCCGGCGTCACGTCGAAGCCGGGATTGAATGCGCCGCTCGTCGGGTTGGCCACCCGCACGTATTCGCGCCGCCCCTGGCGGGTCCGGCCCCACGCGCCGAGCACTTCGCTTTCGTCGCGCTCCTCGATGGGGATGTCGCGTCCGCGTTTGAGATCCCAGTCAATCGTCGAGAGCGGAATGGTCACGTAGAACGGCACGCCGTGTCGCTTCGCCAGGACGGCCTTGGTGTAGGTGCCGATCTTGTTGGTCACTTCGCCGGTGCGGCCGAGCGTCCGGTCGCTGCCGACGATGACGAGGTCAATCTGCCCGCGCGCGAAGAGCAGGCCGGCGGCGTTGTCGGCGATGATTTGGTGGGAAACTTTTTGCTGTGCCAGCTCCCAGGCGGTGAGTGTGGCACCTTGTGAACGCGGCCGGGTCTCGTCGCAAAAAACGTGGAATTCCCGGCCCTGCGCCTGTGCCGCGTACATGGGTGCGGTGGCGGTGCCTACGTCCACGCAGGCGAGCCAGCCGGCGTTGCAATGTGTCAGCACGCGCGCGCCCCGCCGGATGAGTTTCGCTCCGTGCTCGCCGATGGCGTGGCACTCTGCGGCGCTGCGGTTGGCGAATTCCTCTGCCGCCGCCAGCGCCAGCCGCTGCTGCTCCGCGACGCTTTCCCCCGCGCTCATCGCCTGGCGCACCTGGTTCATGGCGTTCACCGGGTCCACGGCGGTCGGTCGCGCTGCCTTGAGCGTCTCGTAAACGGATTCCAGATGGCGCAAAAATCGTTTCGTGTCGCCGCCGCGAAAAACTTGCACCCCCTGTGCCAGCCCATAAGCCGCCGTCGCGGCGATGGCCGGCGCCCCGCGCACGACCATATCGGTGATTGCGCGGGCCGTCGCTCGGAAATCCGAGCTGGCAACAATCTTGAATTGGTGCGGCAGCAGTCGCTGCTCGATCAGTCGCACCTCGTTGGTGTGGCTGTCGAAAGTGACGGTGCGATAGTGGCGCGTGCGTCCGTTAACCGTGACGTTCATGCCCGGAGGATAGGCATCCGGCGGGCAAAAGAAAAAGGGGATTTGGTGGTGGCGACTCATTGCCGGATGCAAGTATTCGCCCGCGCTCCGGTCGCACCGCTACGGGCGCAGGTTTAGTGAACCCGGATTTTTGCCGAGCGGATTTTCGCCTGGATTTTTTTGAACAACGGATGCTTGCGCACATCAGCCAGGTCGGGATCTTTGATGAGCGACTTGAAATCGTTGTAACCCCGGTCAATGGCCCGGCTGAGGACGGCGACGGCGCGGTCCACCTGCTTGGTGATCGAGTAGCTGCACGCGAGGTTGTAGAGGGCCAGTGGATCACGCGGGCGGAGCGCGGCCACCTGCTCGTCCACTCGGAGCCCGTCGCTGATCTTGCCGCGCCGGGTGTAGGCGTCGCCGAGCACCTGGAGGGCTTCGATGTACTTTGGGTCGCGCTGGAGCAGTCCTTCCATGAAACCGATCTCGATGTCGAGATCGCGCTGTTCGACGCGGGTCAGTTTCCTTTTTGCGCTGGCTTTTTTCAGCATAAGAGTTGGTCAGAACAAGTTAACGTTCCGCAGAATCGCGGCTCGCGCCAGTGTCGCATCTGGTGCCGCTGCCGGGCCGGGTTTTCTGTACCTTCTTGAAATCATCTTGTTCTTGGAGTTTTCATCGGCGGCGTGGTTCGTTACCTTGAGCCGCATCCGACAAAAATCATGAATTGTTTCGTCACCGGCGCCTCGGGCTTCATCGGTGCCAACTTGGTTCACGAATTACGCGCGCGCGGTCATCGCGTCAAAGCCCTGCTGCGCACGGGCAGCGACGTACGCGGGTTGCGCGGGGTGGACTTTGAACCCGTCCGGGGCGACGTGAGCGACCGGGCCCAACTTGCCGCAGCCATGCGCGGCTGCGACTGGTGTTTCCACGTCGCGGCCAGCTATCATCTTTGGCTGCGCGATTACGGTCCCATGTACGCGGCCAACGTGGACGGCACGCGCCACGTCCTCGAAGCGGCGCGGGCCGCCGGGTGCGCACGAATCGTTTACACGAGCACCGTCGGTTGCATCGGCCTGCCGCAGGTTGCGAACGGAATTCTTCAACCCACCGATGAAACCACCCCCGTCTCCGAGGGACAGATGCGCAACCACTACAAGCTCTCCAAGTGGCGGGCGGAACTTGTCGCGCGCGACCTCGCCGCGCAAGGCGCGCCCGTCATCATCGTCAACCCCAGCGCCCCGGTCGGCCCGCGGGATGTGAAACCCACACCCACCGGCCATGTCATCGTGGATTTTCTGAACCGCCAGATGCCCGCTTATCTCGACACCGGGCTGAACTGGGTGCATGTGCGCGACGTCGCCATCGGCCACATCCTCGCGGCGGAGAAGGGGTGTGTGGGCGAGCGTTACATCCTGGGAAATGCCATGGGCAATTGGACGATGAAAGAAGCCTTTGCGGTGTTGGCGGAAATCACCGGTCTGCCCGCGCCCCGGTTCCAGGTTCCCTACTGGGTTGCATTGGGGGCGGCGCATGTGGACGAAATCTTCTCGCGCATCACCACCAAGCCGCCCAAAGCGCCACTGGCGGGCGTGCGCATGGCGCGCTACAAAATGTTCTTCAACCCCGCCAAGGCCATCCACGAACTCGGCCTGCCGCAGACGCCGCCGAAGCAGGCGCTGGCGGATGCGGTGGAGTGGTTTCGCTCCATGGGCTACGTGAAGCGCCGTGCATAATCCGCGACGCCGTCGCGCCGTTCACCGCCGCAATTTTTCTCCGTGTCATCCGCGTCATCGCCGGTTAAAACCATCTCGCCCTTATGAGCCAGCAACCAGAACCGCGCCGCCATTTCGCCAGTGATAACTACGCCGGCATCTGCCCTGAAGCTTGGGCCGCGCTCGCCGAAGCCAACCGGGATCACGCCGTCGGTTACGGTGACGATGTGTGGACCGCCCGCGCCGCCGATCTGGTCCGCGAGGTGTTCGAGACACCCTGCGAAGTTTTCTTCGTCTTCAACGGCACGGCCGCCAACTCGCTCGTGCTCGCGTCACTTTGCCAGTCGTATCACAGCATTCTTTGTCACGAACTGGCGCACGTCGAAACCGACGAGTGCGGGGCGCCGGAGTTTTTTTCCAACGGCACGAAGGTGCTGCAAATCTCCGGCGCGAATGGGAAAATTGATCCTGCCGGCATTGAGCGGATGGTCAACAAGCGTTCCGACGTGCATTACCCCAAGCCGCGCGTGGTGAGCATCACGCAAGCGACGGAACTGGGCACAGTTTATACACCCGAGGAAGTTCGTGCTGTCGGGCGCGCGGCCAAGAAGCACGGCCTGCACGTACACATGGACGGCGCGCGCTTCGCCAACGCGGTGGCCTCGCTTGGCGTTGCGCCGCGCGAAATCACGTGGCAGGCGGGCGTGGACGCGCTTTGTTTCGGCGGCACGAAGAACGGCACGCACATCGGCGACGCGGTGGTGTTCTTCCAGCGGGAACTGGCCGACGAATTCGACTACCGCTGCAAACAGGCCGGCCAGCTCTGTTCGAAGATGCGTTTCATGGCCGCCCCGTGGGTGGGGATGTTGCAGGACGGCGCCTGGTTGCGTCACGCCCGGCACGCGAACGCGATGGCGGCCCGGCTCGAAGCCGCGCTGCGGGCCGTGCCGGAAGTCAAAATTCTCTTTCCACGCCAGGCCAATTCAGTTTTTGCCGAACTGCCCCAGTCGGTGATCGTCGGGCTGCGTGAACGGGGCTGGAAATTCTACACCTTCATCGGCGCGGGCGGCTGCCGGCTCATGTGCGCGTGGGACACGACGGAACAGGATGTGAACGATTTCATGGCGGACTTGAAGGGGTTGGTGAAGGCGTGAGAAGGATCGAAATCCAAAGCTCAAAGCTCAAGAATGGATCCAAGCGGTAACCTCCAAGACTTGGACATCGTGAGGCGCTGGCAGTCGGAAAGAGGACATGGCATTCCTTCACAGCTTTGTGTTTTTCTTGAGCTTTGAGCTTTGAACTTTGAGCTTCCCCCTCCTACCCTCGCGCCGCATGTCACGGTTGCCGTTCGAGTTGTTTCTGGCCCTGCGTTACTTGCGCCCCAAGCGCACGTTCGTCTCGGTCATCACGCTCATTTCCGTCGTCGGAGTCACGCTGGGCGTGGCTGTGCTCATCATCGTCATCAGCGTGATGAGCGGGTTCGACCGGCAGTTGCAGGAAAAAATCCTCGGCTTCAACGCGCACTTGCGCGTCTTCAAAAACGATGCGGCGCTGGCCGATTATCCGAACCTTATGCGGCGAGTTGCGGCCAATCCCAACGTGCGCGGGGTCGCGCCGTTCGTGCTCGGCCAGGTGCTGGTGAAGACGCAGCCGGACACAGGCAATCCGCTGGTTGGAGCACCCTGGGTGCGGGGTATCGCGCCGGAGTTCGAGACGAACGTGAGTTTCCTGAACACGAACATCGTGGCGGGCGAGTTCGACGTGGAGGGCAACGGGCTGCTCGTGGGCGCGGAGTTCGCGCGCAATCTGCGCCTGCGCGTCGGCGACCGGCTGGCGGTTTATTCGCCGCGCAACATCGAGGAGATGGAACGCCAGCGCGGCAACTCCAATGAGGTCGCCATCCTGCCCGAGGAGTTCGTCGTGCGCGGCATCTTCGACGTGGGCTACTACGAATACAACGCGAACGTCATCATCACCTCGCTGGAGAACGCGCAGGATTTGTATCGGCTGGAGGGCCGGGTGCATGGGTTGCTGGTGATGTTGCGCGATCCGTACCAGGCGGCGGCGGTGCGCCGGCAGATTTACAACGCGGTTGAGGAGGATCTTCGCATCACGCTGTGGACGGAGGAGAATTCCGCGATCCTCAATGCGCTGGTGGTGGAGAAGAAGGTCATGTTCTATCTGTTGTTCTTCATCATGATCGTGGCCGCGTTCGGCATCATGAATTCGCTGATCACCTTTGTGGTGCAGAAGACACGCGAGATCGGGATGCTCAAGGCGCTCGGCGCAACGCGCGGTCAGGTGTTGTGGCTGTTCCTGAGCCAGAGTCTGGTGGTGGGCGTGGCGGGCGTGGTGACGGGTTTTGGGCTGGGGATGCTGGCGCTGGAGTATCGCAACGAGTTTCTGCGCTTCATGAACCGGTGGACGGGCGTCGAGTTGTTTCCCGCTTCCATTTACAGCTTCTCCGATTTGCCGGCGATCATCGTGCCGGGGGACATTGCGCTCATCTGCGGCAGCGCGCTGGTGATTTGCGTGCTGGCCGGCCTGATTCCCGCGTGGAGCGCCGGGCGGTTGCAACCGGTGGAGGCCTTGAGGCATGAATAGAGGAGGAGTTCAAAGCTCAAGAGAAGCTTCAAGCTCCCAACTCCAGGCGTTTCAATCCGCTTCCGGTTTATGACGCCCGCGGCCAATCCATTTCTTCGTGCGACTGACGTGCATAAGAGCTATGCGCTCGGTCGGCGGACGTTGGAAGTCCTGCGTGGCGTGAGCCTGAGCGTGACGCGCGGCGAGGTGCTCGCGCTCCGCGGTGCGTCGGGCGCGGGCAAAAGCACGCTGCTGCATTTGCTCGGCGGACTGGACGCGCCGAATGCCGGGGAAATCTGGTTCGGTGAGCAAGACCTCGCCAAGCTCTCCGGCCTGGCGCGCGCGCGGTGGCGCAATCAGAAAGCCGGCTTCATTTTTCAGGCATACCACCTGTTGCCCGAACTGGATGCGCTGGAGAATGTCTGCCTGCCCGCGTGCATGGCGCGGATGCCCGGTCCCGCCGCGGAGGCGCGCGGACGCGAGTTGCTCACGCGCGTCGGTCTCGCGAAACGGATGGAGCACAAGCCCTATGAGCTTTCCGGTGGCGAACAGCAGCGCGTGGCCATCGCTCGCGCGCTGATTAACTCGCCGGACCTTATTCTCGCTGACGAACCGACTGGCAATCTCGACTCGTACACCGGCGAGGAGATCATCGAACTGCTCTTTGGCGTCCACGCGGAGAAACAGACCACGCTCATCATCGCCACGCACGATGCCAAGGTCGCCGCCCGCGCGCCGCGCGTGCTGCAACTGGTGGACGGACGGATCGTCTGAGGCGCAACGATGCAGCGGAACAGGCGGGACGGGAAAGTAATCAGCAGGTCAGTAACCAGTGAGTCAGTGGGCTGGCACGCGTTTACTGACTCACTGGTTACTGACCTGCTGATTACTCTCCCCCGCACCCCGCGCTTCCAATTCCAGCCGCTTCCGCTACGTTCGCCCGGATGACGACTTATCCTGACCTGCGGCAGCGCACCGTCCTGATCACCGGTGGAGCCAACGGCATCGGCGCGGCAATGGTCCGCGCGTTTCATAAACAGGCCGCGCGGGTCTGCTTCTGCGACGTGGACGCACCGGCTGGTCGCGCGCTGGCAAAGGAACTCGGCGGCGAAGTGTTCTTCAGCAAGGTGAACCTGATCAAAGAAAAGGAAGTCTGCCGCTGGATCGACGGCGTCGCCGCGCGGTGGGGGCGGCTTGACGTGTTGGTGAACAATGCCGCGTCCGACCCGCGCATCCCGCTGGCGAAGACGACGGTCGCCGCGTGGGATGGCCTGTTCGCGCGGAATCTGCGCGCGTATTTTCTGACGGCGCGCGAGTCCGTGAAATGGATGCGCGACGGACATGGGGCGATCATCAACTTCGCCTCGATCACGTTTCACCTCGCGCCGCCGTACATGACCGCCTACGTGGCGACCAAGGGCGGCGTGCTCGGCTTCACCCGGGCGCTGGCTCGCGAACTGGGGCCGCGCGGTTTGCGCGTGAATACGATTTCACCCGGCTGGGTGATGACCGAGCGGCAACTGCGCCAATTCGTGACGCCCGCTGTCCGGCGGTTGATCAAGGCCTCGCAGTGCATTCCCGTCCTGATTCAACCGGACGAGATCGCCAGTGTGGCACTGTTCCTTGCCAGTGATGCCAGCCGCGCGATTACCGGGCAGGAAATTCTGGTGGACCGGGGCTGGCAGCATTCCTGAATGCGAATAAATGTCTGTTCCTCCGCCCCGGCGGGATTAAGTTGCTGGCGGATCGGACGCGAGAAACCGATGAAGACAAATTGTTCCACCGCGCCACAGTGGCCCGCCCGCCGGCCCGCCGCCCGCGCTCCGGCACGATGAGCCTGCCGGGGCCCAACGAGCCGCCGCCCGCCGTGGGTGGGAACGGTCATCGCCAGACGGTCGAGGCCTTGCGCCGCAGCGAGGAACTCGTCCGCCGCATTCTCGAAGCGGTGCCGGCGGGCGTCGTGCGCATCTCCCAAACCGGGGCCATCCTCCACGCCAATGTGGTGGCGCAGTCCATCCTGGGCCTCGCCTTCGACGAAATCGGCAATCTGTATGTGGCCGACTTCCGGCACAAGACCTTCTGGGAAGATGGCAGCGAATGCCAGGTGGAGGACTATCCGGTGTCCAAATGCCTGGCCACCGGTCAGCCGCAGCCCGCCATCACCCTGGGCGTCATGCGTCCCGATGGCGAAATCTCCTGGGCCATTTACACGGCGCTACCGGTGTTCGACCCGGAGACGGGCCGGCCGGACGGGGCGGTGGTGACTTTCCCGGAGATCACGGAGCGCAAGCGCGCGGAAAAAGTCCTCCTCAATCTCGCGGCGGCGGTATCTGCGGAGGCGGGTGCGAGTTTTTTCAACTCGCTGGTCGAGCACGTCGCGCGGTCCCTGGAGGCAGACTACGCGTGCGTGGGTGAACTGCTGGACCAACCACCCGGCCGCGTCCGCACCATCGCCGTCTGGGCGGACGGCCGGATCGTGGAGAATTTCGAATATGATCTGGCGAACACTCCCTGCGCCGAAGTGGTTGGCCGCGGGTTGACTTCGCACGACCAGGCGGTCGCCCGGAAATTTCCGCGCCATGAGCGGCTGGCCCGGATGGACTGCGAAGGATACGTCGGCTGCCCGATGTTCGACGCCGCCCGCCATCCGCTGGGCTTGATGAACGTCCTTTACCGCCAGCCGATCAAGAATCTCAAGGCGGCCGAGTGCATGTTGCAAATATTCGCCGCCAGTGCCGCGTCCGAACTCCAACGCCAGCGGGATCGTGCCGAACGCGCGCGGCTCTTCGCTGAAGTGGCGGCGGCGCGGGACCGCCTCCAACTGCTTTCCAAGCGGCTGGTCGAGGTGCAGGAGGCCGAGCGCCGTCGCCTCGCCCGCGAGTTGCACGATGAAATTGGCCAGGAGTTGACCGCCCTGCGCTTGAACCTGGAACGCGCCGACAGTCTCCCCGCCGAAGCCACCCGCGTCAGCATCCGTGAAGCCCGGGCGCGTGTGAATCAGCTGCTGAAACTTGCGCGCGAGATGTCGCTGGACCTGCGTCCGACGATGCTGGACGACCTGGGCCTGCTCCCGGCTCTCATCTGGCAGGTGGATCGCTTCACCCAGAACAGCCATGTGCCCGTCCGCTTCCTGCACCAGGACGTCGAAGGGCGGCGGTTCCCCCCGGAAATCGAGACCGCCGCCTACCGCATCATTCAAGAGGCGCTCACGAATGTGGTCCGCCACGCGCGCGCGGACGAGGCGACGATCCGTCTGTGGGTCAACGCCGACCGGCTGTGTCTGCAAGTCGAGGATCGCGGCGTTGGCTTCGACGTGGAAACGGCGTCGCGCTCCGGCCGTTCCAGCGGGCTTTCGGGCATGCAGGAGCGGGCGGCCTTGTTGGGGGGGCAACTGGCGATTGATTCCGCGCCCGGGAAAGGCACGCAACTGACCGCCGAACTGCCGCTGCTGGAACGGCCCCCGGCGCAACCATGAATCTCATCACCATCGTGCTGGCCGACGATCACCGCGTGGTGCGGGAAGGTTTTCGCGCCCTGCTCCTGACGGAGCCGGATTTCCGCATCGTGGGCGAAACGGGTGACGGCTTGCAGGCGATGCGCCTGGTCGATCAACTCAAGCCCCAGGTGTTGATCACCGACCTGATGATGCCCGGCCTCAGCGGGATCGACGTGGCGCGGCAACTCCGCCAGCGCGAGGTTCGCACCCGCGTCCTCCTGCTTTCGATGCATGCCAATGAAGCCTACGTCGCCGAAGCACTCCGCCACGGTGCCGCCGGCTACGTGCTCAAGGATTCCAGCGGTGCTGACCTCGTGCGGGCCGTGCGCGAGGTGGCTGCCGGCCGCCGCTATCTCAGCCCGCCGTTTTCCGAGCCGGCGATGCTGGCCTATCTCGAAAAATTCAGGAAGACCGGCGCGTTCGACCTTCACGAAACGCTCACCAACCGCGAGCGCGAAGTGCTGCATCTGGCCGCCGAAGGCCACACCAACGGGGAAATCGCCGCCAAACTCTACATCAGCCCGCGCACGGTCGAGACCCATCGCGCCAACCTGATGCGCAAACTCGGTCTCCGCTCGCACGCCGATCTGATCCGCTACGCGCTCCAGCGCGGCATCGTGCCGCTGGAAGCCAGTGTGAAACGCCTGCCGTGATTCATCGCCCGGTCGCCGCGCCGCGATAGCCCGGCGCGGCGAAAAACGCGCGAATCAGTTTCCCGTCCGCCGCGTTCCACACCCGCACTTCGCCGTCAAAGCCGCCCGTGGCCAGCCGCCGGGTGGGTTCATGCCAGGCCAGCGCGTAAACGCAATCCGTGTGGCCGGCGAACGAGCGGATGAGTTCGCGCTTCTCCCGGGCCTGATGCTGGCGGGCGAGTTTGTTCGCGGCGGCACTGAAAACAGTCTCGCCGGCCACGATCACCCGCAACACCTCCCCGTCAGAGCCGCCGATCTCGCCCACCTTTTTCCCGTCCTTCGCCTGCCACACGTGAATTTCCTTATCGCGCCCGGCGGAGTAAACCAGCTTGCCATCGTCGCTGAAAGCGACGCTGAACACGGCGTCCCCGTGGCCCGTGTAGCTGTCCTCCAACGCGCCACTTTGCGCGTCGAACACCCGCGCGCTCTTGTCGCGGCTGGCGGAGACGAGTTGCGCGCCGTCGGGGCTGAACGCCAGTCCCATCACCCAGTCCGTGTGTTGTTCGATCAACAGTCGCGGCTTGCCATCGTCCGCATTGAAGACGCGAATCGCATTGTCCGCGCCGCCCGTGGCGAGCCGTCGCCCGTCCGGGCTGAAACACACCGCGAGGATCATGTCGCCGCTGGCGGCCAGCGTGCGGAGGATCACACCCTTGGCCGGGTCGAATAGTTTCACCTCTCCCGACATGCCGGGTGAACCGCCCGCCACGACCAGTCGTGCGCCGTCCGGGCTGTAAGCCAGTCCTTGCACCCGCTGCGCGACGTTGGTCAGGCGGCGCAGCAGCGTTCCCTCTTCCGGATTCCACACGGTGACTTCGTGATAACCGCCCACCGCGAGTTCGCCGTCGGGACTGAACGCCATCGCCAGCACGGGCACGGGCTGGGGATAGGCGGCGGGCGGTGCGGGATGCGGCGGTTGCGGCGCGTACGTCAGCAGTGGCGCCTTGGGGTCCGGTCCGTCGAACCGCGCGCCTTCCTTGATCCACCGTTCGATGAGGGCAATTTGCGTGGCGGGCAGCGGGTCGTCCTTCTGCGGCATTCGATCATCGGCATCGTTGGTGGTGAGCAGTTCAAAAAGCATGCTTTGCTTCGGCTGGCCGGGCGTCACGGACACGGCCTTGCTGTCACCGCTTTTCAACAACAATTCAAACGTGTGGAGTTGGAAGCCGCCCTTGCTTTTCTCCGGCCCGTGGCAGGTGGCACATTTCTGGATCAGGATGGGGGCGATCTCCTGAGCGAAACTGACGGGGGCGGCTACCGCCGCGCGGCACGAAATCGCGAGATGGACGATGGTCAGCGAGCACCAACTGAGAAAGTGTGGACGCATATCGGGCAATTAGGACGAAGGCAATCGCCCGTATCATCAGATTTGTTGGCGGACGTTCCTGACGCCGCGAGGTGGGATGATTCTCCAGATCAGATGGAAACCGCTTTTTCATTCCCTATTCCAGCGCCTGCGGTCACAGTTGTGCCGGAACTGCGAGCTGGCGCGACGCTGGCTTGGCGGTTCCGTGAACCTAATCATGCTGAACTTTGACGTATTCGACGGCGCGGTGCTGATTGACAAGCCGGCCGGCCCCACTTCCCACGACATCGTGGACACGATTCGGCGGCACTTCGGCATCAAGAAGGTCGGCCACGCCGGCACCCTCGATCCGAACGCGACCGGTTTGCTGGTCGTGTTGCTGGGGCGCGGCACCAAGTTGTCCGAGCGGCTGATGGCTGACGACAAGGTGTATTGCGGCACGATGAAGTTCGGCGAGACGACCGACAGTTACGACACTGACGGCGAACTGGTCGCCTCCCTGCCGGTGCCGCCGCTCACGCTGGAGGAGTTGAACACCGCCGCCGACGCTTTTCTGGGGGATCAGCTGCAAACGCCGCCGATGGTGTCCGCCGTGAAGGTCGGCGGTGTGCCGCTCTACAAACTCGCGCGCAAGGGTCAGGAGGTGGAACGCAAGGCGCGGCTCATTCACATCTACACCTTTCGCTTCGACGACTACCGCGAGCCGTTCGCTCATTTCCGCGTGGCCTGCACCAAGGGCACCTACGTCCGCACCATCGCGCACGAGCTAGGGCAGAAGCTCGGCTGTGGCGCGCACCTGCACACCCTGCGGCGCGAGGCTTGTGGGAAATACGATGTGGCCGACGCCGTTCAATATGAAGACGTGATCCGGATGACCAGCACTGAACTGGAAGCGCGAGTGATTCCGTTTTTGAAGCTGGCGGGGTAGGGGAATCCGTGATGCGTCAATTCGCAACCAACGCCCACCGCACTTCACGTTTAACGCTTCACGCACTTCAATGACCATCCTTCACGCCGCCCGTGAACTCGTGCCGGCCGGCCGGCCGGTGTGCCTGGCCATCGGCATGTTCGATGGCGTGCATCTGGGTCATCAACAAGTCATCCGCCAGGCCGTTGCGGATGCGGAACAACAGGAGGGGCGGGCGGTCGTCGTCACGTTTGACCGGCATCCCAACACCGTTGTCGCGCCCGCGCGCTTGCCGCCGCTGGTGTATTCGCTGCCGCAGAAGTTGCGCGCCATCGCGGCGACGGGAGCGGACGCGACGTTGTTGATCGTCTTTGACCGGGAATTCTCGCAGCGGCCGGGGGACACATTCGTCCGGGACCTGGCGCGGGACTTTGGGCGCATCCGCAGTGTGTGCGTGGGGGCGGATTTTCATTTCGGCCATCAGCGCAGCGGCAACGTGGCGTTGCTTGAGGTGCTGGGAGCGGAGTTGCAGTTTGCCGTCCACGGACTGGCCGCCGTGTCGCTCGACGGGCAGGCCGTGAGTAGTACGCGCATCCGCGAAACCATCCGCGCCGGGCAGCTCGGTGCAGCGGCGCAGATGCTGGGAAGAAATTATTCGCTCGCCGGCCCCGTGGTGCGCGGCGATCAACTCGGCGCCCGGCTCGGTTTCCCCACGGCGAATCTCGACGTGACCGGACTGGTGCTGCCGCCGACGGGTGTGTACGCCGTTCACGCGCAGGCACAGGGCCGGGCGCATCGCAGTGTGCTGAACATCGGCCACCGCCCCACCGTGGCGGGCGTGGCGGGTCCGTTGCGTGTCGAAGCGCACTTTCTGGATTTCAACAGTGACCTCTACGGGCAGGAAGTGGAACTCACCTTCGTGGAGAAGTTGCGCGACGAGCAGAAATTCCCTTCCGTCGAGGCGCTCAAGGAACAAATCGCCCGGGATGTGGCCTCGGCCCGACGGCGGTTCGATGCCAGGTAGGTGCCAGCCGGGCTGACCGATCGTCGGCACGGCCTGAGGCCCCGCGCCGGCCCGGCTGGGGCCGGTGATTCGCACTTCAACCCCCTTCAAGTTTGTGGAACCCTACCGAGCGTGAAAACGCTTTTGTCTTTCCTCGGCCTCCTCGCAGTCGTCACAACGGCGGCTGGACAGGAATCTTCGATGCGCGACCAGGCGGCTGCCGCGCTGCGGCGGGGTGTCGGGTTTTTCCGCGAGCATGTCGCTGTCGAGGGAATCTATCTCTGGCAATACAGCGAGGATTTGTCCAAACGTGAAGGCGAGACCCAGGCGACCGCGACCCAGGGGTGGGTGCAACCGCCTGGCACCCCGGCCGTCGGCCTCGCGTTGCTCGCGGCCTGGCAGGCCACAAGCAATTCCTATTATCTCGACGCGGCGCGCGAGACGGCGCGCGGCCTGACGCGCGGCCAGCTCCGCTCCGGCGGTTGGACCTACTCCATCGGCTTCGCCCCGGACGAGCGCCGCAAGTTCGCCTATCGCGACGGCGGCGGGGCGGCGGGGCGCAACGTCACCACGCTGGATGACGACACTACGCAGGCGGCGTTGCGTTTCCTGATGCGGACGGATCAGGCGCTGCGTTTCCAGGACGCGCAGATTCACGAGGCGGTGGAATACGCGCTCACTTCGCTGGTCAAGGCCCAGTATCCCAACGGTGCCTGGCCGCAAGGCTACGACCAGTTTCCCGATCCAGAGAAATTTCCGGTGAAACCCGCGTCGCCGCCCGCGACGTGGTCCCGCGTCTGGCCGGGCAGCCGTCAATACTGGCTCCAGTACACGCTCAACGACAACGCGCTGGCGACCACGATTGAGACGCTGTTCGAGGCGGAGCGCGTTTACGTCCGGGCCGACTACGCGGGCAGGAATTTCAACCAGCTTGCCGCGCGCTGCCGCGCCGCGGCGGAGCAGGCGGGCGACTTCCTCCTGCTCGCTCAGATGCCCGAACCGCAGCCCGCCTGGGCGCAGCAGTATGACTTCGACATGCACCCGGCGTGGGCGCGCAAATTCGAACCGCCGTCCGTCACGGGCGGTGAATCGCAAGACGTGTTGCGCATGCTGCTCACATTGTATGCCGAGACCGGCCGGCGCAAATATCTCGAGCCCGTGCCGCGCGCCCTGGCTTACCTGCGCCGGTCGCGCCTCCCGGATGGCCGGCTCGCGCGCTTCTACGAGATGGGATCGAACAAGCCGCTGTATTTCACCCGGGACTACACCCTGACCCACGACGACGCGAACATGCCGACCCATTACTCCTTCAAAGTGACCGACGACACCGACGCCATCGCGAGAGAATACGAACTGGTTAAGAACCGCCCGCCGGGTGAGAAGAAGAAGTCCACCGCGCCGCCGCCGAAAGCCACCGTGAACCTGCTGGCGGAGGTGAAGTCAGTGATCGCGGCGCAGGATGCTCGCGGGCGTTGGGTCGAAGCCGGACGCTTGCGCACGCACGGGGCGAACGATCCGGCGCCGCGTGTCATCCGCAGCGCCACCTTCAACCGCAACGTCGAAACCCTGAGCCGTTATCTGGCCGCCACGCGACCGTAGCGGCCCGCTCTCCGTTTCGAGCCTTACGCCGCTGCGCTGGCGATGTGCCGTTCGATCAAGTTGCTCGCCGCGCTGTCCCCCGCGCCGTTCGCCGCCACGATTTCCACCTGCACCGTCTGGCCCGCTTCCAACGTCAACTCCGCCTCCTCCTCGAATACTTCCGTCACCGTCTCCAGCTTCGCATCGCGGCCCACCACCTGCACACGCACCTTGTAGCGCGCAGGTGGTGGGCCGCCGGCGCCCACGCGGAACCGCCGCCGGCGGGTTCGAGCGGCGAGCCGGTGTTCGTCATCGAAGGTCTGGCGGCGGGCACGTCGTGGAAGATCTTCGTGTCGGTGGTAAACAGCGTGGGCGTGGAAGGGCCGCGCAGCCAGCCGGTGCCGACCTCGGTGCTGGCCGAGGCGGCGGCGTAAGGGCGGAAGAAAATCATTTCTTCCAGCGCAGCGCCAGCAATCCCGCCAGCCCCAGCACCAGCATCCCCGCCACTGCCCAGGTGCTGCTTTGCGCCGCGCCGGGAAAGAAAAATAAGGCCGCCGCGCCCAGGGCTGGTCCGCCGCCCAATCCGGCGCCGATGGCTGCCTCGTGGAAGCCGCCGTGCTCGCCTTTGGCCTCTCCCGCGTCCATCGAATAAAACAATGACGAGTAGTAGATCAACCCGAGGCAGGTTCCAAAGACGAGTTGCACGCCGAGCAA
>JANNEF010000002.1:0-23482 GCA_031378375.1 Verrucomicrobiota bacterium | reverse complement strand
CGCGCCTCCCTGTCGGTGTTCCGCCCGCTTCGGAGCACGGGTTTACAACTCCATTCCCCAAGGAATCGCTATCTGGCGGATTCAATCAGCTCCCAAAACTTGGGGTTTTGTTGCAATGCTTCATCTTCACCAAGCGGGAGGCTGGAACGAAATAAGAAATCCCGCAGCGAGTTGCGATTAAGAATCCGGTGAACGACGACCCCCAAGTCATGCCTTTCAAAATAAATTCGATAATCGCCCAGACGAAAGCGATGGAGGGTCTTTCCCCCGCGTTCGAGCTTCCCAAAACGCTCTAATTCCGTGCTCATCACTTCATGCGGTAGTCCACGGAATTCCCCGAGAATGTGCAACTGCAGTTCCTTGGGCATTTTAGCCAATTCAGTCGCGCTGGTGGGATTGAAGATTATTTGAAATGGGTGCATGGCGCTTGTTTCTATCGGAACGAAATCGATCCTTTGACTTGTCGTATCAATCAACTTGGTAGCGCGTACGGGAATCGCACCCGTCTTTCAGCCTTGAGAGGGCCGTGTCCTAACTGATAGACGAACGCGCCATTAGCCAAGAGGTTTTGGAGGGTAGTTGGCAATTCCAGCGTGTCAACTCTTTCATCAAAAAAAAAGCCGCCCTTGCGGGCGGCTTGTGAGAATAGAACAGTCTTGATTACTTGCGGCGGCGGAACATAACCAATGCGCCCAAGCCAAGGACTCCTAGAGCGATGGCGGAAGGCTCAGGAACCAAGTGGAGGTTAAAACTTGTCAAACCTTGAAGGTTTGCAGCTACGTTGGGTGCCAAGCCATTGCCCAACGGGCCAGAATCAAACGACAGCGATTCACCGCGAAGGACAAGCAGGTCATTCGCGGGGTTGATCACTTGCGCCCAACTCGTAACTGTACCACCTTTATTGTCCCATACCCGCAGTTGGAGCCGAGCACTCGATCCAGCCAACACGCCAGGCACATTAGTTGTAATAGGATTAACAGTTCCCCCAAGCGTTGTTGTGGTTGAAGTTCTGAACGCTGTAGTACCGACTAGCGTCAACGCTGTATCCACTGTTCCTGGTGTACCACCAAACAATGCAGCGGTGAACCCAGGTCCAGTCACAAACCCTCCACCGTAGGTTTGAGTTCCCGGGCTAATGTTAACAGCGGCAATATTCCCGTGTTTAATCAAAAACGAATCTGCTGGTTCCGGAAGGAAGATTGGAGCCCACACTGCACCAGAAGCTGTTGTTGTACTAGTGCCTGACTTGAGGTTGAATGCTACTAAGCCTTGAGCGTATGCACCAGCCACGCACATTAAGCTAGCAGTAATTATTAGCAGTTTTTTCATATTTTTAACGTTTTGTTTTTATGGTTTGATTAGTTCGTTTCTTGAATTTTATTGAGTCTTATTTTGGTAAACTTGTTTACGGTGTTGGCACTACGAACTCGCGTACAAGTTTTGACCCTACGCCCGCAGGAAGATAAATGAAGGCGTCTCCTACCTGAATTGTCGGGCCAGCACCAACCGGATTTGGTGGAACTTCCGGATCCCATCCACCGAGTTCTCCAATAAATTGGAAGATCCCAACCGCAGGTTCTCCAACACCCGTATTTACATACGTGCTAATCACATCGTTTTCCTGACCTAACACGCCTAGCGCCACCAAGTTTGTGGCTTGCGGCACTGGGGAGGAATGAAACGAATACAATAGCTGAATGTCATTCGAATACTTCTGAGCACCGGTGCCTTGAAAAACCTCGCCAACAAAGGTAATAGGAAAGGCTGTCTCTCCGTTATTTTGAAGCAGCAATCCCTTTCCCAAATCGAGTGTGAGTGCGGGCTCAGGATCCCAGCCACCAAGTTCCGCAATGAACGTATTGATATGCACGTTGCCGGCTTGATCGAATGTCGAGGCAACAGTCCCTTCTGGCACATTTGGGAGTAGAGCGTTCAAGCTAGAATCGGTTTGAACCAGCGGATTGCAGATCAGGTTATATCCCGGATGAATCGTCTTCGTGACATACCCAACGACGTTTTTTGAATAGACCTGCGCCATGGAGGTGGCGACGCCTGCTGCGACTAACGCAGCCGTGACTAACAGTGTTTTTGTTCTCATGTGTTTGTGTTTTTTGTTTCTGTGTGTGCGCCCAATATCTCAAACATCCCCCGATGTGTCAATATTTTTTTGAGAAAATTTTGAACGCTTCTGGGTGTTCACCGTTTGGGAATGACTTCTCATAAGTAACACGCCAATAACAAGTTGTGATTCGGTTTCAATCGAATCATTACTTTTTACCGACTGAGGCAGTCACTTTTTTTAGGAAAAAACTTAAAAACTAGCGCTGTTCACCCCTTATTTGGACCGCAGACACTTTGTTGCATGAACTGTTCACGAAGCCGGCTGAATTGGTTGAATTTTCCAAAATCGTCGCTTGTTGATACCCCACCCCGGCTCGGTCCAAAAATTCAGCAAAGGGGGCTTCGGGTTCGGCGTGGAAAGCGAACTTTTCACCATGCCATTCAAATCGAACATCGGCGGCATGCAACGCATGGTTCGTCAAAAGCAACTGTTCGCGTTGGGCATCGTCCAAGCGGTCATAAACGAAATCCAGATACAGATTCACGTCGCCCCCGTAAAGTTTATCGCCCACGAGCGGATGACCAAGGTGCGCCAGGTGGATTCGAATCTGGTGTTTGCGACCCGTCTCAGGTCGGACACGCAACAGTGAGAAGTCTCCTTCCGTCCGCGTGAACCGTTGCAGCACCCGGAAATCCGTGCGTGCGGAAGCGCCGTCCGGGCGCACTTTGTCTTTGATGGCAACGATGCTTTCTTCGTCGCGTCCGAGCGGTGCTTCGATGGTCCCGCTGGCTTCAAGCACGGAGCCTCGCACGATGGCCAGATAGAACTTGTCCACTTGTCGCTGTTCCCAAATCCGCCGTAATTCCAAAGCCACGAAGGAATTCTTGGCCACGAACACCAAGCCGCTGGTTTCGCGGTCCAGGCGATTGATCATCTGCGGCTGCACCGACTCGCCGAGGTGCAGTCGGACACGGCTGATCAAACTGGAAAATTCATCGCCCTTGGTGGGATGGCAAACCAGTCCGGCGGGTTTGTTGACCACGAGCAACGATTCGTCCTCATGCACAATTTCAAAGAGTTTTTCCATCGTTAACCGCCCGGATTGATTGTCTGTGTTCTCTTGTTCAAGAAATGGCGCGCCCACGTCAGGAGCGAGGGCATCGTAAACTCATCGTGCGGCTTGTCATTGGCGACCACACGCTTATCATCCGGCTCCGTGAAAGATAAGTCGAGCCTCTGGCTGCCCGTCCTGCTCATGGTCACGTTCGCGCTGACCCGCTGGCCGGGGCTGTTACCGGAGAATTTCAGCGCTGCCTACGCGCTGGTGTTCTGCGCCGGGGTTTATTTTCCACGTCGCCTCGCCTGGTGGCTGCCGCTGACGACACTCGCCGTCACCGATTTGCTGCTGAACTGCTATTATCAATTCCATCTGCAGGTGGACGCCTTCCAGTGGTATCAACTGACTAACTACGCGGTTTATGCGGTCGTTCTGTGGCTCGGCCAACGGTTCCGGCCACAGTCTTCGTGGCTGAAGCTTCTCAGCGGCGGGGTGTTCGGCGCGCTGTTGTTTTACTTGATCACCAACACGGCCGCCTGGTTGTTCAACCCGTTCAACAATCCCGAATACACCAAAAACCTGGCTGGCTGGCTACTTGCACTGACCAAGGGCACCGCCGGCTGGCCACCAACGTGGGAATTTCTCCGCAATACGCTGTTGAGCGGGGGGTTGTTCACCGGCCTGTTCGCGGGCGCGATGAAACTAAGCGAAGCCGCCGAATCGGCACGAGAAAAGGAACCGACGGAAGCCAAAGACCAAGAAACCCCACCAACGACTGACCCCGAACCTCAAGAAACCAAGGCATGAACCCGACTGCCAACCGCGCCCCTGCGCCACCGCCAGTTGCCACTCGCAGCGGGGTTCACGACCAGACGGATTAAAATTAGTGCCGGATCAAGTTCTGGCGCTCGACTAAAGTGATTACACAACATGAGCGCCGCGGGCCCGAATGATTCTCGACGAGCAGTTTGGGTTGCCCTGCTGCTGATCGTGGGCACACTCGCGGTGTACTGGCCAATCGGACAGCACGAGTTCGTGGATCACGATGATGGCCCGTACGTCTTCCGCAACGAGCTCATCCAACAGGGCATCACTTGGCCCGGCGTGGTTCGTGCCTTTACTGGTGTCCATCACATCAACTGGCACCCACTCACCACGCTTTCGTTCATGCTCGATTGCCAGCTCTTCGGGTTGAATGCGGGGGCGCATCATCTGGTAAGTCTGGCGCTGCACGCACTCAATTCTGTTTTGCTGTTTCTATTGCTTCGGCGCATGACCAGTGCCTTCTGGCCCAGCTTTGTAGTCGCGGCGTTGTTTGCCTGGCATCCATTGCGCGTCGAATCCGTCGCCTGGGTGGCGGAACGGAAAGACGTGTTGAGCGGCCTTTTCTGGCTGCTCACTATTTGGTCGTACGTTCGTTACGTGGAACGCCCCGGGGCGGGGCGTTACAGCGCACTCGTGCTGACTTACGCCTTGGGCACCATGACCAAGCCGATGGTCGTCACGCTGCCGTTTGTCTTGCTACTACTGGATGTCTGGCCCCTGCGACGCAGGGTCGCGAGCGCGGTTGCTTCGGAGAACGAGCCGCCCGCCGCTTCCTTCGGGCGAGAACGCCCGAGACCATATTCATGGTGGCAACTGGTAATGGAAAAACTGCCGCTCTTCGCGTTAAGCGCCCTGCTCAGTGTAATCACATTTCGAGTACAACAGCAGGGAGGCGTGGTGATTGAACTGGCCAGACACCCCCTCGCCAAGCGAGCTGCCACGGCCTTGGCCGCCTACGGGCTTTACCTCAAAAAAACCTTCTGGCCCTCGGATCTCGCCGTTTTTTATCCAATGCCAGCTTCGTGGGGATGGTCATGGCTGGTTTTGGCGACCGTGGTGTTGATCGCGATTACGGCTGGCGCATTGCTCACCCTCCGGCGTCATCCTTATTACTTCGTCGGTTGGTCGTGGTTTTTGGGTGTGCTGGTTCCAGTCATCGGATTGGCGCAAGCCGGAGCCGCCGCGCTGGCGGATCGTTACACTTACATCCCGTTGATCGGCGTGTTCATCGTGCTTGCGTGGGGCCTGCCGGAACTGACGGCTAAATGGCGGTTCCGCAATCCAATCTTGATCGGAGTGGCAACGCTGGCACTGGCCGGTAGCCTGGCGGCGACCGCACAGCAAGTGCGCTATTGGCGCAACACCTCCACGCTCTTTGAACATGCGTTGCAAGTGACCAAACAAAACTGGGTCGCCCACGGCAACTTCGGCGTGGCCTTGATGCGCGAAGGCAAGGAAAGCCAGGCCCTCCCCCATCTCGCCGAAGTCGTCCGGCTCCAACCGCGTGATTTCAAGGCCCGCTTCAATCTCGGCGTCACTCTCTCCAAGTTGGGCCGCGCCGACGAAGCCCTCCCGCACCTGCAATACGCGGTCCAACTCAGGCCGAGAAACCCGCTGGCACACACCAAACTGGGGGTCGCGCTAGCCCAGCAAGGGCTGCCGCTGCAAGCGACAACATCGCTGATCGAGGCGCTGAGGCTGGACCCCAACCAACACGAAGCCCGGCGACAGTTGGCAGTGATCCAAATCACCGACGGGCTCTTCCAGGATGCGATCGATCAACTCGCCTATGTTCTCCGCGCCAAGCCCGATGATTGGTCGGCACACTACCACTTCGGCGTTGCCTTGATGTCCATTGGTCGTCCGGATGACGCCATCCCTCATTTTGCAGAGACCCTCCGCTACAAACCAGATTACGCGGATGCTCACATCAGTTGGGCTAGAGCGTTGGCTCCAAAGCGCCAAGTGGACGAAGTCATCGCTCACTACCTGGAAGCACTCCGGATCAATCCAGACAGCGCCGATGCTCATGCCGATCTGGGACTCGTGCTGGCCTTCAATCAAGGCAAAGTGGCCGAAGCCACTCCGCACTTCGAAGCCGTCGTCCGGCTCCGGCCCGACGACGCCCAAGCACGCCAGCAACTCGCCTATTTATTCGCGCTTCAGGGCAAAGCATCACTGGCCATCCCTGAATTTCGCAGGGCCTTGAAACTAAACCCCGACAGTCTCGATGCGATTTTTTCCCTGGCTTGGCTGCTCGCAACCCACCATGACGCCTCTCTTCGCAATGGCGAAGAAGCGCTGACTCTGGCCCGGCAAGCCGTCGAACTGACCCAGGAAAATTCGGTCGAAGCCCTGTCCGCACTCGCAGCGGCGCAAGCCGAGACCGGCCAATTCACGGAAGCCGCCGCGACCGCCCAAAAGACGCTGGACCTCGCCCGCACCACCGACAAGCAAGCCATGCTGCCGCGCATCCAGGAACAACTACAGCGCTACCAGGCAGGCCTCCCGCACCGCGAACCTGACCCACTCCAGCCTAAGAAATAGCGATCTGGTTTGATGCGCCGCGTCGCAGCCGCCACCCCAACTCACACCACCACCCCCATGAAGCTCGGCCTCATCTCCGACACCCACGATTTCTTCGACCCGAAAATCCCCGGCATCTTCCAGGGCGTGGACCATATCCTGCACGCGGGCGACATCGGGCGGCCGTGGGTGATTTTGGAATTGGAGCACATCGCCCCCGTCACCGCCGTCCTGGGCAACAACGACGTCGCCACCCAGTTTCAGGAAACCGAGATCGTTCAACTCGGGGGGCGCAAGTTTCTCATCCACCATATCGTCAGTCCTCACGCCCCTGCCGCGCCGCTTCAACGCCGCCTCCTTCATGAAACTCCCGATGCGGTCATCTTCGGCCACACGCACCAGCCCTTTTCGGAAACGATTGGACGCACGCTTTTCCTCAATCCCGGCTACGCGGGGAAGCCCCGTTTCAGCCTGGCGCGCACCGTTGCCATTTTGCATTGCGACGCCACCGGCCTCCGCACGGAATTCAAGGAGCTTTAGCCCCTCGCCGTTACAGCGGATTCGGAATCGGCTCCGGGCCGAAGCCGTGGCCACGTTTGAGCTTTCGCTTGTCCACGAAAAACCGGTCTCCCACTCGCTACGCAACGCGACGCGCTACTTCGTCTGCGCGCGAGTAGCTGCTCTGACCGACGCGACGGGAGCCAAGGCCAGCCGCTTCGCCAGCTCATCGGCGAGGAACATCGCGTCGTTGCGGATGCCCCGGATGAAGCGGCTTTGGAAATTGCGCCCGCCATCCAGTCCGAGGAAGAACAGCCCCGGCGTGGAGACACTTTCCAAGTCGCGCAGCGCGGGTGAATCGCCACGCTCGTTCATCGCCAGCGCGAGCGGGGCAAGGTGTTTCAGCACGGGACGAAAACCGGTGGCGTAGAGCACCAGGTCTGGTTTCAAGACCACACCATCCTCGAACACGAGGTGGTCAGGCCCAAATGCGCGGATCGCGGGGTAAGTTTTCACCGCGCCGCCCTGGATGAGTTCACGCGCGCGTCCGCCTTGCATCTTCACGTCATTGGGCGGAGCACTTGGTCCCTGTATCTGGAGTTTGAGCCGTTCGAGCCAGGGGAAGATTCGGAACAGAAACCACCACGCCAGCGGCCCGGCACCGTATTCAATCGGCGAGCGGTGCGACAGCGCCACTTCAAAGCCCGCGTCCACCAATTCCACCATCGCCTGCCCGGCGGAGAGGCGCTGGCCCACGATGAGCACCATCCCGGTGGATTTGCCGAGGACTGTCCGCAGGTTTTCCGGATCACAGTAATCAGCGACATGAAGCTGGCGGACGCGCGACGCGACAGCGCCGGGAATCGCCGGCACGAACGGGTTGCTAAAACAACCGGTGGCGCTCACGAACAACCGGCTGGTGAAGTCGCCGCCGGCGGTATGCGCGCAGAAGCATCCGGCCGCCGTTTTCTCCACCGACGAAACGACCGCCCCAGTATGCACCGGGAGATTATTTTGAAGCGCATGAAGCCGGAGATAGTCGAGGAACTCTTGGCGGCTGGCCTGATGGTTCGGTGCGCGGAAATTTTCCGGCCTGCCGGCAAGCTGATTGGCCTTCCACGGGCTGGCCATTTTCATGGCGCTGGGCATCCGTCGCCAGGACTCGCCGACGGTGGCACCCGCTTCGAGGATCAAGAACGCCAGACCTCGCCGCTGTAATTCGCAGCCCAGCGCGAGTCCCGCCGGCCCGCCGCCAAGGATCAAGATGTCGATGTGACTGGTTGGATTAGTCGGCGCACCAGTCTGCATCGCAAGCATCAATTCCCCTGTGGCGGCCTAATCCAAACCCGGCAGGTGCCGTCGCAGGCGGAAGAATTGGAAATCGTTTCCTTCGATGCTCACGGTCTGAATGGCGACTTCCATAACAATCAAACGATACGCAACGCTTCTGGCGAACGCGAGCGTCATTCGGTACGGCCGGAACTCTGCGGTGGTTGGCGACAAATCAGCGCGCTGAGTTCAGTTCGGATTCGTTCAACTTGGAGCTGGCAACATGCGTCGAGTGCGCGTCCCACCGTTCACTGACGTGCTCCTACCGGCGCAAGCCTCACACCCACTCAAGGCCTCGCTGGCGAGTTGGTGTTGCGAACCGTGAGTTGGAGCAACGCCATTATCTTTGAGCCGATGAAGGCTGGCAGGCTCTTGGTGGGCGAGCGCGGCTGGGCGTTCCCGATGACACACACTTCGCGATGGGCACAGTACTTTTTCTGATTCGCGTTCAGTAGATTGCCTTCCGTGGCCGACCGTAGGTTCGCCCGGACTGCCGGGAGTAGTTCCCCCAATTTTCAGCCGTTGGCGCGCACGCGATGCTTCGTGCATGACAACAAAGTTGAACAACATCGCTATCGAATCCGGGGACAACATCACGCTTGAACGAACGGCCGCGGCCCACGAACAGGCGCCGCGGACGACGTTTCATCCCAACATGCTTTTGGTGCGGTGGGAGATTGCGGTTCGCGCTCGCGATTGGTCCTCCGCCCTGGCGGTGGCCAAAGCCCTGATTGCGGCGTTGCCGGCGGAGCCGATTGGCTGGATTTACCACGCCTTTGCGGAACAGCAACTGGGGCAGCTCCCGGAAGCGCGGCAAACCTTGCTGGCTGCGGCCAGAAAGTTTCCGAAAGACTGGCGGCTGGCCTACAATCTCGCTTGTTACACGGCCCAGTTGGGCGATGTCGCCGGCGCGTGGAACTGGCTGGAAAACGCTTTCGAGCTTGGCGATGCCGTCATCATCAAGTCACTCGCCGCCGAAGAACAAAGCCTCAAACCGCTCTGGGAACGAGCCGGCCTGAAACCGGGAACCGGCACTCCTCAACCCACCGCTGCCAACCAGATGAAGATTGTTCCCGTGGCGTTCGCGGCCTAAACGCCTCATTCCAGTCATCGCCCGGCTTGACCGGCTTTGATTCGCAGACTGCCATCAGAATCGAACGCCAGGGCAAAAGGCCTGGGGATGGTTCAGCCACGCGGGACTGGCGACCGCAATCACCATCCGGGCGGCCAGTTTGTTTCGTTGGATCACCCCTGCTTCAACAGCGCGTTCCCAGCCTTGGACAACTGCCAGCTCCATCTTCGGAAAATTGCGCGCGTTAATCGGAACCCACCGGAGACACAGCGCGAGACGCGAAACAGGCGGGCCGTCGCAAGATTGGCGTTGTAAGTCGGACGGTTTTGCGCTGTCTTACTCGGGCGCGACCACGCGCAGGACATTCGACGGATGGAAGATTCGAAGCAACTATTTATGGACATACCGAAAGCCGGCGCGGCGCTCAACCAGCTCGAACAACTCAAAAAATTCACCACGGTCGTCGCCGACACGGGCGACTTCGCCGCGTTCAAGGAGTTCGCCCCGCGCGATGCCACCACCAACCCGTCGCTCATCCTCAAGGCCGCCCAAATGCCGGAATACAAGTATCTCGTCGAGAAGGCGGTCGCCGACGCGCGCAAACTCAATCTCAGCGGCGCGGCGCTCGTGGGCAAAATCGTGGATCATCTGTTGGTGCTCTTCGGCATCGAAATTTTGAAGATCGTTCCCGGCCGGGTGTCCACCGAAACGGACGCGAATTTGTCGTTCGACACGGCAGCGCTGGTCGCCAAGGCGCACACATTCGTCCAGCTCTACCACGCCAACGGCATCCCGCGTGAGCGCATCCTGATCAAAATCGCCACGACGTGGGAAGGCATCCGTGCGGCGGAGGTTTTGCAGAAGGAAGGCATCCGTTGCAACATGACGTTGCTGTTCTCGTTGGCGCAGGCGGTCGCGTGCGCGGAGGCGGGGGCACAGCTGATCTCCCCGTTCGTGGGGCGCATCCTCGACTGGCACAAGAAATCCACCGGCAAGGATTACGCGGCCGCGGACGATCCCGGCGTGGTGTCGGTACGAAACATTTACGCGTACTACAAGAAATTCGGCTACGCGACGGAGGTTATGGGCGCGAGTTTCCGAAACAGTGGCGAAATACTGGAGTTGGCCGGATGCGATTTGCTGACGATCAGCCCGAATCTGCTGGCCGAACTGAAGAACAGCAGCGCGCCGGTGATGCGCAAGCTCAGTCCCGAAATCGCCGCGGCGAGCAACGTGCAGCGCATTGACGCGGGCGAGAAAAGCTTTCGCTGGCTGATGAACGAGGACGCGATGGCGACGGAAAAAACCGCCGAGGGCATCCGCAACTTCAACGCCGACGCGATGAAGCTGGAGAAGTTTATCGCCGGGATGGTCTGAGCGGGCCGGTCAAATTCCCAGGTTCGACAGCGCGGTGCAGATGCGGTTGACGATCTGCACGAGTTGGGGGTGCGACTGTTCGAACCCGTCCACGGAGGCAGCGAGACCCTTGAGGGAGTGCTGCAGCAATTCAGGATTCTTCTCCTCGCGCGTCGCTTCGTGCGCGGACGTCCCCGCGAAACCGGCGATGCTCTGCGCCTGATCGGCGTGGGTCTTGGAGAGTTCGGTGATCTCGGTCTTGAGCGTGTTGACGAGGGTCGTCAGCTCACGCCGCGTTTCGTCGTTGAGGGCGCCGGCATTTTGGAGCCGAGTTTCGATTTTGGAGAGGGTGTCGCGGATCATTTGCTTTGGCGGGAGCGCGGTTAAGCGCCGCCGAACTGGTCTTCCTTGTTTTTGAACAGCAGGTTGAACGTCGTCAACGAGCCGTAGCTGCGGGTGATGTATTGCTGCATCTCGACCTTGTCAGCGTCGGAGAGTTGTTCGTGCGCGTTTATTTTTTGTTCGAGCACGCGGAGGTTGTTGCGGACCATGACGATCTTGTGGAAGAAAACTTCGAGCGGCACATCCTTCGTCTGCAACGTCGGGTCGGCGGGGTGCATCACCAATTTGCCTTTGAACCAGCGTGCGCCGAGCAGTTCGAGAATGCCATCGGCTTTTTCCAGCCCCAGCTCGCGCACGACCTTGCGGACGGTTTCCTCGACAAACAGCGTCAGCGGCTGGTCCAGGCCCGTGACGGCGATCTGCGGCTCGGCGGCTTCCAGACCGCTGTTGTCCGGCGAAATGGTGCGTTGAAGATCGTCAAACCGAACTTCCGCCGTATGCTCGGCGATGACACGGACGGTGCCGATCCCGTATTGAGGGTGCTTGACCTTCATGCCGACATGGAGTGCTTCGACTTTCATCGGGGTTGATACTTTCAGGAAGAAGCCGGGAACTCAATTTGAAATGTGACGGGCGCACCGGATTTGTCCGAACGGTTTGGCATTGAGGCTGTCGAAGGTGAGAATGTTCGGCCCAATGTGTGCAGGCGGAGAATCCGCGAACGTCGAACAAGGCTGGACCGTCCTGCGTCACCGTAAATCCTTTGAACACATGGAACAAAGGCGGTTGCTACTGGTTCCAATTCCAGTCGCCAGAGTCGGTGCCTTGGATTGGCGGCGCAATAAATACTGCGGTTTTCCATTTCAAAGCTTGACTTGATTGGCTCAACTGCCCACCCTGTCAGGCTAATTTTGAATTTTTAACAAGTTCAAACCATCCGACTAAACATGATCAAAGTGAAAGCAAAAAAGGCGGCCGCCAAGGCCATCGTCAAAAAAGTCGTGCGCCAGCTGGTCAAACCTCCGATCAGCAAGGCGCGCCGAACCGCTGTGCACCCCCCGGCCCGCAAAAGCAGCGTCGTGCCGAAGCCCAAGCTGGCCAGCAGCGCCCCACTAGCCGCCACCGGTTCGGAACGGACGCCGTTGACGGCCCAGCAAGCGCGTTCCCTGGCCAAAGTGCAGCAGGCCGTTGGCACCCTTAAGAGCCATTCCGGCTACGACTTGACGGAAAAGGTGAAGGAACTCGTTCGCCTGGCCCAGGAACAGGGCTACCTCACTTACGACGACATCAACGACGCGTTGCCGGACAACATCATCACGCCGGAGGATCTCGACTTGGTCCACACCAAGCTCGGCACCCTCGAAATCGAGATCGTGGACCAGGCCGAGGTGGACCGCATCAAGCAGCCTGAACCGGAAGAGCCGGAGGAGGAATCCACCAAGCTGGACGTGCTCGACGACCCCGTTCGCATGTATCTGAGGCAGATGGGCAAAACGCCGCTGCTGACCCGCGAGCAGGAAGTGGAGATCTGCAAACGCATCGAAGCCGCCGAAAATGAGGCGCGGGCCATCATTTACAGCTTTGGATTCACCGCCAAGGAGCACATCGCGCTGGCGGAAAAACTCTTGTCCGAGCCGCCCAAGGAACGCTTCGACCGCGTGATCGTGGACAAGAAAATCGAAGGCCGTGAGAAGCATTTGAAGGCGCTGCGCAAGCTGGTCAAGCAAGTTCGCGAATTGGACCTCAAGGTGGACCAAAAATACGCGGCATGGCAGCACGCTCTCGCCAAGGGCAAGCAGCAGAAGCTGCAAGGCGAATTCAACAAACTGGACAAGAAGCTGGAAGACCAGTTTCAGAAATTTTTCTACAAGCAGAAGGTTATCGAAGAGATGATGCTCGTGTCGGACAACATCCACGACAAAATCCAGTCCAGCCTTCGCGCCATCGCGGACCTCAAAGGCCACAGCAAGTCCAACCACGCGCAGGCGATCATCCAGTCCGAGCACAAGAAGATCAAGGCGCTGGAAGAGTTTGTCCGCATGCCGCACGAGGATTATCTGAAGGCCCACCGGCAGTTGAAACACTTTGCCGACGCCGCGCACAAGGCCAAGACCGAGATGGTCGAAGCCAACCTGCGTCTCGTCATTTCCATCGCTAAGAAATACACCAACCGCGGCCTGGCCTTCCTCGACCTGATCCAGGAGGGCAACATGGGCCTGATGAAAGGCGTCGAGAAGTTCGAATACCGCCGCGGTTACAAGTTCTCGACCTACGCCACCTGGTGGATCCGCCAGGCCATCAGTCGTTCCGTGGCCGATCAGGCCCGCACCATCCGCATCCCGGTCCACATGATCGAGGTTATCAACAAGCTGATGCGGGTGCAAAAGCAGCTCATCCAAGATTACGGTCGTGAAACCACGCCCGAGGAGATCGCTGACGAAATGCAGATGCCGGTGGACCGCGTGCGTGCGATTCTCAAGATGGCGCAGCAGCCCCTCTCGCTCCAGTCGCCCGTCGGCGACAGCGACGACACCAGCTTCGGCGACTTCATCGAAGACAAGACGGCGGAAAACCCTTCCGACGTGACCAGTTACAGCCTGCTGAAGGAAAAACTCAGCGAAGTGCTGTCGAGCCTCACCGAGCGCGAACGCAAAGTTTTGGAAATGCGCTTCGGCCTGGGCGACGGCTACGCCCGCACGCTCGAAGAAGTGGGCAAGCAATACAAAGTCACCCGCGAACGCATCCGCCAAATCGAGGCCAAAGCACTCCGCAAGATGCGACATCCCACGCGCCTGCGGCATCTCCAAGGCTTCCTCGACAGCGAGGCGGCGTAAGCACTCATGGCGATCTAGCGCGCGGCGCGGACGAAAGTCCGCGCCGTGTTGCTGTACAAGTATCGCTGATTCGAGACCGCTTGCCCCTTGCCCGGCTCCCGCGTTGGTTGAAAAGGCTCGTCCCGCGATTGGGGTTGCTGGTAATTCTCTGAGCGATGTTGCGTTGGTTTGAACACCGCCAAGTTTATGTTCCCTCCCGCCGGCTCGAAGCCAGCGGCCAGGAGTTGGGCCGCGCCATGGAGGAAGCAACGTTCACCGCCGCCGACGGCGCGCGGCTTCATGGCTGGTTTTTTCCCGCCGCGAACAATTCGCCCCGCGCACATCTTGTTATCCTGCTGTTGCACGGCAACAATATGAACATCAGCTACCGGCTGGATTTCTACCGGGCCTGGCTGGAGTTGGGCGTGAGCGTGTTTGCGTTCGACTACCGCGGCTACGGGCTTAGCGAAGGACGGCCGAGTGAGGAGGGAACGTATCTTGACGCGCAGGCGGCGCACCGCTGGTTGCGGGAAAAGGGCTTCACGCCGGAGCAAATCATCGCGCTCGGCGAATCGCTCGGCGGCGGCATCGCGTCAGAACTGGCGCTGCGCGAAACCCTCGGTGGCCTGATCCTGCAAAACACCTTCATGAGCATTCCGGACATCGGCGCGGAAATGTTCCCCTGGCTGCCGGTGCGGCGCTTCAGCACCATCAAATACGACACGCGCGCCAAGCTGCCGCGCATCAAGGTTCCCGTCCTCGTCATGCACAGCCGGGGCGACGATTTCATCGGCTTTCATCACGGGGAGAAGAACTTTGCGGCGGCGAACGAGCCGAAGCTCTTCTGGGAAATCCACGGCAATCACACCGGAATGATCGCCGCCGGACGCGACCACTATCTTAAAGGGTTGGAACAATTCATCGCCCGGTATTTCCCCGTCAGGTGAACCCGGGCCGGGACGCGCGCGCGTTCAACCCGGCGGCCACGCCAGATGCCGTCCGCCCAGGATGTGACAGTGCAAATGCGGCACCGACTCGCCGCCGTCGCGTCCGTTGTTGATCACCAGCCGGTAGCCACCTTCCCGCAAACCCACTTTCACGGCCACCTCAGCGGCCTTGAGCAGCAGGTGGCCGAGCAACGCGTGATCTCCGGGCGCGGCTTCGGCGATGCGCGGAATCGGTTTCTTCGGCACGAGCAGCACATGCACCGGCGCCTGCGGTTGGATGTCGCGGAAGGCCAGCACCAGCTCGTCTTCGTAAACGATCTGCGCCGGGATTTCCCGCGCAATGATTTTTTCAAACAGAGTCTTGCTCATGGGCAAAATTGGTTTCGCGGCGGACGGTTCGTCCATCACGAGGCCCCGCGCCTCACACCACCACCAGCGCGCAATCCCCGCCGCCGGTTTCCGCGCCCAGACAGGTCCGGAGGTACTCGACGATCTGATCGTTCAAACCCTGGCAACGCCCGGTCCACCGCTTCGCGCCCGCCAGTAGCATCACGCAGTCGTGCAGGCCGCGGAAGCGCAACACTGGCGGCGACTGGCCAAGTTGACGGCGCACTTCATCCCGCAATCGCGAGAAGAAAATCAACTCGAAGCCTTCGCCGGACTCGCCGGCCAGTTGTTTCAGGTCTGCTTCGGGCAGTCGCGGGTGATCAGGATCCGGCCCCGTTTTCTCAGGTGCGTTTGCGCTGGCCTTCACTTCCAGCCCGAGACTGCGGAGGGTTTGCTCCAGGGCCACGGTGAATTCGCCGACGGACACGGAGTCCTGTCCGAGATCTGTTTTGAAATAGTGCAGCACCGCGGCAGCAGCGTTTTGGACGATGTGCTCATCCAGTTGCGCCACCGCCTCGCCGAGCAATTCCACGGTCACTTGCTCGATCGGGGCGGGGATGTGTTCGCCGTTGGCAGTTTCAAATACCAGGCAATCGGGCCGTAAGAGTATCATGGGCTTTCTCCAGGTTTTTGACTTCTTCCAAAAAGTCTGTCGCTTCATCAAACCGCCGGTACACGCTGGCGTAGCGCACGAAGGCCACGCCGTCCAGTCCGCGCAACCCTTCCATCACCCGCGCGCCGATTGCGGCCACGGGCACTTCGCGGTCAAAATTATTCGCCAGATCGTCCACGATGCGTTCGACCAGTTCGGCAATAGCCTCCTGACTGACGGGCCGTTTTTGACAGGCCTTTTGCAAGCCGGCCAGCAGCTTCTCGCGGGAAAACTCCTCGCTGCGGCCATCGCGCTTTTGGATCATGAGCCGGGCACGCTCGATCTCCTCATAGGTGGTGTAGCGATGTTCGCAACCGGTGCATTCCCGCCGACGGCGGATGGTGGCACCTTCGCGGGAGGATCGCGAATCAATCACCTTGTCATCCTGACATCCGCATTTGGGACAGCGCATAGTCTTTGGCCACAAACCACTGCTAATTGTGGCGGTTTGATAGGTAGCACACACTATAGCGGGTCGTCAATTGTCCGTTTCATCCGGGGATGGAATAGTCCTTCTCCGAGCGTCACCAGTTCTGGCAGCGCCTTGAAAACCCTTGTTTGGCGGACTGTCAGTTTTGACATGCCACGAAAAACTCATGGTTCATGGCTTCCTCGTTTGGGGAAGCCGTCCCTAAACGTTATTCCATGGCTTCCCTGACCGGGGAGGTCGTTCCTTAACGTTGTTCCGTGGCTTCCCTGTTTGAGGAGGTCGTCCCTTAACGTTGTTTTACGACTTCCCCCGTTGGGGAAGCCGTGAATTAACGATTTTCCACGACCTCCCCGGTTGGGGGAGTCGTCCCTAACGCTTGTCCGACCGCTTCAATCCCGGACCTTTTTCCGGAAATAGGCGATCGTCTGCTTCAAGCCCGCGGCCAGCGGCACTTGCGGTTCCCACTGGAGCCATTTGCGCGCCCGCGTGATGTCGGGCTTTCGCTGCTTGGGGTCGTCCTGCGGCAGGGGTTGGTGGATGAGTTTGCTGCGCGAACCGGTGGCTTTGATGATCGCGTGCGCGAATTCCAACATCGTCATCTCGTGCGGGTTGCCGATGTTCACCGGCTCAGAGTGGTCGCTCATCATCAGGCGGTAGATGCCCTCGATGAGATCCGAGCAGAAACAAAAACTGCGCGTCTGCGTGCCCGCGCCGAAGACGGTCAGGGGCTGGTTCTTGAGCGCCTGGCTGATGAACGCCGGCACCACGCGACCGTCGTTGAGCCTCATGCGCGGGCCGTAGGTGTTGAAGATGCGCACGATGCGCGTAGGCACGGCGTGCTCGCGGTGGTAGGCCATCGTCATCGCCTCGGCAAAGCGTTTCGACTCGTCGTAGCAGCCTCGCGGACCGATGGTGTTCACGTTGCCCCAGTAGCTTTCCGGCTGCGGATGCACCAGCGGGTCGCCGTAAATTTCCGACGTGGAAGTGAGCAGGAACCGCGCGCCCTTTTCCTTCGCCAACCCCAGCGCCTTGTGCGTGCCGAGCGAGCCGACCTTGAGCGTCTGGATCGGAAACTCCAGGTAATCCACCGGGCTGGCCGGCGAGGCAAAATGCCAGACGTAATCCACCGGCTCGTGCAAGAACAGGAACTCGGTGACATCCTGCTGGATGAACTTGAAATTCGGGTTGCCCGCCAGGTGGTCAATGTTCTCCACGCTGCCAGTGATGAAATTATCAATGGCGATGACGCGATGCCCGCGCGCCAGCAACGAGTCCACCAGGTGCGAGCCGAGGAAGCCCGCGCCGCCGGTCACGACGGAAGTGGGGGGGAGGGTTTTGGTGGCGCGGCGCGATTTTGGTTTTGGCACGGCCATGTAAATACCGGGCGGGCGCGGCGGGTGCAATTCCCGAAATCACCAGCCAGCACTACCTGCCCGCGCTCACGGTGCCGGCGTGGGCTTGGGCAGCAATCGCATGATGACCACCACGAGCACCGCCACCACCAACGCGAGCACGCCGAAGAAGGCAAGCGACAGGTTCTTGCTTGAGGCGACACGCGCCGCCGGACCAGCAGGATCAGCATCGGTCAACGTCGCATCGGATTTGGCGGCGGCGAGAATCTGCGGTGCGACAAGATCAAGGTCGTAACTCGGAGCGATGGCTTTCGCGTTGCCGTAGCACAGCGTCACCGTCTCGCCGGGCGGTGCCGTAAACAGCATCCGTGTCACGGGAAGGAACACCTGGAACTTCTCCAAATCGAGCGCAGGATTGTCGCCGTTTTCGATCTGGAGCAACAGTGTTTCCGTCTGCGGCGGCATGTGCAGCGTCATACTGAACCGGCCCGACTTGTTCTCTGGCCTGCGAACCCACGATGTGTTACCGAGCCCTCGCAGATGACGCTCACCCCGGCCGTCCGCCACTTCTTCGAACAACTGCGCCTCGCGTTGAAACAACGTCGCCTTGGTTTCGCAGGATAGCTTCATGATCGGCAGGCGCGCTTGCGGCAAGCGGATCGTCCAGCGGCTGAGACGCGGCTGCTTCGCATCGTCGGCGCGCGAAACTTCGGGCGTCAGGGCGCGGGTGAAACCGGCGCGTTCGAGGATGAACGGAATCTGTTTACCCGCCGCCACCAAACGCAGATCGCCCAGCCCGCCTTGCGCATGAGCAAGCACATGCGGCGTCAGTTCGAGCTGTTGCACTGCGCCAGCTCCGGCTTTCACCGCGCGACGGAAAGCCCACGGCTCAACATCCAGCGCGGCGGCGAACAACGGGATTTCCGGCAGCGGTTCGGAGGGACGGAAGTCTGGATTCGCGCTGAGGCCGCCCAGCCGGAGCAGAACGATGTTCGCGTTCTTGAGTTGCGAACTCAGCGCCGCCACGTCGTAGCGCGGCGCGGCGACGCGTGGGTTGCCGCTGAACAATTGAAACGTGCCGGACTGTCGCGCGAGAAACACGAGCCGTATCGGACGCCGGATCGCTTCCACCGCCTCGATGGCCAGCGGCGGGCTGTCGCCATTGTCGATCACGAGCACGAGTTCACGGGTGGGCGGCTGGAGATCGAGCAAGAGATCGAGCTGCGCAGTGTTGGTCTGTCCTTCCACCACGACGCGAAAGATCGTACCGCTGCCCAGGAGACGCTCGCGCACTTCGCCGTTCTCCCACTGGCGCGTAAGCACGCTCACTCGACGAGTGAAGAGCGGCTCGCCCGTGTGGAACCGCAATCCCGCCAGCGGCACGCGCGCCGCGCCGAGATCCACCGTCAGCCAAGTTTCGCCCGCGCCTTCGATGCGTTCAGAGATTGTCGTGGTGAAGAGTTCCGGCGAGGGCGCGGGAGAATCTTCCTCGTGCAGCACGATGCCAGTGATCGGGATCGGCTTCGAGCGAGCATCATCGAGCATGAGCGTGAGATGAGTCCACGCGCCGTCGGGGAGCTTGAGTCGCAATTGCGTCGCGCCACCGGACTGGCGGAACACGGGATGCCCGGAGAACAGAACGCGTGCGACGCCGTCCGCCGTGCCCGTCAACGAAGCGGCTTTCAAGAACTCAGACGCGGGCGTCTCCAACGTGACGGCGGTGAGTCGTCCGGAAAGTTTTACGTCGATCTCGATGCGCGTCCGGTTCGCTTCGAGGAACACCTGCCAGCCTTCCTGCGACCGGAGCGTGCGGGCCATGGCGCGCGGGCGTTCGATCAAATACGGCACTTCCGCACCGGCGGGATCGAGCAGGCGGAGGTCGGCGAGCGAGGCTTGCGCGGTATCAAAGGTCTCCGCCGGCAGCGCGACGCGAACGAGGCCGGGCGCGGTCACGTCGAGGCTTTGGCGGGATGGCCAGTCGTTCAGCGGCGCGGCGTTCGCCTGCGCGATTCCGATGACAGCAAGGAGGGCCAGCACACAACGAACGACGCGGGGCGGTGACATGAATGGCTTCATCATGAAGAGGGAGGCGGAGTTTCCTTTGGCGCACTGGCGTCGGCCGCGAGAAATTTCTGGTAAAGGAATGAGGCGAAGATGGCGATCACGGCGACCGCCGCGAGCGCGCCGATACGGTAGAGCTGGTTGAGCCGCGAGAGATCGTGGAAGAAGAGCTTGAGCAGCGCGACGCTCAATAGCGCGAGGCCGGCGTAGCGCGCGGCACGCAAGCGCTGCCAGATGCCCGCCACCAGCAGCACAAGCGCGAACAGCGCCCAGGCAATGGTGTAGGTCATGTCGCGCGCGAAGTTGCCGGAGAACTTGAAAACGAGCGATGACTCGCCCGCAGTCGTGAAGTAGTCGGCGATTTCCAGGTTCAATAGGAGGAAGGCGAGGATGACGCCAAGGGTATTCAAGAGCATTGGAGCATTGAGCTGCGCAATGCGGTCACGCGGCGGAGCGAGCAAGCGCGCCGCGAGAAAGAGGGCGGCGGTCGTGATGCCGTACGAGTAGAGATACCAGTTGAAGATCGGCGTCGCGCTGCGCGGATGGTAGCTGAGCACTTCTGGATTCAACGCGAGCCGGATGAAGGCGACGACGAGCAATCCAACTCCAGCGAGGCGCAATCCGGGATGAGGAACGCGATGGAAGAGCCAGCACAGCGCCGCGCCTTCCAGCGCCCAGGCCACGGTGATCCATTGTCGCTCGAACTGGATCGGAAAGATGAGCGTGATGAAGAAGAGCGCCGCGCCGCCGAACCACGCAAGGACGCCGTTTCGTCGTGCGTGATCCGCTGGAAACCATTTTAGCAGCACGACGACGCAGCCCAGCAACGGCAGCGCGAACGCCATCGGGAGCAGGCCCATCACGTTGTTCGGCCACGCGGCGTTGACCACGCGGTAGATGAGCGAGAAGTGCAGCGGCAACGACAGCGCGGCCACCGCCCACGGCAAAGTGGATTCGCGACATTGCGCACGGCTGAGGAATGGGAACGCGACGAAGAGCGCGGCGAAACCGAAATTCCAGAGCAACGGAATGACCGGAGTCTGGGCGGCATTGAAGTGATGCGTGTGCCAGACCGCTTCGAGTGCCAGCGCGCAGCCCAAACTCACGGCGGCCAGCGCCAGCGCGCGGAAGGTGCGCGCCACGCTCAGCAGCAGAACGACGAGAGCCAGCGCCAGCGCGAAGACCGACGAGGGATCCGGCAGCGGCATCCGCACGGTGATGAGAATGAGCAACAGGAACGGTAGGAGCGCGGAGAGCGCGGGGAGTTGGGCACGCAATACTTCGGGGGAAACGCCGGTGAGTCCGAAGCCGGCGAACGCCTTCGCCAACGGATCGACTGCGCCGCCTTCCGGCGCGCGCGCCAGAAGTTTTCGCATGGCGAACAGTCCGGCGAAGAGGAAGAACACGGCCATTCCGCCGACCACGATGAGCATGGATGGTAGTTCGACGTTTCCAACCGGGATGCGGAAGATCCATGCCGCCGCGACCAGAACCGTCAGGGCCAGCACGGCGACGATGGACACCAGCGACGCGGTCGCGATGGCGAGTCCGATGGCCAGCAGATCGACGAGCAGGATGACGGGCCAGATCAGGATGGAGACCGTGGTGAGCTTGAAGAGCGGGATGAGAATCAGCAGCAGCGCGAGCGGCGGGAACAGATGCGACCACCAAAGCGGCGAGGCGTTGGGGCGCAGTCGTTGCAACACGACGGGGAAGACGCTGTGGAGCACAGCAAACACGAGCACCAGGCCGAGTCCCCAGAACAGGAGTGCGTCGTTGACGCTATGCACCGCCCACGCGGCGATGAAGAGATGCGCGAGCGCGCCGCCGAGAAGCTGCAACGGAGCCAGCTTCGGCTCGCGCACGGTGAGCGCGAGCAGGCAGAGGTCCGCGCCGAGCACGAGCGTTCCGAGCAGGCCGGGACGTTGGCGGAGCGATTCGTAGCTGAGAAGGAACAGCGCATACACGAGCGTCAAGAGCGCGAGGCCGGCGGCTGAGCCTTGGAACCATTTGTTGGATTGCCGGCGACGATGGGCGACTTCGTTGCCAGCGAGGAAGAGAGCGTCGAAGCCGAGCAGCACGATCATCGCGGTGACAATCTTGTCCACGGTGAAGAACTTCTCCGACCAGCCCAGCTCCATTCCGGCGGTGCCGAGCGCGGCAAGCGCGATCAGGAAATGCCAGCGCTTCGTCAGAGCAACGGCGATCAGGCCGGCGTCGAGCAGCGCGATGTAGGCGAAGAGCCCGAGCGGGTTATCCACCCCGGTCGAGAGCAGCACCGGCGTGAGGAAGCCGCCCAGCATGCCGAGGATGGCGACGACCATGGCGTCCAGCCGGACGGCGAGTGAGAAAGCCGTCGCCGTGATCAGCACCATGAGCAGGAACGTGGGCAGCGGTCCGAAGAACGGGAAATGATACACGGCACGACAGGCAAACGTGACGGCGTAGAGCACGACGACGCCGGTGGCGCAGAGCGTGTGCGACGTGACGGTGTATTGTCGCTGCTTCAACAGCACACCGCCCACGATCAAGCCGAGGCCGGTGAGGAAGCCGAGCGCGACCCGGATCTCCGGCGGAATAAGATCGTGCTCGAAGGAGTATTTCAGAAAGTAACCGACGGCGAGGAAGAGCGCGAGCCCGCCCAGCCACGCGAAGAGCTTCACGCCCATGAACTTTTCCCAGTCAATTTTCGGTGGTCGCCAGGTGGATGGAGCGGAGGCGGAGGGCGATGTCGCCGTCGGCTGGATGGGAATCAGCGGTGGCAACAGCGGCAGCAGACCCGGCGTCACTGGCCCGGCGGGAGCCTCGCTCTGACCCATGGCGGCGGCTGGAACTGTCGGCGTCGCTCCGTGCGTGGGCGGAACTTGGGTCAGAAAATCCGGGAGCCTCACCGGTGGCGGAGTCGGCGGAGTAACCGGTGCGCGAGTTTCCGCCTCGCCTTCCTGTGATGCGGATGTCGATCCTTGCGACTGAAACTCCCGCGTCAGTTGCTGCAAATCGCTTTCGAGGGACGCGAGTTTATGGCGCAGCTCCTGGGTTTCCCGGGCGGCCCGTCCGGAACGGACGAACGCCACGATGGGCAGCACGATTACACCTCCGACCAAGACGAGAACCAGCAGAATGATCAGGCCTTCCATGATGAGTTCTTGGGCAATTGCTTTTCGACCGTGTCCGCAGGGTAAGCGGTCAACAGCCGCTGCTTCAAAGAAAATCCACGCGCAGGAATTGGCAAAAATGGGCGGCCCAGCGCCCCATTCGCGCGGACGACGGGTCACGCCCAAATGTCCAGAAACAACCTTACTTCGCCCCGGTGCCCCGCAGCACGACGGGGATGGTGCGCCAGAGAATCTTCAGGTCCAGCGACAGCGACCAGTTGTCTATGTATTCGAGGTCCAGCCGCACCCAGTCCTTGAAGTCGCGCACGTTGTTGCGTCCACTCACCTGCCAGAGACACGTCAGGCCGGGCTTGACGCTCAAGCGCCGCCGATGCGCGGGATCGTCAAACCGCGACACCTCGTCCACCGGCAAGGGGCGTGGGCCGACCAGGCTCATCTCGCCGCGCAGCACGTTGATGAGCTGGGGGAATTCATCGATGCTGTACTTGCGCAACCAGCGGCCAATGGGCGTCACGCGGGGATCGTTGGTAACCTTGAAGACCGGGCCGCCCATTTCGTTGAGGGCGGCCAGTTCGTGCTGGCGCTGCTCGGCGTCGGAGACCATCGAGCGAAACTTGAGCATGATGAAGGGCTGGCCATTGAGGCCGCAGCGGCGCT
>JANNEF010000048.1:0-7698 GCA_031378375.1 Verrucomicrobiota bacterium | reverse complement strand
CACCAGCGGGCGTTCATTGTTCCTGGGTCCTACGTGTTATTACGGAAATGTGTCTGACTTTCCCTACTCGACGCACTTCAGTTACGTGAGCAACCCGGCCAACTGCCTGCGCGTGGGGGGCTATGACACCAGCGGGTTTGCTTGTGACGTGGCAGTGTCGGGGAACTACGCCTACGTGGCGGATCAGGAGGCGGGCTTGCAGGTGATTGACGTGAGCAACCCAACCAACTGCGTGCGCGTGGGCGGCTATGACACCAGCGGGGATGCTCGGGGCGTGGCGGTGTCGGGGAACTATGCCTACGTGTGGGATGTCTATGAGGGCTTGCAGGTGATTGACGTGAGCAACCCCACCAACTGCGTGCGCGTGGGCGGCTACGACACCAGCGGGTATGCCAGCGGTGTGGCGGTGGTCGCCGGCCGAATCTATGTGGCCGATTATTACCAGGGCCTGCTGGTGCTGCCCACGTTGCCCAACGTGCAGTTCACCGTGCGGGTGGACGCCACGCCCGGCGTGCCCTTCACCCTCGAAGCCGCCACCAACCTCAACGCCCCCATCCCCTGGGCGCCCCTCTTCACCACCAACGTCCCCGCCATGCCCTTCGACTACGTGGACTTCGACGTGAAGCTCTCCGAGAAACCCCACAAGTTCTACCGCGTCCGCCAGCCCTGAACCGCGTAGCAGCCGACGTGAGTGGGCTTCTGATCTCCTTCGCGCCGGGATGAATGAGCCTCCTCACGTCGGCTGCCACGGATCATTGAGGCGTCCGCCAGCCGTAGGCGGGAGTTGATAGGTGGGGAGTTGATGGTTGATAGACCGAATGGGCCGTAACGCGGCGGGCGTCCTCGATCCGAACAGCACCGGAGCCTACGCGGCGATCAGGCGTTCCATCGCGTGGGTCAGTTCGGTGATGCGGAAGGGTTTGCTGAAAAAGTCCACCTTCGGCTGCCGGGATGCGCGGAGGACGCCGGCGGTGTCCGGCGCTCCGGAGAAGACGACCACCGGCGTTTCGTCACCCTTGGCGCGCAACTGTTCCAGGAACTCCACGCCGTCCATCCCGCCCAGCCGATAGTCGGACAGGATGATGGAGAAGGATTGCGTTTGGAGCATCTCCAGCGCGCGCTCGGCGCTGCACGCTTCGCGGACATGCTTCACGCCCAGTGCCCCCAGCAGGTGCGAGAAGGTTTGCAGGGCGTCGGGGTTGTCGTCGATCACGAGAATGGATGGAATGGTGCGCATGTGAATATTTGATTCGATTCTGATTCGCTCAATTGCCTATCGCCGCGTTCCGCCCCGGACTAAAGGAGTGCGGTTCGGGTCGCCAGGACTTCTTAGCAGCAGCGATGCCATCAGCCGGGAACGAGCACATCCCCACGAGAAGGCGCCTGTTTCCGCTGAATGGGTCGGCGTGAACGTCACTTGCCATGAATGATGCAGGTGGTGGGATGTTCCGTAGCGGGACGCGGTGCCGCAAAGGTGGACGGCTGGACGGAGGTAAAGATATTTGTGAACAAAGCGGGAATTCCTGCCGATGTAACAGGTGTGATGTGTCATCAGCTTTCGTCTCGACGGCGGAACCATGCCCGCGCGGGACGTTTCCGCCGGGCCTGGTATCCGTTTGTCGCCACGATTCTGATGGCCGTCGTGAGCACGACGGCGGTGCTATCGCCATCCATCCTTGCTGCGCCCGGCCCGTTGGCGGCTGCGCCGGGATCTGCGGCGGGCGAGTTGGAAGCCGTCTCGTCCGACTCGGTCCCGGTGCCTGGCGCTTCGGACCGCAGTCTTGAGTGGGCGCGCTTTGACCTGATTCGACCGGCGGACGCGCCTCAGACCGGCGGTTCATCCGTTACGGAGTATCTGGTTCGGCTGCCCGGTCACATCAAGTTTCGCGCCGGCTCGGAACTGACGCTGGTGCTGGGTCGTTCGCCTCAGTTCCTGCCCGACCCGGCCAGCATGACGATCACCGTGAACGGTCGGGCGCTGGCAACGGTCGGGCGCAACATCACCACGCAGGAAACTTCCCAGGAGCCGGCGACCCGCTTGCGCGTCGTCGTGCCGGAGCAAGTCCTCGTCGCGGGTTGGAATACCATCGCTCTCCAGTTCGCACCGGGCATGGCGGACGCGGACGGGCCACGGAAGCCACTGCCGGTCACTCGAACGGACTTCCAACTCACGGTCGCTTACGAGCGGTTGCCGTTGTTGCCTGAATTGGGCCGCTTCCCGGCCACGCTGGCGGAGGAGAGGCTGTTGCACCGGGAACTGGTCGGCGCGGACGGGGAAGCCCAGGCGCCGACGGTTTCAGTGCTGTTGCCGGTGGCGAAGCGTGACGTGCATCTGCGCGCGCTGGCGGTGCTGGGAGCGCGTTTCGGGCAACTGGAATATTTGGCGAACGACGATTGCCGCGTGTCGCTCATCAAAGACGGACCCAAGAGAATCGAGACGGGTAACGGGGTCATCGTTGCGCGGCGCGATGAACTGGATCACCTGTCGCCATCTGCCGTCGTGCCGGTGAGCATCCTCAACCAGTTGCTGGCACTCAAGCCGGGGCAGGGGTTGATCCACGAGTTCATCCTTGGGGCACCTCCGCGTCAGCGTCGTTGGATCTTGGTGAGCGGCGCGGACGATGCGGGTTTGGAGAAGGCCATTCTCACGTTGGGCAGCGCGCCGGCTCTGAGCGCCGTTCCTCCCGGCCCGGCGGTCATTGGGGACATGCCGGCGATTGCTGCTGCCGGCAGCCCTGAAACCGTCGCGCCGGAAGCAAAGGTCGGAGGGTTGACCCATTTTAACCGGCTGCTCGTCCGGGACCAATCGCTGCGACGGGCGGCACTCTTGCTGCCGATGAACGCTTCGCTGGCAGAGGTTCAATGGCTCTTCAAACTGGCCATGCATCTGGGGCGGCAATTGCCGGCGGCGACGATGCTCTGGCCTGAGGCGTGCGCATACGCACCCGGCGTGCTGCCGCCGCCGGCGCGTTTGGAGAATCGTTCCGTGCTGTTGCTGGGGTCAGTCGCGCAATGGAACGACGCCTTGCCGACCGGGGTCAGGGCGGCGATGGAGACGGAAGTTGCGCGGCCCGGTGTCGTTCGTATCCAGGGCCGGGATTACGCGCTTGGCTCCTTCGAGCCAACACTCGCGCTGGCGCAAACCTTACGCTCTCCGTGGTCGAAGAACGATTGGCTCGTGGCTGCTGGTGGTTGGCATGGCTTCGCAATTGACAGCCTCAAGCGGATGTTCACCGACCCGGAAAGCAGTGCGAACTTGACCGGCCACCTTTGCGCGCTGGACGGTGCCGGTCGCACTGCCAGCTATGATTTGCGGTCGTCAACGGAATCGTTCGCCGAGCGCCTGCACCGAATGGTGCCGCCCGGTGTCAGCGCTGGCGAAACCCAACGTCAGTTGGACGCGCAGATGGAGCGCGCGTTCCTCTCCACGCGTGTCAATCAACTGATCTTTCTGTCTGTCGGCGCGCTGCTGCTCACGTTGATTGGCGCCCGGTTGGTGCTGTCGTGGGACCGGGCGCGTCGCCGGCAAAGGGCGTTGCGCAATGAAGCTCCCCTGGGCGTCACGTCATGAACTGCCGCATGAGGAACTCTGGTCAGTTAGCGTTCCCGATGGTGTTCGGGGCGACGGCGCGCGGCGCGGTTACGGTGCTCTCCGCGCGGGCCTGTTTTTGGAAATGAGGTGGTGATGCAAACGATTGAACAAGTATTTTTGGTGCTGGCCTACTTTACGGCCATCGGTTTTCTCATCAACGGGCTGGACGACCTGTTTTTCGATTCCAATTTCCTGAGCTACCTGTGGCGGAACCGGACAAAACCGAACGTTGCTCTCAAAGACCTCAAACTCGCGCCGGAGCAGTGGATCGCGTTGTTTGTGTCAGCCTGGCAGGAGGGCGGCGTCGTGAACCAGATGGCCAATTACGCCGCACGGGTGGTGATGTACGAGAAGTACGACATCTTCATCGGTGTTTATCCGAACGATCCGGAGACGATCGCGTGCGTGGACAAGCTGTGCGCTGCCAATCCGCGCATTCATAAAGTGCTGGTGCCGCATTCGGGGCCGACCAGCAAGGCCGATTGCCTGAACTGGATTTACCGGGCCATGCGGCTCAACGAAGTCCCCGGCGTGCGCGAATACAAGGTCATCGCCCTCCACGAGGCGGAGGACATCATTCACCCGCTGGTGCTCAAGGTTTACAATTATCATGTGCCCCGCCAGTATGACATGGCGCAGGTGCCGGTATTCGCGCTGGAATTGCCCGCGTTGAAATACTGGACGGGCAACTCCTGCGTTGATGATTCCGCCGAATGGCACACCAAGGATTTGTTCGTGCGCCAGAACCTCGGCGGCATCGTGCCTTCGACGGGCATTGGCACCGCCTTCGCGCGCCAGGTGCTTGACCGGCTGGCGGCCAATAACAACGGCGAGCCGTTCGTGGTCGGCAATCTGACCGAGGATTACGAAGTGGGGATTCGCGTGAAGCGCGCCGGCTTCCGCACCGGCGTCGTGAGCTGTCCGGTGGACCGCGTCGTATGTCGCAAGCGTCCGGATGGGACGCAGGGACCGCCGGAGACGATCACGGAGATTGTCGCCATTCGCGAGAGTGTCCCCAACACGTTCGCCGCCGCCGTGCGGCAGCGGTCGCGACGAATGCTTGGAATTTCGTTCCAGTCCTGGGAACAGGCCGGCTGGGGCGGCACACTGGCGGAGCGTTATACTCTGCTCCGCGACCGTCGCGCGCCGCTGACGCATCTCCTCAACATGCTCGGCTACGGGCTGTTGCTTTACGTGGTGGCGCAGGGGCTTTTCCGGCTCACACCGTGGGCGACGAATTTCTACTGGCGCTCGCCGCTCGATTACGATTCGTTGCTTTGGAAAATCATCATCGTGGACAGTTGGCTGTTGGCCTACCGGATCATTCAGAAGATCATCAGCGTGCAGGCCATTTACAACCTGAAGCAGGCGCTGTTCTCCGTTCCGCGCGGGGTGGTGGGGAACTTCATCAACTTCATGGCCACGATGCGTGCGGCAAGGATGTATTTCGCGCACAAAATATTGGGCAAGCCGATCGTCTGGCTCAAGACCGCGCACGCTTTCCCCGGCGAGGCGGACTTGCACGAATACACGCGGACCATCGAGGACCTGCTGGTGGAATCGGGCATGGCCACGCACGAGCAGATCGAAAGGGCGATCCAATCGGAGCAGGGAGCGTCCGCGCCGCTTTGCCTGCTGCGACTTGGTTTGCTGGAGGAAAGGCATTTCACTTCAATCTGGGCGCGGCACTCCGGTTTGAACGTGGAGTTCATTGACCCGCATGGGATACCGGAAAAACTTTTTCGACTGATGCCGGAGGCGCAATCCCTGCATCTGGACGCCGTGCCCGTCGGGGAGAGGCACGGCAAGGTGGTGATGGCCTTCTGCGAGCCGCCCTCGAAAGAGCAACTCGTCCAACTCAACCAGCAGTTTGGTGTCGCCGTGCAGCCAGTGCTGGCACGTCCGTCGAATCTCACGTTTGCCCGGGACCGCGCGTACCCGCGGCTGGTGCTGCCGCCGTCGCGCCTCGTCGAGGCCACCGAGCGGTTGCATCGTGTGGCCATCGTGGAGAACCAGACGTTCCTGGAGGCCTTGAGCAGCCAGCACACGACCCGTCGGAGTCTGCCGGATGTGCTCGTGGACATGGGCATGGTCACGGAACCGCAGGCGCGCCGGGTTTGGTCCGAGATCGTTGGTTGCGCACCGGTGGACTCCAAGGAGTGCTCGCTCAATCAGGAGCTATACCTTCACTTCGGCCCGGTATTTTGGTGGGTTCACCGGTTGTTGCCAATCACCTGGGACATCATCGCCACGGCTGTCCCGCCGCACCCGGCGATGACGGACTGGCTGGCGCGCAAGATGGGTGCGCAAGCAGAGTTCGTCGCGGATCTACCAGGGCATGTCGAACTGGCCGCGCACACCTTCGGCGCGAACGTGGACCCCGACCAGATGTTGATTGATTGCCTCGCGGCCAAAGGTCAGTTGAAGGCCGGCGATGTAGCGAAGCTTAAGGCGATGCGTTCGCTCATCGCCGATCCGGTGCCGGGATGGTTGCGTCTGCAAAATCTCGCCAGCGTCGAGCAAGTGCATGAGGCGTTTTTGGAGATTTGCCAGTTGCCCCACGCCAGTCCGTGGAAGATCGAGGAAGTGCGCCGCCTGTGGCCAGTGCTGCCACCGGGGTTCGCGGAGGACCACGGTTGCTATTGCCTGGAAGAGACTGGCGGAGCCATCCGACTTGGTCTCGCGCAAATGCCGTCCGTGAAAATGATGCGGGAACTCCACGATCGACTCAGCGGCTATGCGCTGTGTTTCCAGTCGTTGAGTTTTCAGGAGACGGTGGCGTTGCAGCAGATCGCCGCGGATGCCGATTTGATGACCGGCGAAGCAACGATCCGCGAAGCGTGCTGAGGAAGCCGGCTGAGATCAACCCGTCGGGAAACGGCTCATCCTCATTCCCGCCCATCCGTTTGTGTTGCGGCGAGCAGATTCAGTTGCCAAAAAACCGGCAGCGTTTTCTCCGGGGTCTCGTGTTGGATTACCTGCCAGCCGCGCGCCACGCCCGCCTCGGCGTTTTCCTGACGGTCGTCCAGATAGAGTATCTCCGCGCCCGCGTGGCCCGTCAGTCGCTCGACCACCTCGTAGATTTTCGCCTCGGGCTTCATCGCGCGCTGCTCGTAGGAATAAACGTAGCCGTCGAACCGTGCGAAGAACGGGAAGTTCTGGCGGATGTGGGCGACCGCAAGTTCGTTGGTGTTGGAAAAGATGAAGGTCGGGATTCCCCGCGCCCGCAATTGGGCGTGTAACGCGATCATCGGCTCGATGGGCGTGAAGATGTCGGCGAAGAAACGGCAGAACTCCTCCAGTGTTCCGCGAAACCCCGTCGCTTCGCACACGGCTTGGAAGAACTGTTGTTTGTCGATCCGGCTCGTTTCATAGCGGAACAGCAGCGGCGAGTGGTCAATGAACCGCTTCACTTCTTCGGCGGACATCGTGCCGCATGCGGCGATTTTTCGGGCGGCGATGCTGTAGTCGAAATCCACCAGCACTTTGCCCAGGTCGAAAACGACAACGTCGGGGGTTCTCATAGTCAAAGTCGGAATCGTGTCATCAGTTGCGTGAGTGGAACGAATCGTTCACTCAATCTCCCGCCGACCTTCCAGCGCGCGGCTCAGTGTTAGTTCATCGGCGAACTCCAGGCCGCTGCCGGCGGGGAGGCCATGTGCGATGCGCGTCACCCTCACGCCCTTGGCCGCCAGCCGCTTCGCCAGGTAGAAGCTGGTGGCGTCGCCTTCCACATCCGTGGCCAGCGCCAGCACGATTTCCTTGATCGGTTCCGTTCCCAGCCGCGCCTCCAATTCAGCGATGCGCAAATCCTCCGGCTCCACTCCGTTGAGCGGTGAGATTTTTCCGCCGAGGACGTGGAACTTCCCGCGATAGCTCCCGGCTTTTTCGACGCTGATGATGTCCACGGGGCGCTCGACGATGCAGACGAGCGTGCTGTCGCGGCGCGGATCGGCGCAAATGGCGCAGGGAGTTTGTTCCGTGAGCGCGCCGCAGGTCGGGCACGCTCGGATGCGTTCACGCGCCGCGAGGAGGGTTTGGGCCAAATGACTAACCGTGCCGGGGTCGCTCTGCACGAGGTGGAGCGCCAGCCGCTCCGCCGAACG
>JANNEF010000426.1:0-18728 GCA_031378375.1 Verrucomicrobiota bacterium | reverse complement strand
TGGCCGAACGCAACCTCAAGCCGCAGCGATACGAATGGCGTGCGGAAGGGAAAACGATCCTGGAGAAGATTCGCCGCGCCCGGGAGGTGCTGGCCCGTCAACAACCGGTTCCGAAAGACACTTTAGAGACACTACACTAGTCTTTGGTCACATTCGCTAGACGCGACCCAATATCGTCCAATTGTAGAGTAAAACGGATCGCATAGGCGTGATTCTGGAACTTCTGGCAGGATTAAGTTTTCACTGCCGGAGGGGTGATCTCGATAGTCCCCCGAACGGTGATTGAAATGGTGAACCATCTTTGCTTCCACGAGAGGCAATAAACGGAGGCAACCTTTGATGAATTCACTTCCTTGAAGTTGCCAACCTGTCGCTTCGGCTTCAGTGCGTTCCCGGAAAAGCCCAGAGTCGTTGGCCATGTCGAACATGCGCATGAAATTCACTCCCCATTGGCCTCCTTGCGAATCTGGCTCCTGCCAGAACACACCGATGCGTCGATAAATTGCCAAGTTGATGTCCGCGTCGCGTCGCGAGCGAAAGGTTGGACAGGTCCGAGTGTTGGGGTTGAGGGCGAGGAAGTCCTCGGGTTTGAGCCGGAAAGTCGATTCGTCGGATCGTGCCGCTTCAACTGACCGGCTGTAGAACGATAGCAAAGCCTCGTCAGAGCTTTGCGAACCACGGAGGGTTAACAGACAGAGCTTGAAGGTTCCATGTCCAATCGACCCAAAAACACCGGGACCACTCTGAAAGTCCAACAAGGCCACCAACCGGCCGCCGTCAACGATGTGCTGAAAGAATTGTTTGGTGGTGTCGTCGGTAGCTATGCCGGTTGGGACAATGAAACCGGCCCTCCCAGTTGGTCGCAATAACGTTAAGTTGTGTTCCGCGAACAGTGGGTAAGTGTTCACGTCACCTCGGCCGCACAAGGGATACCTTCCGGAATCGCGCGAAAAGTGGCTTTGGCCCTCGGCCTCCCGACTGGCGTTGGACCAATTCGCCCAAAGGGCAGGATTCACCTCTTGTAGTGCCGCGATGAATTTCTTCCGCACAGCAGCGTTGGGAGCATTTGCAATTTTATCGCTGCGCGACGCGAAATACTCTTGCTCCTGGAGTTTGACCCGCTCCCAGGGAGGATTACCCAGAATCACGTCAAAGCCCTGACAACTGAAGACTTCAGGAAACGCGAGATGCCAATGGAAGAAGTGGTATTTGTAGGCCAGTTGCCGGGCCTCCATCATCAAGCCATCGGGCAAGGCCGCACCTTTCGCAAGGTCGCGAAGATGGCCGCTGGTAATGCCGATGGCTTCGGCCAGCCCGGAGGGTTGGGCAGTGGCTTTCGATGGTGATTTGGATTTCTCGGCTGGCTGATGAAACGTCTCGCCAAACAATCCGGTTTGTGTGGTGGAGGGTTGGGTCTCGGTTGCGGCGGATGGCGCGGCCGGTGCAAGGATCTGTTCGCCATCGGCCAATCGTTTGCGGATGACGAACGCGGCGCACCATAGATTGGCGAGGTCGGTCGCCTTTTCAAAATCGTAGTTGTGCTGGAGTTGCTCGAAGGCGGCGCACTTTTGTTCGACGGCGCGGACGGAATCGTCGGGCAGGTTTTCAACGGCGACGGCGGCTTGTTGCAACCGCTCAAATGTGGCGCGGTCTTCCAGGGCGAACAGCTCACCGAATCCGCGACGTTCGCGGGCGTTGAGTTTCTTGAGCGCGGCGCAGGCTTTCTTGTCGTCGCCCTTGATGGCGGAGAAGGCATCGTCGGGAATGCCTTCGGCGATGAGCGCGGGCGTCGCACCGAGCAGGCTGTTGCCGCAGCGGATGTGGTGGTCGAGGAAGGAGAGCGGTTTGCCCGCTTCCATCGCTTCGAGCCAGAGGCCGACTTTGCACAGCTCGACGGACATGGGGTTGATGTCCACGCCGTAAATGCAATGGCTGATGACTTCGCGGAGCGTGTGGCGAAGCTCGCTCACGCTCGGCTCGTCACCTTTGGAGCGAAGCAACGCTAGCCGGCGGGCGATGCGTTGCGCGGCGGCAATCAGGAAATGGCCGCTGCCGCACGCCGGGTCGCAAACCTTGAGAGCAAGGACGGCTTCATCGGCGGATTTGTAACCGAGCTTGGCAAAATTCTTGAGACGGTCTTCGAGAACCGGATCGAGCGCGGAGTCGAGCAGACATTCAACCAAGCTGGACGGCGTGTAGTAGCTGCCGCTGGTCTTGCGCTCATTGCCAGCGGCTTGCTTGAACGTGAAAGTTGGCGGGAGATTTCCAACGGCGGAATTGATGACCGGATGGAGTTCCAGCAGGCGCTCATACACCGAGCCGAATTCTTCCGTGGCGAGTGCGCCGTAGTTCACGCGCGAAAGCTGGCCGGTGTCCGGCTGGCGAAAGAGCGAGAGCTTGGCCAGCGCGGAGAGCAGCGTGCCGTTGTCGAGTTCAGCGGATTGCAGCGGGCCGAGGGCAGCGGCGGAGAAAAGTTGCCCGCCCAAGCCGGTCAGTCCGAGCGGTGCGCCCGGACCATCCGTTTCAAAAAGGCGAAACGTGCTGCGCAGACCACGCCACAGATCGTGCTTGGTCGAATCAGCAAGCGCACGGCGCTCCGCGAGGCGGCGCAGACGATTGATGCTGTAATGGTCGAGATAGAGTTTGCGTTGGCGCGGTGTGGCGGCGTCAGTGAACAGAAGTCCGCGTTCCTCCGCGACCATCATCAACAGCAGACGGTAAATCAATCGCAGCAGCGCATGATGCAGTTCGCGAGCGGTGACGGAATTAGAGGCGACGGCGGCTTGCAGGGTTTCATTGCGAGCGAGGAAGCCAGAACCAAGTTCCTGAACGACTTGCTCAACCGCGAAACTCAAGCCGTCGCGGATGCGCGCACCGGATTCGAGCGCGTCCTGATGATAGCGTTCGAGCAATGACTCGGCGGATTTGTCCGCCGAGCGCGGCAGACGAGTGACGTGCAGCAGCCGGTAGAGAACCGCGAAGTCGGCGAACAGTTCTTCGCCGAACATCCGGTCAAGGTCGAACTCGACATAGGAAAGTTTGATGAGCCGCGTGGAGTCGCGGAGCAGGCGCAGGAGTTTCCCGTTCGTAACGAGGCCGTAAAGGTGCTCCGTAAGATTGAGATATTCCTGCAAGTGCGCGTGCGGACTGACGCGCGGGCCGGTCGTGGGTTTCTTGTCGAGCGATTCGCGTGCGCCGACAATATGAACCCGAAAGCCGTTGTGACTCCGCAGATGGTGGGAGAGGCGGAACGGCTTGTCGCCAACGAGTTCGGATTGGGATTGGAATTCGAGTTCGGCATAGCCGAGCAAACCGAGCAACGGAATCATCCATTGATTGCGCGTCTCGGACGTGGCGGCGTTCCCTTCCTTCACGCCTTCGAGCTTGTGTTGAAAGGCGACGTAAAACGCTTGTGCTGCCGTCCACGCCCGGACAATTTCCTCTTTCAGCTTCGGTTGCGAATCAAAGCCGAAGTCGGCAGGCCGCTGGCCGGTGAAATCGCCTTTGTCGAGTTTGGTAAGAAGATCACCGGACAGAATCGCACCTTCAATGCGGATGGAAGGAAAACTCATCGGCTGCCCTCCGGCAGGAGAATGTAAAGCCCCATGATGTCCATCGGCAGCACGGGATAGACGACTTCGTAACGACCCGCGCGGAAGAATTTGCTGAAGCGTTCGTGGGCCTCAACCAGATGTTTGTTTCGTTCCTCGGCCACGGCGTCGAATTGTGGGCGAAGCTGGCCAATCAGTTTCAGTTCATTCTCGAAAAAGTTTTCGCGTGATTGCGCTGTGATGTCACCGGCAGGCTTGGCTTGGTGAAGCAACGCAACGGCCTCGTCGTTGGGGAGGAAGTTTCCGTCGTTGGGCGAACCTCGATAGCCCCACACCAGCATTTCCTCGGCGACGATGCGCGCTGGGCCGTTCTTTTCCCCGATGACGTTGCGGCAGCGGAACAGCAGCAGCGTGGTTTTGGCAGACACTTCCTTGGAGCGCATGACAGCAGCGCGGGCGGCGTGAACCTCACCCGTGCGCGCCTGACGACTCAGCGCGTGCGCCATCACGTATTGGCAAAGCGCCTCGACGAAAGGATGATTGCGTCCGAGGTAAAGGTGTTTCTTGGGCGTGGGTGAGCGGAAACTCACGTCGAGCACGGTTTCATCGGGCAGATGCGCGCGGAGCGAGGCTGGAAGATTCCCCGTGTGCAAACGCCAATCCGATTTTGTCCGGTTAATTTGTGCGCCGAGCAGTTCGGTCAACGTGCCGGTGACGAAGCGTTCGACGGCGGCCACGTCACCGATGGCGGCGTCCGCTTCACGCAAATCAACTTCGAGTTCATCCGCTTTGATGGAGTGATGCGCAAAGATGGAGCGCGTCTCCTCCTCGCGTTTCGCGGCTTCCTCGATTTTGTGGGTGATGCGGATTTCGGCTTCGCGAGCCTCCACAAAGTCATCGAGTCCGAGTTTGAGTTGGTTTTTGTCAGACCGGGCTTTGACGCAGCGGTCAGGATTGAACAGAAGCGCCTTCGCAACGGTGTCGAGCACGGTGCTGCTGTCTTCGGGAAACGGCACGGTGATACCCCGGTCGCGTCGAATCTGACGGACTTTTTCCAGAATGACGCCAAGGACAAGTCCATCCACGGGATTGTCGCGACCAAAAAGCAAATATGCCTTCACTTGTTCCGCTGTCTGACCGAAGCGGTCAACGCGGCCTTCGCGCTGTTCGAGACGATTGGGATTCCACGGCAGATCGTAATGCAGAACGGCCGTGAAAGAATCTTGCAAGTTGATGCCTTCCGAGAGGCAATCCGTGGCGACGAGCAAACGGCGCGAAGCTTTGCCGAGATCAGTTACGCGCTGACGGCGAACATCGTCGGGGTCTTCACTCGTCACAACCTCGACCCGCAAGTCTTTGAACTTCGAGGCAAGCATTGAGCGAAGCTGTTCACCGACGTAACGCGCCGTCGCGAGATACCGACAAAAGACGACGGGTTGAAAACCATCGCGTAGCCATTCCGCGAGAGTCTTCGCCGCAGCTTCGAGTTTGCCGTCGTGCTTCGCACCAGCGAGGGATTCAAGTTGGCGTGCGAAATTTGCAAGCTGGCGTTTCTCCGGGTCGCTCCACGTCACCTGGCCGACCGTTTGACTCGGCGTGACATCCAGCAAAAAGCCGTCGGATGAATCAAGAACCGGATTTTGCTCCAGCTCGCCGCCTTCGGCCTCAATGGCGGGAGCTTCCAAACGATTTCGCAACATCTCAACACCCGCAGCCGGGCTGGACATGATGCCGCGCAGCAGGCCGAGCGCGGTCCAGTAATGGACGCGCTGCTCGCGTTCAGGGCCGGATTGTGCGGCTACAATCTTTCGCGCAAAGTCCAACACTTGGTCAAAGAACACGGAATAGGACGGCCCAAGTTCGTAGGAGATTTCACCAGCCTCGCGCTTGGCAAACGGCGTGTCCTCGCCCATCCATTTCAAAACATCGCCACGGCGACGTTGAAGGAAATGTTTCGCCAGCCGCTTTCGCATTTCTGCGCCTGCGGAGGGAAGATCGAGCGCTGCGAAGTCACGGTGAATCAAGCCAAGGAGCGATTGAAATTCATCCGGCTTGCCACTGTGCGGTGTGGCCGTGAGCAGGACGAGGTGCTGTTCATCCTTCTCGGCAATCCGCCGCAGGAGGTCGTGGCGTTGCTGTTGACCGGGACTTGCCCCACTCGGACGCGCGCAAGTATGCGCCTCATCCACAATGACGAGTTCCGGGCATTGGCTCACGAAAACGTCGCGGCGCGTGTCGCTCTTGATGTAGTCAATGCTCAACACCTGAAATGGGAAATGTTGGAACACGCTGGCGTCACCGTGAATCTCGCGGTCGAGGCGCGCTTGGGTATTGGATCGGATGACCACCGCTTCGATGCCAATCTTGGCGCGGATTTCCTCTTGCCACTGGTCGCACAAATGCGGCAGGCAAAGAACGGCGAAACGCTTAATGACTCGGCGTTCGAGTAGTTCGCGGACGACCAACAAGGCTTCGATTGTTTTACCAACGCCAACGTCATCGGCCACGAGCAGGCGAACCGGCTCGTGCCGCAAGGCCATGATGAGGGGAACAATCTGGTAGGCACGCGGACGGAACGAGAGTTTTGCGAGGCTGCGGAACGGGCCAGCACCATTGCGAAAAGCGAGGCGCGAGGATTCCAACAAGAGTCGCGCGGACGAAAACGCGCCGAGGTCTTCTTTTTTAGGATTGGGGAATATCGCTTCGGTTGGCTCATCTTCGGCGAAGCCAAGCGGCTGGTAGATGCCGGTAATTTCCTCGTCCGAACCGCCGAGCGGTTTGAGAAGTAAAATATCCGAGTCGTCAGAGGGCAGCACAACCCATTCGCGTCCACGCAAGCTGACGAGGCGACCGGGAGATTTTAGAGTGGAGGGCATTCAGCTATTTTATTCGCGGACTTTTCGGAAAATGTCGCCGCGTCCACGAATCAGTTCTTCCAGGTTGTCGCGGTAATGCCACACGATGACCTCACCCCCGGCGTTGATGATTGCCTGCCGCTTTGAGTCATCTTCTTCGCGGAGAGCAGAATCGTCATGCGGCGTGCCGTCGCAGAAAACCCACACGTTCGGCTCGTAAAAGAAATCCGGTTGGACGTAGATGCCGGGGAAAGGTTTTTGCGCGGCGTCCGGCAGACGCAAACCTTGCGTGTGGAGATAATCGAGAAACTTCCGTTCGGTCGAGGAAGTCGGATCAATCTGCCGGGAGAGACGCTGATAGTGGTCCTCGTAATCCGCATACGGAGGGCTTTTCACTGATTCAAACGAACACGCGGCGAGCTTTTCAAGAGCGGCCTTGATGAGCCAGCGGTCGAGGCGCGGATGGTGACGCTGGTTGTAATAATCGAGCAGGTTGTCATACGAGGCTGGGCTTAAAGAAGGGTCGGCGTCGAACTGGCAAACTTTCATCGCTTCCTCGACGACGCGCCGCCACGGGCCGGTCTGCTCGACCAACTGGCTCAGAATGCCGAGTGTTCCTTCGGCGGCTTCGTAATAGAGAATGTTCGGATTCGCCGGGTCGCCAATCGCCGTAACGCCAAGCTCGGCAGGTTCGACTTGGAAAACCCGTTCCATCGCCCGCTTGAGTGCGAACTGAAGTGTCAGGACGCCATCTTCATCCAGGCCGAGTGCCGGCACAGGCTCGACGTAAAGAGCGTCAGCAATGTTGGTCGTGTAGAACATCACGTCGCGAATGTGATCGGTGGACTCGCCCTTGTCGGTGAGTTCAGCGCGGCGGCGGTCACTGACGAAAGCACCGGTCTTCACGTCAATCGCGAACCCGTTCTTGTCCTCACGGGCAATCCGCCATTTGCGATTTACCCAAACGAGGCGCGCGGTCGGCAAATAACGCAGTCGCAGCAGGATTTCGCCGCTGGCTTTCACCAAACCCGTCGAGCCAATTTGTGTCAGGTCGTCGAGAGTGAAATAGGTGCTGATGTCGTAACCCTTTGTGACACGCTCCTCTTCCTCGCAAGTGATGCGCGAGCGTTGTGTCGCGCGGGTTTCGCCGAGTTGCAGCAGGTAATGCAGATGCTCCTTGTTGGCCTGACTCGTGAGGTCTTCGCCAGAAAACGGGCAGCGGTCACGTTTGCCGTCTTCGCCGCGCAGGAAATAACCCGGCTTGAGGCTGACGACAGCGTTCTCGAAACGGTTGCCAGGCGGATCGCCGAGTAGTTGCGTAATCTCGAATTTCTGACCCTTGTGATAGATGACGTTGTTTGGTCCAAACTCGCGCAGTGCAATGTGGCGCGGACGGGAAATGAATTCCACGCTCGCATCGCTGCCGGGAAGCAGCACGCGCAGCGGCAGGCGAGTGAAGTTGTAGCCCGGCAGAAAACCTTCAGCCGCGAGGTAGCGATAAACGTAGAATTCGGACAACTGACCAACGGTCATTTCATTGCGGAGCAGGTCAAGCTGGCGTTGTGCGAGCCGCTGTTCGAGTTGCGCGTCTTTGAATTCGGGACTGCTCGCGGGATACAAACCGCTGTTAATTTTTTGCGACGCCGTGGTGAGTTGCGCTTGCGCACTGCGGTAGAGGATGCGCCAGCGTTCGAGCGATTCGTCGAGCCGTTCCTTGAGGCAGCCGAGTTCAGCATCAATCCAGCCGTTGGAAAACCATGCGACTGATTCGCCCGTGAGTCTGTGGCGAAAATCGGCAATCGCCCGCTCGAATGCGCTGCGCACGCGGGTCGCTTCCGCCGGACTCAGGTTCAGCGCCCCGGCAACATCCTCGCGAAGCGGCAACGCGGATTGGTTCAGGTCAAGCAGGTCGGGAACGGAATCTTTCAAGCCGGGCAAACCAATCTCCGAAAGAAAAATGGCGTGGAGATGCGTGCGGAGCAATTCCTCGTTGAGCAGATCAAGACGCGGCGGCACAACCTGTCCGGCCACAAGGTCGGGTTGATTATTGAAATAATGGCGGTCGTGATTTGACTGCGAACCGCAGAAAGTGAAGACAAGAGCGGGTTGACCACTACGACCCGCGCGACCACTGCGCTGCGCGTAGTTCGCCGGATTCGGCGGCGCGTTCCGCATGTGGACGACACTCAAGCCGCCGATGTCTATCCCCAATTCCATTGTCGGCGAACAGAACAGGGAACTGATGGAGCGGCGGCGGATTTCGCTTTCGTCGTCGCGGCCATCCTTCGTTTTCCATTCCGCGCGAAAGCGGTCTTCGCGATCCTGTTTGTCTTTGTAGTTGAGTTGTCCGGTGTGATCGGCGGCAAGCAGCAGCTTTCCAACCCCGTAGTCACGGCGATAAACGCCTTGGAAAAAAGAATTCGGGCGAAGTTCGAGTTTCTTGTAGGCGCGCAGCTTCACCGCATCAGCACGCACGGTCTGGCCATCGCCGGGCTTCCAGATAATTTCCGTGAGTTTCAGTTGGTAAAGACGGGTTGGTTTGCCTTCACGATTCTTGGCTTCGGCACTGGTCAAGTAGCCGGCTTTGTTTTCGAGAGCGGCCAGAAGCTTCTCGATGAAGTCCTGGTAGTCCGTAGCTTTCAAAGCGAGGTTCAGTTTCTCTTGAGCGAACCGGCGCACAAATCTTCCGTATCCGCTTCGCGGCCCGATGCTCCGGGTTTCGCGGCGACTGTAACGTGCGAGGGATTCGGTGCGGACTGAAGCGGGCGTTGGGATGTCGTCTTCGTCCTCATACCGCCACGGGGCGCGAAGCCGTTCACGGAACGCCGTCGCGTGTTCCTTGATCTTTGCTTCCGTCAGATACGACTCGCTGTGAAGCGCAAATTCATGCCGGAAGAAATCAAGAGTGACGCGAATCAACTCGCGGCGGTCGCTCGCGCTGATTTGGTTGAACAGTGGAACATCGGTCCAGAGCTTGTCCATTGCAGCAAGCTCGTCGAGATGGTCGTAGTCAATTTCGAGCAGCGCACATTGTTCGAGATTGGGCAGCACCACGCGCCAGCCACGGCGCAGGTCATGAATGGAGCGGAACGCGAAATAAGATTCGAGCGTTTCTTCGTAGATACGTTTCCGAAATTCCGGAAGGTCTGAACCACCAGTGGCGTAATCGCCAAATTGGAGTCCGCTGGCAACCCGCACGGCCTGACCCAGCGTGGTGAGTCGAAGCTGTTTGCCGTCCGAAGTTTCGACGGCTTTGCGAATGGCCGAGCGTAACCGAACGACATCCATGAAGTCGTTGAAGTGTCCAGCTTGCAGCGCTGCATCCTGCCGATTGTCCGTGAAGCTCAGAAGCTTTTGGTCGCGCAGACGATAGCCGTGCTCTGCCATCCGCGTAAGAATTGCGAAAGCCGAAATGCTCGTCGCTGTGCTACGGCCTTCAGTGCCAAGCTGACTGAGCTTGGTGGAATCCTTTGTCTGGCGGTCGGGCATCAATCCCGAAGTCGGGTCGAACAGCAACGGCGCAGTCATGAACCAGCCTTGCATCCAGCCTTCATGCGGTTCGTCCGAACAATTGCCGTGGGTGTCGTAGAAAATGCGTTGCGGTATCCGCGCCTTATATTTCTTTTGAACGCGGATTTGTCCGGCAGAAGTTATTTCCAGCCAGGAATCCGGCAGCAGTTCCAGGTCGGTTTCGGGATTCCACAAATCGGCGTTTGGAATGAGATAACCGCGAGTCACGTCGTCCTCCTCATCTTGTGACGGATAAAATTCGCGCGGCATCAACTTGCGTCCTGCCGGGTCTTTCAAGACGCAGAGCAGAGTTTCGCCAGAGTAACGACTGAAGACCGCCGCAAATAACGGTCGGTCCGGCTCGCCCGGAACGTGGTAGCCGGCCAGCAAGGTGATGTGGCGTTGCCCGCCCTGGTCGAGCGTGACGTAGATTGCACCCGTTTGAGAAAAGAACTGGTGAAGCTTGAACGGAAGATGCGTGTAACGCTTGCCTGCATCGAGCAGGCGCTTGTTCGTCCCTCCAAGCCAAAGCAAGACTTCGCGCAGATGTTTTTCGCACCCCGCTTGCGAATGCCCTGTCTGTTCTGCCAGCGAGCCCGCCACATCCGAAAAGCGCAACGGTTTATTGCGAACCAATTGGCCATCGCGCTCCGCCAAAGCAATACAAGCCTCCAGCCACGCGGCTGTCGGGTGCGCCAACAACGCCGCTTCCGGGGCGTTCATGTTCACCGGCGCGGCGACCGCCGCTTTCAGGGAGTCGGTTTGGGGAGCGCCGGGGAATTTCGCCTCCAGCGTTTCACGAACGACGGCTTCGGGCTTGAACGGTTTGCCGAAAAGCTGCTCGGCGACCTTCGCCACCTGCTGCTTTTGTTCCGCTATCGTGCCGACAGAAATCATCGTCGCGGAAGTGCCGATGCAAACGACTGGATGCTTCGCACGGGCACGAATCCGGCGAATGAGCAGTCCCACATCCGCGCCTTGCCGGCCACGATAAGTGTGCAGCTCATCGAAAACCAGAAAGCGAACCTGATCGTAAATTGCCTCGCGCAAAGTTCTTTGCCCGCCGCGCGTGAGCAGCAACTCCAGCATCATGTAATTGGTGAGGAGAATGTGCGGTGGTTCAGCCTCCAATTCGTCGCGGCGGGTTTTGTCCTCCTGCCCGGTGAACTTCGCAAAGCGGATGGGAAATTTCTCGCCACCACGCGAGTTGCTGTAATTCTCGGCGTAGCGCCGAAGTTCCTCCTCCTGCGAATTCACCAGCGCGTTCAGCGGATAAACGATCACCGCCGTCACGCCGGATGGCATGGGATTCCCAGCTTTGAACAAGTGGTCGAAGATGGCAGCAATGTAGGTGAGTGATTTCCCTGAACCTGTGCCCGAGGTCACAACAAAATCATTCCCGGCTGCTCCAAGTTGGATTGCCTCCAACTGGTGCTCGAAAAGTTCGTAACCACGAAAGGCGTCCCCCAATGGCGCGGCAAGAACACCCGAGGACACGAGTTCCTCAATCCGGCCAACCTTTGCGAACGACGGATTGAACGTCAGCAACGGCTCTGGCCACAGACGACCTTCATCGAGGTGTTGCTCGACCCGAGCGCGCATTTCATCGTCGGCAATGGAAACGAAACTGCGAATGTAGCTCGCATAATCGTCCATAATTCGACGGTGAACTTCAAAGATGTCCATGTGCCAAGGGTTTCCGTGCGCTGCGTTCTCCGAAGGCTATCTGATGGGGCGGAGGCCGACAATCCGCATTATCGTCTCACACGGAGACGAAGGGCCGCCGTGACCAACGCGCGGCTTGCTTTGCACACGGGCTGCCCGTCGTCCCTGCCACCTCTCGACGACGCCCGTTCCACTCCGCGAACCGCGCGCTCGTCACGAGCTTGCATGGTGCAGAGCCGCAGGAGCGGCGGGCTTCCGTCTACGGCTCGGCGGCGGGCGTTGCGCTCCGGCTGCGATGCGCTATGCGCTTCTCTCCGCCTTCACTCCACTTTCCCCGCTCGCCGACCACAGACCGAAGCCACGTCCAACAACATTTATTTCATTCGTGAACATTTCAAAAGGATGGGACTGTATTTGTCCCACCCGGTTTTGCTAAACTTTCCATGAAAATGGAACAGGCCACTAAATTGAGCGACCGGCTTGCCTCGATAGTTGGCGGATTTTTCCGCCCACTGGCAAGACCGTCTGCGCCCATTTATGTGGATTGCGCCGACAGGCTGGCGCAAAGCGCCGACGAAGGGGGACAGCTTTCCCACAACGACACTCTGGTGTTGATTCGTGAAGTGCTTGCGCTGCATCCACGCGCCCAGCTTGGTGAGGACGAAGGGGCACATCTTGCTGATTTGCGACAACGAGCGGGACAAATTTTTAACAAACTTTTAGAGGCTGGCTGGCTTCAAGAACGAATCGTCAGTCTGGACGAACGCTGGGTTTTATTGACGCCGCGCGTGCGGCCGCTCATTCGATTGCTGCGCGAAATTGCGGAGGACAGCGTTGCCGAATTGAAGGATTTCGCCGCGACTTTAAGGTCAATTTGTCAAACCTTGCTCCTGGACGGCGCACTTGATCCCGCACGATTGACACCTGAAGAATTTCGCCAAACGGTGAAAGAATTGATCGACCGCGTTGAACGCGCTGGCGATCAGATGCACGCGGTTGAGACGCTTATCTTGCAACATGAAGACCGGCAGCGCGCCAGCGTTAATGCCAGTGAAACCCTCAACCGTTTGCTGGTTGAATTTCACGCCGGGGAACACATCGTTTGCTATGATGCCCTTCAGGAGGGCGGTCTCATCCCGCGTCTGCGACAGGCGCGGGCAGTTGTGCAGGACGCCTTGGCAAATCCATTCGCAAAGCAACGGTTTGCGGACGGGTTGGCGAAACATCGCGGCCTTGATCCGACAGATGCTTACATCGAAGCGGAGAGGTTGCTTCGCAAGCTGGAGAGCGGACTGACCGCCATTCCGACAAAGCAACGCCTGATTGATGGCCGCATGGCGGATTTCAGCCGACTGTCGGCGCAGCGATACCGCTACCAGACGGAAATGCGAGGGCGGCGTCCTGAGCAAGTGCGCGCTTATCTCAACACGGCGGACGCGATTCACACGGGCCAATCGTTCGCTGATCTTCGGCGCGAACCCGGAATGACACTGCTTTGCCCTGATGTGACAATTTTCTTCGGACAAGACTCGCTCGCTCCTGTGCGACGAGCGCGGCCTCGTGTTGACCTGTCGGTTATTGAGCCGCCATCAGCCGGTGATGTTTTGCAGGCGCAAGACATGATACGCAATTTGAATCTCAACATGATTACGCCTCAACGGGCAGTTCGCTTCATCGAGAAACATCTTCCCAAAAAAGGTGCAACGGTTTCGAGTGCCGAACTCAGCCTCCATACGGAAGACGATTTGTTCGACCTGCTGGCCGTTCTTTCCTTTGAACGCGCAAACGGAAGCGCCGCACATCATCCGCTACGATGGGAAGTGACGCCGGCTCGCGTTATGGACGGAGTTGAGCCGGCCAAGATTCCAGTGGACACACTGGCCGGACGGCGGGTTGAACGCTTTACATTGGAACGCACCGCATGACATCACCCTGGCCATCTTTCTGGTCGCACATTCCCGAGGACGACCGTGCTGCCGTTCGAGAAGTCCTTGCCGAGTTGCTCGGCACAGGAGTTTTGTTTGGTGACGACGGCCGCGCCAGACAGCTCTATCTCGTGGCGCGTGAATATGAATCCGAATTGCGAGAATACCTCGCGCCCCTAAATCTTGATCTGATTCCAGACCCGGACCGCCCCTTGTTCCAAGCTCGGCCCATTCCGGGTGAGTGCAATCTCACAAGCCGGTTCACGAAGGACGAAACATTGCTGTTGCTCACTCTCTGGCGCATCTACGACGAGGAACGCATGGCACGTTCAGTGGAAACCGTGGTCGTTCTGGCGAACCTCGTTTTTGCCAGATTGAAACTTTACTTTGAACACATCGAGCCGCCGACAGAATCGCATTTCGAGCGGATTATTGCCCGCTTGCGAGCGAAACGGTTGATTCGGTTTCAACGCCATGAAGACCCACAACGATTCGGCGACTCCGTGGTGGAAATTCTGCCGACATTGCAGCGCGTGATTCCATTTGAGAATCAAGACGCTTGGGAACAGCAAGCTGCGCTATATCGTGTGACCGAAACTGAATCTGAAGGGGAGGAGGCATGAACGAACGTCGCGTATCACTGACTCGGATTCTCGCCATCAACTGGTATGGATTTAGACAAATCTTGGACGTGTCCAATGACATGCTGATCTCCGGCAAGTTCGGCACTGGCAAGTCGGCATTGCTGGACCTGATGCAGTATGTGCTTTTGGGAGAGCATTGGCGTCCGAATCGCGCAGCAGCGGGCAACGCGCGTGGCCGTTCACTCGTGAGCTATTGCCTTTGTGCAACGAACTTGTTTAAAGACGGCGAACCGCACTTTACTCGTTCCAGCGGCGTCACCCTGATTGGCTTGGAGTTCACATGGCCGTTGGAAAAAGGCAAAGACGAACCGCGACGCGAAACGTGGGGCGTTCGCATCGAGTTCAGTTCCGCGACCGCCGAACCAAAGCCTACTTACTTTCTGATTCCTGACCGGCTGGAGTGGGCGAGCCTTGCCCCCAACGGACAAATGCTGGACGAAGAATCATTTCGCACATGGATTCGCCGCGATCATGGTCGCGAGTATTTGTTCGGCAGGCAGAAGGATTACCTCGCCGAAATGGCGACTCCGCATCACCTTTATTTTGATCCCAACCAATTCTATAAAACTTTTCCAAAGGCCATCGCTTTCGAGCCGGAAGAAAACGTCGAAAAATTCATTCGCGAATTTATCCTCGAAGAAAACCCGCTCGATGTCCGCGATGTGAAAACAGCCGTGGGTGCGTATCGCGAAACGCAGGCGCGGCTGGACACACAAGAAGACGAGGCTGGTTATCTCAGGCGCATTGCGCAACACCATACGGAATTTGAAAACGCGCAACGTGAGGCAGCGATTTACCAACACGCCAGTCATGCACTGGAACACACGCGGCTCGCCGAATTGGTCGAACGCCACCGATCCGACACTAAGACGCTTGAGGCAAAACATGCGGATGACAACGCAACTTTTGACGCCAAGATCAAGGAGCGGGACTCATTGGATCAGTTATTGAAGGAGTTCGTCCTCGACGCCGATGACGCCCAGCTTGAGCAAGCGCAGAATGAAAAACGTGAAACGGTGCGGGAAGTTGCGAGCCTGCGCGAGGCGCAAAAAACAGTGCGTGACCGTTTGCGCAATCGTGTGTCCGGCTGGACCAACTGGCTGAAGCGTGGGGTAACGCTGAAATTGGAGGGGTTAAAGGAGTTGCTCGCCGTGGATGATGAATTGCTGGCAGCTTTGCGGAGCAGCGATGAGAGTCAGGGATTAAACGCGCTCCCAACTTTAGCCGAAAAATTTAATGCACTGTTCCGGGACGTGGGATCGGTGCTTGCGCCTCTTGGACGGCAACTTGAAAACGACAACGCTAGTCTGCGGCAAATAGCCGAAGACTTGGATCGTCTTGAACGTAACGAGACACCCGGCACGTTTCCGCTGTTTCAAAGCATCAGGTCAAAGCTCGCCAACTCTGCCATGCCACCTGAACAATTGTGCCGACTGATTGAGGTGAAGCCAGACGAGGAAGACTGGCGACCGGCTCTTGAACTTTTCCTCGGTCGAAACCGCTTCGCGGTTGTCGTGTCTCCCGCAGATTATCGAAGCGCGCTTGACGTGTTGAAAAAATCGCCGCCCGGACGCGAGCCGGAATCCCTCGTTCATCCACGAGAGGCGGCAGAGCTTCGCGCAGATGTCAGGACTGGCTCACTGGCCGAGAAAGTTGAGGTTCGCCACGAAGTTGCGGCTGTTTTCGTTCGCCATCTCCTCGGCAATGTCATGGCGGTGGAGCGTGTAGAGGACTTGGACGGCTGCGAACGCGGCATAACTCGCGACGGGGTTTTCAAACAAGCCCCGACGCGACGCCGATTACGGCAAATTCCAGGTTTCGAGTTCACGCTCGGAACGGAAGGCATCAAGCGTCTTAAATCCGCGACGATTCGCGAGCAGAAAGAGTTGATGGCAACCCGCGACGCGCGAAGTGCGCTGATTGAAACGGTTCACCAATGGTTGGACAGCGGCAAGCAAGCGGGGCTTGGCGATCCGCGTCTGCCTGACCGCAGCACAGAACTTTCACGCATCCCACAATTGCTGACAAAATTGGAAGACCTCAAAACCAAAATAGACCTTCTTGCCACCGATGAACGAACGGCTCGCCTTGGAAAGTGCGACAAGATGCAAGAAACCCTTGGTGCTGTGAATGTGAAGATTGGGGAATTGCGGAATGCCCGCGAGGGGTATCAGCAAAAGCACAAAGAACTGGAGGATGCACTCAACGGTGCGTTGGAAGACTTGGATACTGCCAGACTCGACGTTGAAGCCAGCCGAACCAAGTTGCCGGGTGGAATTCTCAACGCTGACTTGGACTCCGTCCTCAACAGGCTTCTCACCGCCCATCAAAAATGGGCCGACAGGCTCGAAGCTGCGCGGAAGCAAAGTGAAGAATCCAACCTGAATGCCGTAAATGCCCGAAATGCTCGCGACACAGTTCGCCGCGAATTGACGACCAGCGAACGGCATCCTGAATATCGGCACGATTTTCTCGTGGACGAACCCGGCAACGAAAAATGGTCGGCACGACTCGCAGAACTTGATCAACTTGTCTTGCCAAAATTCCGAGCACTGGCAGCCGAACGCAGAAAAGATTGGGAAAAGCGGCTGCAAGAAAGCGTTCTCGACCGGCTCAACGAGCGCCTAAAGGAAGCGGAACGGACGGTTAAACAACTCCGCGATTATCTCGACCGTGACATTGGAAAGCATCGTTATCGCATCAGCCAGAAGCGTGACCTCGCATCTGGCCCGCTCTGGAAATTGCTGGATTCCGGCTTTGAACCGACAGACGAATTGCTCAAAGCAAGCCGAAGCGATGAAGTCCAGCAGGCGCTCAATCAACTCATGGCTGCCGTTGAAGCGTCCGATCAACAGGAGGACCGCACCAAGCGGCTTCTCGACTACCGCTTTTACCATCGTTACGACTTGGAAATGATTCTGGCCAGCAGGCCAGATGCTCCTCCAATTTCTCTTGGGCGCAGTGGTCGCAGTTTGTCTGGCGGCGAAAATCAGGCTCCATTCTTCATCTCCATGCTTTCAGCCTTCCACCGTGTCTATGACCTGGGGCCGGGCCGGTCGCAGCACATTGGTCTGGTTGTCATGGACGAGGCATTTTCCAAACTTTCAGCCGATGGAATTGAAGATTGTCTCGAATTGGCCCGCAATTTCCAACTGCAACTCGTGCTTGCCTTCCCACCGGAGAAACTCGGCGTGATGGCACCTTACGCAGATACCGTCATCATGTGCCGCAAGCAAGAAGAGCGCGACGCTGCCGGCTATGTCACCCGCATTGACAATGTGCCTACGCTCCTGACATCGGAGCAAGTCGCGGAATCCCTTGTATGACCGATGATCCGAAATGGCGAGACCTTCCCATTTTCCGTGAACTACACGACCAGTGGCTTGTGAATCGCGGTCATGCGTTATCGGATGAATTCCAACGACCCTTCTCTCGCGATTGGGAATCGTTGCTTGCTGACGCAGAACTCGTTTCCGCCGAACAACGCAACGAGGCGAATCACGATGCCCGAAGACTAGCAGCCGTCGAATTGCTGCAAATCAAGACCGTGAGGCATCGCCCTGAATACATTCAGCGTGTCTCAATCCCTCTCGAAGCCGAAAGCCGATTGCGAAACCTGTTCCCCGAATTTCATTTGAACCCGACCAACGACTTCGATCTGACGACTGTTGCTTGGGAACCTGAAATGCAATTCGTCATCGCCGCGCGAGCGATGGTGAATCCAAATGACTTGCTTCGACTAAACAGCTTTTTCAAAGAGCGAAATCAGCAACGGCTAAATATCCCGATTAAAGAACGATCTCTCCAAATATTTGGGGATGAGAAACGGTTGGACACACTGCTAGGTTCCGCTCTGTTTCGTGCGGATCGATTGAGTTTGAATTTGCTCCGGTGCGAAATTGTGGGAGAACCGCTTGGTTGGAAACGAGGCCCGGCTGACACAGGCAGAATTCTCGTCGTCGAAAATGCCGCAACCTGGCATTCTTACTCATGTTGGAACACCCAAGTTCGACAATTCAGTGCCGTTGTTTACGGCTGCGGCAACCGGTTCGCCGAAAGCGTTCGTCACTTCGCTAACATTCTCGCTGAATTTTCCACACCCCAGCGGGTATTTTATTTTGGCGACCTTGATCCTCAAGGGTTGCGAATTCCAACCGAGGCTTCAGCAAAATCTGTCGCATTGGGACTGCCGCGTGTGGAGCCAGACTTGTGGAGCTACAATCACCTTTTGGAAATCGGTCGTGGAAAAGAAACCTCATTCGAGACCACTGAACCTGCCTCGGTCGTGGAGTTTGAATGGTTGTCGCACTTGGCTGAACCCGTTCGCAAGATTCTTGAAGCTGAAAAACGCCTTGCCCAAGAGCACATCGGACTGGAGTTTCTGAACACGAAAACCATTGGTGGTTACCCGTAATTAGAGAAGAATCCAAATCACAAATTGTCATCGTCCCCGCCGTGACCAACGCGCGGTTTGCGTGGCTTCACCGGCTGCCCGGCGCCCCGGCCCCCAAACGACGACCCCCGGTGCACACCGCCAACCGCGCCGGCGTGACGCGCGGGCCTGGGGCGGGGGCGCCG
>JANNEF010000272.1:0-13484 GCA_031378375.1 Verrucomicrobiota bacterium | reverse complement strand
CGGTGGCCAGACTTGGTCACCGTCCATCGGCCCCGCCCGGGTGGGACTCCGCACGCCGAATCCGACCCCCATTCCGACCCTGTCACAATGGGGTATGATTGTCCTTGCGTTGCTCCTGCTCACGCTCGGGACGATCTACATCCGCCGTCAACAACCCGCGATGGCCTTCGCCACGGTCGGCTCGACGCAATCCCATCGCCACGCGCCACTGTTCACCGCCTCCGTCTTCGCAAAGACGTTGATCGCGACGCTTGCGCTGGCCGCTGCCGGCTGCGTGGGTGCAGTGCTTTGGTTTGGCTCCATCGCCCCGCGCGATGTGGCGGGTACGCTGGTTAGCGCGGTCATCGCCGCCTACTGGGCGCATCTGCTGATCGCAGCGCGTAAAGACGACGCGCCCCGTCACGAATAAGTCGTGAGCCGGTCGAAACAGAAACCCAAACAGAAGTCAGAACAGCCCCCCGCTCCCGGCGGCCTCACCGCTGGGGGCGGGGGTTCTCTTTTCCAGCGTGCCCGAAACGGATTTCTCGCCTGGTATCAAGCCAAGAACCCCGTCCTGCGCTTCGTCGTGGTATTCGGCCTGATGATGGTGGCATACTACTGCGCCACCCTCACGGTTCCATTCAAGCACCACTTCTTTCCCGCCTACCTCCGGTTCAACGCCCAGCTTGCCAATACGATCCTCAACTGGATCGGCCAGCACACGGTGGTCACCGGCGCCTCCGTCATCTCCTCCCTCTTCGCCGTTGACGTGCGGCGCGGCTGCGACGCGGTGGAACCCTCCGCCCTTTTTATCGCCGCCGTGATTGCTTTTCCCGGTCCGTTGATGAAAAAAGTTCCCGGCCTCCTCATCGGCACCTTTGTGCTGCTGGCGGTCAACCTGATTCGAATTGTGAGCCTCTTCCTGTTTGGCGTCTATTCGCCGCGGCTATTCCATGTGATGCACGCGGACGTATGGCAGGTGTTGTTCATCCTGTTGGCGGTCGTTTTCTGGGCGCTTTGGATCCAGTGGGCCACGCGCCGTCCGTCACCGGCGCCGCATGTTCCCGCTTAGGCTCATCCTCGGTTTCCTGGGCCGCTTCGCGCTCATCATCGGGCTGCTGATCATTCCATGGCCGGGAGTAGGTCAAACCTACGCGCGCTTCCTGCGGGCGACCGGGCAAAGCATCTACGGCTCCTTCGGTGGCAAAGGCATCGTCATCTTCAGAATCAACCACGACGCAGGCGACACCCTCCAGGACACCAAAATCTACCTGGGCAACCGCGACCGGATCGGTCCCGACGGACAATTGCAGGCCGCGCACGTCAAGTTCAGCACCCGCTACACCGGCTATCTTCCGGCCGCGCTGGTCGCGGCCCTCATCCTGGCCACGCCCGTTCCGTGGCGGCGGCGCGGTTGGTCGCTGCTGTGCGGGATGTTTCTGATCCACATTTTTGCCGTCCTCATTCTTGGTCTGATCATACTCCACCAATTCAGTGAAACACAGGCGCTGAGTTTGTATCAATTCTCCCCGACGCCAAAAAAAATCCTCAACGGCGCGCACGAAATCCTGGTGCGTTATCTCGGCCCCTATTTCGCCGTGCCCGTTTTCGTCTGGATTGTCGCGACGTTTCGCCGCGAGGACTGGTCGAGAATCCTCGGCGCTGTGGAGCCGGCCATGCACCCTCCCGCGTCCAAATAGTTCCCACGCCTTGGCCGGGACAACGGCAGGGTTGCTTTCGAGAGGTCCCAGTGGCAGCATGGCCGAAGAAAAGGTTTTTGTGAATTGCTTGCGCCCAACTCTGCTCGCGTTCTGTGGACTGCAGGTGCTGGCCGCTCCGTGCTGGGCCGTGGCCAGCGGCGACGGTGGCGCGGCGCCGTTCGTGGAAAAGCATTGCGCCGAATGTCACGACGCCGAGACGAAGCAGGGCGGACTCGATCTGACGGCGCTGAAGTTAGACCTCGCGAACCCCACAAACTTCGCCCGCTGGGTCCACGTGCATGACCGCGTGAGCAGCGGTGAAATGCCCCCGAAGAAAAAAAGACAGCCCGACGCGGCGGAAATGGCGGCCTTTCTCCAATCTCTCTCCGCTTCCCTGGTAGTCTCCGAGCGAGCACGCACTGCACAAGAAGGCCGGGCCACCCAGCGGCGGCTGAATCGCTACGAGTATGAGAACGCCCTCCGTGATCTGCTCCACGCGCCGTGGCTGCAAGTGCGCGACTCGCTCCCGGAAGACGGCGAGGCGCATCGCTTCAACAAGATCGGCGACGCGCTCGACGTGTCACATGTGCAGATGGCGCGGTATCTCGGCGCGGCGGATTACGCGCTCCGGCAGGCGATGGCTCAATACGCCGCGCGGCCCGAAACGAAAGTGACCCGTTACTACGCCCGCGACCAGCGCAGTTACACCGGGCCGATGAAATTTTCCGTCTTCAACACCGCGCCGGAACGTGCCACCTTTCCCGTGCTCGGCTTCAAGGGCCAGGCAGACGTGCGCAAGGGCGACGCACCGATCACCGTGGGCACGAACGATCCGGCCTTGCGCGAACTCGAGGGCATGGGCGTGGTGGCCAGCGCCTACGAACCAATCGAGCCGAAGTTCAACCAGTTCCACGCGCCGGTCGCCGGACGCTACAAGTTGCGCTTCAACGCCTATTCGGTGTGGGTCGGGCCGGGCCAGAGCAACAAGTGGTTCATTCCAAACCTCGACGACATCTCGAAAGGCCGACGCGACGAGCCGATCACGATCACCGCTGAAACGCCGCCGCGTTTGCTGCGCAAGCTCGGCGACTTTGACGTGACCCCGGAGCCGGGCATACACGAACTCGACGTGTGGTTGCTCGCTGGCGAAATGATCCGTCCCGACGCCGGGCGTTTGTTTCGTTCACGCCCCGGCGCGAGCCGCTGGCAGAATCCGCTCGCGGAAAAAGACGGTCAGCCGGGCGTCGTCTTCCGCTGGCTCGAAGTCGAGGGGCCGATTTACGACGTATGGCCGCCCGCCGGGCAAGGGCTGCTTTTCGCTGATCTGCCGATGGTCAACCGCAAGTCTCCCAAGGCCGACGACAATCCCGCTGAGACAAACCGCTTCGGCCAGCGCCGGTTCCGGCCGCCGCCCGGCGTCGAAGTCGTCTCGAAGAAACCGATGGCCGATGCCGAGCGCCTGCTCCGCGAATTCATGCGGCACGCCCACCGTCGCCCGGTGGACGCGGCGGAGTTGAAACGCTTCCTGCCCGTCGTTCGCACCGCGCTCAAGCAGGGCAACAACTTCACTGACGCGATGATTGCCGGTTACACGGCGGTGCTTTGCTCGCCGGAATTTGTCTGCCTTGAAGAAAAACCCGGCCGTCTGGACGACCATGCGCTGGCGTCACGACTCTCCTTCTTCCTTTGGAACTCCGCGCCGGATGGGGAACTGCGCGCCGTCGCGGCGCGCGGCCAGTTGCGCCAATCCGACGTGTTGCGCGCACAAACCGAGCGTCTGCTCAACCACCCCAAGTCGCGCCAGTTCGTGGACGCCTTTCTCGATTACTGGCTGGACTTGCGGAGACTTCAGGCCACCTCGCCCGACGGCGAACTATACCCCGACTATTACCTCGACGACTTGCTGGCCGAATCGGCGCTGGAGGAGACGCAACGGTTTTTTGCCGAACTGCTCCAAGGCGATTTGCCGGCGCGCAATCTCGTCGCGTCCGAATTCGCCATGCTCAACGAACGGCTGGCCGTGCACTACGGCCTGCCGGCGGTGCCAGGGGTCGCGCTGCGCCGCACGGCGTTGCCGAAGAACAGCCCACGCGGCGGATTGATGACGCAGGCCGCCGTGCTGAAGGTCACCGCCAATGGCACCACCACCTCGCCCGTGTTGCGCGGCACGTGGATCATGGAACGCATCCTTGGCCAGCCTCTGCCGCCTCCGCCCGCCAGCGTGGCGGCCATTGACCCGGACATTCGCGGCGCGGTCACCATACGCCAGCAACTTGAAAAGCATCGCACGCAGGAATCCTGCGCCGCGTGCCACACGAAGATGGATCCACCCGGCTTCGCCTTGGAGAATTTCGACGTGATGGGCGGCTGGCGCGACCGCTACCGCGCGATGGGCGACGGCGTGCCCGAGCCGGGACTGGCCAAGAGCGGGCAAAAGTTCGCCTTCCACTATGCGCTGCCGGTGGATGCCACCGGCGAATTGCCGGATGGCCGCAAGTTCGCCGACATCCGCGAGTTCAAACGCCTGTTGCTCGACGATGAAAAACAGGTTGCCCGCAATCTCGCGCGGCAACTGGCGGTTTATGCGACCGGCGCTCCCGTGCGCTTCGCCGACCGCGCGGCGATCGAGCAAGTGCTGCAACGGGCCAGTTCCAGCCACTACGGCGTCCGCTCGCTCGTGCATGAAGTTGTGCAGAGCGAACTCTTCTTAAACAAATGACCGTCGGGAACCGTCAATGAATGAGCGACAAACCATTGAGCCTATGAATGCACCTTTCGTTTCGACCCGGCCCGCGCTCTCGCGGCGCAAGTTTCTTCGCGGCGCGGGCATCCTCCTTTCACTACCGCTGCTCGACGCGATGACGCCAGCCTTTGCGGCGGTGACGAACCGGGTCGCGGCCAGCGCCACGCCGGGCGGGAAGCCGCGCCGGATGTTTGGCATCTGCAACAACCTCGGCCTGCTGCCGGATCAATTTTTTCCCAAACAAGGCGGGCGGGCCTACGCGCTCTCGCCGTATCTGGAGCATCTCAAAGCGCACCGTGACGACTTCACCGTGTTCAGCGGCGTGTCGCATCCGGAAGTGGATGGCGGGCATCCGGCGGACAATTGTTTCCTCACGGCGGCGCCGCATCCGGGCAGCGCGGGCTTCCGCAACACCATCTCGCTCGACCAATACATCGGCGAGCGCATCGGCCACCTTTCGCGTTTCCCGTCGCTCACGCTGGGCGTGAACGTGCAGCAGGGCCAGCGCAGCCTTTCGTGGACCGGCTCGGGGGTGTTGATTCCGTGCGAAGAGAAGGCCGCTGACGTTTTCGCCCGAATGTTTCTACAAGGAACGAAGTCCGACACCGAGGCGCAGGTGCGCAAGCTGGAGACAGGGCGAAGCATTCTCGACGCGGTCGCCGGACAGGCGAAGGACTTGCAGCGCACGGTCGGCGCGCGCGACCGCGAGCGGCTGGATCAATACTTCGACAGCGTCCGCGATCTGGAGCAACGCCTGCAGATGTCGCGCGAGTGGGAACGCCAGCCCAAGCCGAAAGTCACCGCACCAGTCCCGCTCGATCCTGCCAGCCCCAAGGCCTACATGGACAAGGTGAAGCTGATGTATGACATGGCGCGGCTCGCCTTCGAGACCGATTCGACGCGCTCGATTTCGTTGCTGCTCGACAGTGTGAACTCGCCGGCCATCGAATTCGGCGAAGTGAAAACCAGCGACGGCTACCACAATCTTTCGCACCACGGCAAGTCGAAGGAGAAGCTGGCGCAGTTGAAGACCATTGATGAATGGCACATGAAGCTGCTGGCGGAACTGTTCACCGACTTGAAGAACATCCGCGAAGACGGCGAACCGCTGCTCGACCGCACGATGATTCTCTACGGCTCGAACCTCGGCAACGCGAATACGCATGTCACGACGAACATGCCGACGATTTTCGCGGGCGGCGGTTTCAAGCACGGACAGCATCTCGCCTTCGACACGCAGCACAATTATCCGCTGCCCAATCTCTTCGTCTCGATGTTGCAACGCATGGGCCTGGAGACGGACAAGTTCGCCTCGGCCACCGGCACCATGCGCGGGCTGGAGATGGCGTAGGCAGGCGGCAGCGAACAACCATCGCCCACGGTTCGTCAATGGAATCGCCAGTCGTCGCCGCGATCCGGGCGCGGAAGTGGTTGTCGTCCGTGTTCCGTCCCGTTAGCATCGCCCTCCAGCAGAATGATTAAATCACTCGACGCCAAACTCGCGGAGGTCCGGGCCAATCCGAACTCCCGCGCGTTCATCCTCGCGGACGCCAAGGATGCCGACATGGCGTTTGGCGTGCGGGCTCCGGGGCCGCGCGGTTTTCTGGCAAAGCGCGGCGCGCGGCCGGCGCAGTTTTCGCCGGAGGTCTGGAACCGCGACGAGTTCGGCTACCGCAACCTGCCCGAATTCCTCGACATCATCCGCGAAGTCACGCACCAGGGACTGATCGACATCATGCTCATGTCCGCCTACGTGAACGAGCAACTCACGATCAAGGAGGGGCTGTTCAAGAACTCGCACGTCACGCCCGCCGCGCGCGCGAATGACACCACGGACGTCTGGGCCGCGCGGCACGGCGCTTACACGCGCGAGCCGAGCCAGCCGTTCCGCAGCGCGAGCATAGACCACATCCAGTGCGGCGAAGTTGAATGTGAGCGTGACGGGGCGGGGGAGTTCCCCGGCGCCAACCTCGGCCTTTACTCCATCACGTTCGTCAACGAACTGGAGCAGGATCGCGAAGCGTTGTTGTGGTACAAGGAATTTCGCGAGGAGGCGGAACGCAAGGGGTTCCGGCACTTCCTGGAAATATTCGATCCGAACGTGGACAGCGGCATCGCGCCGGAGAAACTCGGCGAATTCATCAACGACAACATCCTTCGCACGCTCGCCGGCGTGGCGGAAGCGGGCCGCCCCGACTTCCTGAAAATCGTCTATCACGGTCCCAAGGCGATGGAGGAACTGGCGCAGTATGACCCCAACCTCGTCGTCGGCATCCTCGGCGGCGGCGCGGGCACGACCTACGACGCCTTCAAGCTCATCCACGACGCGCAGAGGTACGGCGCGCGAGTGGCGCTCTTTGGCCGCAAGATCAACAACGCCGAGCATCAACTCGCCTTCATCGAGATGCTGCGCCTCATCACCGACGGCAAGCTTTCGCCGGAGGAAGCCGTCCGCGCCTATCATGGCGTGCTGCAAGGCAAGGGCATCCAGCCGCACCGCCCGCTGGACGATGACATCAAGCTCACCGACCAGGCGATGAGCTACGACGGCAGCGCCGCGCGCCGGGCAACCGTGAACGTGCGCGACTCTGAACGCCCCCAGCCGAAAGCCACAACTTCCAGCGATCTGCGCCTGCCAGCATCGACTGCCGCGGAGAAAAACACGGCCACCTGGCCGAAGCGCCCCAACGGCAGCCCCGACTTCGGCAAAATGAATTCCACCGAGCGCCACGCCTACGATGCGGCGCGGTTGCAGCGCATCTTCGGCTGATTGACGCCGGTGAATTCCATTTCCGCCAGAATCCTGACTGCGGTCACCCTGCTGGCCTGCCTGTCTTCGACCGTTGCATTTGCGGCGGCGAAACCGGAGTTCGTACGGTTGATGAACATCGGCAAGGCGCACCTGGAAAATCGTAATTCGGCCAAGGCCATTGAAGCGTTCAGCGCGGCGGTGAACCTGGAGCCAAAGTCCCCCGCCGCCCTCCGCAATCTCGCCCGCGCGCAGATGCTGGCGAGCCAGGATGACGAAGCCCTCAAACTTCTGAGCCGCGCCCGCGCCGTCGAAAAGAACTCAGCCGCCACCAGTTATCTGACCGGGCTGGCGCATATGCATCGTTCGGAATTTGAGCAGGCCGTGCCATTTCTCGAAGAAGCGGCGCGCCTGGACGCCTTCACCGTCGCCGTGCGTTTTCAACTGGCCGGCGCCTGCCAGCTCGCCAAACAAAATGATAAGGCGCTCGTCCAACTGCGCGAGACTGCGCGACTGGACCCGCTCCACGCCAGCGCGCGATTCAAGCTCGCCGTCTTCGCGGCGCAGGCCGGCGACCGGGTCGAGCAGGAAAAGCAGCAGCAGGAATTCATGCGTTTGCGGAAACTCTTCAACGAGGATTCGCGCACGCCCGTCGCGTTGGAACGGTGTGTCCACACGCAGCCGGAAGCGGCTCCCGCTCCCCCGCCCCGCCCCACCCCCGGCATCAAAGTGCGTTTCACCGACGCATCGGGCGAACTGTTCGCTGACGAAGCCGCGCGCACGGCCACGGCGGCGGCGGTGCTGGACGTGGATGAGAAAGGCCGCTGCATGGTGTTCGTTGTGGATGCCCAAGGCGCGGCGACTCTGCTCACCGTGTCGTCGAGCGGCAAACTGGCGCGTGTGCCCGTCGCGCAGTCGGTCACGAACGGAGGCCCGTTTCGTGCCTGCATCGCCGGGGATTTTTTTGACGACGTGCCGCCCGGCGTGAAGTACGACGCGACCGAGCACGCGCGCAACGACATCTTCCTGCTCGGCCCGGACGGCGCGTGCCTGCTCAAGCGCGCCGGCACGAATGCGTTTGAAGACGTGACGGAGCACGCGGGTCTGGCGGGCGTGCGCGGGAATAACGCCCGGTGGGTGGATTACGATCACGACGGAGATCTCGATTTGACCGTCGCGGATCAACGCGGCCTGCAACTCTGGCAGAACAACGGCGACGGGCGCTTCACGAACGTCACCGCGCAAGTCGGCCTGGTCGCCGTCGCCCCCGCGTTGGACGTGGCCGCGGTGGATCTCGATGCCAATGTCGCCATTGACCTGATCACCGCGCGCGGCACCGGGCCAACGCTGGTTTGCATGAACCAGCGGGCCGGCCAGTTCGCGCGAATGCCCGAACCGCCCGGTCCCTGGCCGCCCGCGCGCCGCGTGCTGGCTGATGACCTCGATAATGACGGCCACATGGATGCCGTGTTGATTGGCGACAAGGAGGCGGCAGTCCTTTTCGGGCGACGCGCGGCGCGGCATCGGTTTGACTTCACCGCCATCGAAGTTTCATCCGGCGCGCTCCTTGATTTCGACAACGACGGCTGGCTGGATTTCTGCGCGGTGGGAACCCGGCGCGGTTCACCGGATCTCGGCGCGGTTCGGTTGTGGCGCAACACCGGTGACGGCAAGTGGACGGACGTGACGGAAAGCGCCGGTCTGGCATCGGTTGCACTGTCAGCGGTGCGAGAAGTCATCGCCGCCGATCTCGACGCGGACGGCGACACGGATTTGCTGCTGGTAACGGTGGCGGGACGCCTGCACATCCTCCGCAATGACGGCGGCAACGTGAACGGCCAGTTCAAAGCCCGGCTCCTCGGCACGAAGACCAATCCCACCGGCCTGGGCACGCGCGTCGAACTGCGTGTCGGCGATTTTCGCGCGGTGCGTTCCGTGAGCGCGCTGCCAGTCGAGATCGGCCTGGGCAATCGCCAGCGGCTCGACTCGGTGCAAACGGTCTGGGGCAACGGCGTGGTGGACAATCAGATTGACGTGAGCGTGAAGCCGGAGCCGTTGCTGATCGCCGAGAAGAACGTCGCCGCCGGTTCCTGCCCGTACCTCTACGCCTGGGACGGGCGCGGCTTTCGCTTCGTCACCGATCTGCTCGGGAATGCGCCACTGGGCCTGTCGCTGCGACGCGACGTGATGCTGCCCGCTGATCCGGAGGAAATTGTTTTGATCGGCGACGGGAAAAAACTTCAGCCCAGGCGCGGAGCGTATGAGGTGGAAGTGACCGAGGAGTTGCGCGAGGTGCTCTATCTCGACAGCGCCCGGCTCATCGCCGTGGACCATGCGCCCGGCTTGGAAATCCATTCGACCGACAAGCTCGGCCCGCCGCCGTTCCCGCCGTCGGAGTTGTGGGCGCTGCGTGCGCTGAAGCCGCCGTTGAGCGCGCGGGGCGGCGACGGTCTCGACCGCACGGAAGCGGTGCGCGCGATTGACGGCACGTTCACGGCGCCGGGTCGTCCGCTCCCGCCGCCGCTGCGCGGGCAGTGCGAACCGCTGACCCTGACGCTGGACTTCGGTCCGCTCGACGCGGAGCGTCCGCTGGTGCTCGCGCTCACCGGCTGGATTCAATACGGCGACGCGAGCGCGAACATCGCCGCGTCGCAGAACGCCACGCTGCCGGTGATCCCGCCGCGGCTTGAAGTCGAAGCGCAGTCGGGCGAGTGGTTGCCCGTGGACGTCGTGGTCGGAATGCCGGCGGGGAAAACCAAAACCATTCTGTGCGATCTGGCGGGCAAGGTGCCACGCGGCGCGAAGCGGCTGCGGCTGACAACCACGTTCGAGTTGCGTTGGGATCGCATCGCGTTGGGCGAACGCGTCGCCGCCGCCGAAGTTCAATCCCACGAACTGGCGCCCACCGGCGCGCGGCTGCGCTGGCGCGGTTTCTCCGAAATCAAGTCGCGCGCCCCCGGCCACCCGCAAACGCCCGCTTATGCGAACGTCTCCGAGCGCCCGCCGTGGCGCACGACGCCGCAAGGCTGGTGTACGCGCTACGGCGACGTATTGGAACTGGCGAAGACGAGCGACGAGCGGCTGGTGCTCGTGAACGCCGGCGACGCGCTCACGCTGCGTTTCGCCGCGAAGTCGCTGCCGCCCGTTCCCCCGGACCGCGTCCGCACATTTTTCTTCCACTCCGTCGGCTGGGAAAAGGACGGCGACCACAACGTCGTGGAGGGCGACATGGTGGAGCCGCTGCCGGTGAGCGCGCCCGGTGATTGGCAGTTGGAATACAACACCCGGTGGGTGGCGGGGGATCAGTTCAGCGCGCCGCCGCGTTGAGATTGTTCCTGCCTGCGACCAGACTCCACGCGGACTATTCGCGGTCCATAAATGACAGGTCGGTGTCAATCGGGTGATCCAGGCTGCGCTTGCCCTCCACGAATTTGATCAACTGGGCACCGTCCTTAATCGCCAGCCGGTCTTTCAATTCCTGTGAATCGGGGAATGCCTTCAGCCCCTGCTGCCACGCGGGGCGGGCCTTGTCCACCTGCCGGTTCTTGGCGTAGGCGTCACCGAGGGCGATGTGCGCGCGCAGGTGATACGGCTTCGCCTTGGATTTCCCGCCCTTTTCCTGCAACTCGATGCACCGGACAAAATCCTTCGCGGCGTCGGCGGAATGCATCAGTGCGCGCGGCCAGTGCAGATGATTCATGCCGCGCGTGTAGCGGCCGATCCACGAGTCCGGCTCGGCGGCCAGATAGGCGTCAAGCTGGTCGAGGGATTTGCGCGCGAGCGTGCCCTTGCTGACGATCGCGGCCATGCCGCCGCAGGTGGGGATTTTGTCCACCAGCGCGCTGGCCAGTTCGAGCCGGGCGCGCTGGCTGCCCGGGGTTTTGGCCAGGAGGCTCTGGAAGAATTTGATCGCGCGCTCGTGCTGGTCGTAAGCGGCGCAACGTGAGCGGTAGCTGCTGGCCAGCTTGTAACTCGCCAGGGATTTGCGCAGGGCCGCCTCCGTTTCGGACAGCAGTTTTTCCAGTTCCTCGGCGCTGAGTTTGGGAACGGCCGACTCGGTCGCCTTGGGTTTCTGCCACGCCTTGGGCACCGGCTGGGAAGTGGCGAGTTGCGTGGCGTACTGCTCCGGGGATTGGCGAATGGTGAGGTATTGATCCACCGGCACGTTTTCGACGTACTGCAGGCCGCCATCGGGCCAGCGGACTTCGAGGAGCTTCACTCGTTCATCGCGGCCCAGGCCGAAGTGCGGGCGCGGGTCGCTCTGGCCACAATAACATTTGCCGCCGTTGTGGTCCCGAATCTGGCGGTCGCCCGAGGTGATGAGCGTGATGCGCGCGCCGAGGGCGTCGCGATTAATCTTCGTGGCTGGGTCGCTCACCAGACGCAGACCGAGCCAGTGGTTCGTGGTCTTGAGGTCGTTGCGATAGAGATGCGGCGGCGCGTCCTGATTGGCGACGAACAGGTCTTCATCGCCGTCGTTGTCATAATCGAAGCACACCACGCCGCGCCCGTCGCGCGTGCTGTCGAGGCCGTATTCGCGGGCGCGTTCGCTGAAGCTGTAAGTGCCGTCGTGCCGCCAGAACCGGTTCTTCTCGTAGCCGCTGAAACTGCGGTCGCCGATGGCCGGCCAGTTCTTCGCGTCCGCCACGTCCTGGCCTTTGACCGTCCAGCTCGCGAGATCATACCAGTAATTCCCCTTGCCCGCGCTGATGAAGCCGTTCACGGCGATGATGTCGAGATCGCCGTCGTTGTCCGGATCGAAAAACTTCGCGCCCCAGCCCCAGCCGCCGTCGTAAGTGCCCGTCTCCAGCGCGATGTCGGTGAAGGTGAGCAGTCCGTCGGCGCCGATACCGTTGTTGTGCCAGAGCATGTTGCCCTCCTGCAGATACTCGGCGGTAGTGATGTTCGCCACATACATGTCCAGCCAGCCGTCGCCGTCAATGTCCCCGAAGTCCACGTTCATGCCCTTCTTCGTGTCGAAGCCGATGGCCGTCGCGGTGACGTTGGTGAAAGTGCCGTTGCGGTTGTTCAGGAAAAGCTGGTCGGGACCGAAATCATCCGCGCAATAAATGTCCGGCCAGCCGTCGTTGTTCAAGTCGGCGGAACCGACCGCGAGCGTCCAGCCCGGATCATCCAGGCCGAGCGCGGGCGCGACCTCCGTGAACGTGCCGTCGGCATTCTGGCGATAGAGAAAATTGCGCCCCGCGTTTCGCGCCTTCTCGAAATCGTCGTGCATGATGCGCGTCGTCTTGAGATGCCACAGGTCGAACTCGTCAAAATAATTCCCCACGTAAATGTCCAGCCGTCCGTCGAGATTGAAGTCGAGGAAGATGGCCGCGCAGCCGTTGGCCCAATCCACGCCCGGCGCGCCGTTGCGTTTCTTGAAAAGTTTTTCCGTCACCTCCGTGAACGTGCCGTCCCCGTTGTTGCGGTAAAGCGAGTCCGTGCCCCACCGCACCACATACAAGTCCGCCCAGCCGTCGTTGTCGTAATCACCCCAGACGCAATCGGTGCTCGCGCCCTTCTCATCGGTGTTGCCGCGCGCCAGCCCCGCCGTCGGCGCCACGTCGGCGAAGGTGCCGTCGCGGTTGTTGCGGTAAAGATGATTATCGAACCCCTGGCGCGAATCCGTCACGAACAAATCCAGCCAGCCGTCCTTGTCGAAGTCCGCCGCCGCCGCCGCCGCGCCCACGCTGCTGACCCACGAATTGATGTTGTCGAGCTGGCGGTCCAGCATCGGTTTGTGATGAGTGTTGGTGATGCCGGCGGCGCGCGTGACCTCGGTGAACGCGGGCGCGGCTTGACCGACCACCGTGGCCATCCCCGCCAGCACGATTGCGGCAAGCCATCCCGCCACCGGACGGAGGCGCAGTAAACTCGAAAACGGTTGCGTCATAAAAAACTTTCAACGCGGCCACGCGCCACATTCGCTCCGCCAGCAACGGGAAATTGCTCCGCGTGCTGGCACCGGCGTTTCAGCCACTCTCGCGCCGGCAAAGACATGCTTCGACAAGATAATAACCGATCCGACGACCGCGACACGAAAAATTTTCACCCCCCATCCCCGGCGGCCAAAGAAGTGGGAGCCGGCCGGCCGGGACCAGAAAAACTCGATCTCCAGGACGCGCCATGGAGTACGATTTCGGCTGAAACAGTACTCCCCGACGTGTCCCGGAGTACGATTTCACGCAAAACAGTACTCCACGACGCGCCATGGACATCGATTTCAGGCAAAACAGTACTCCCGGACGCGTCACGGAGTACGATTTCAGACGAAACAGTACTCCGTGACGCGTCGGGAACACCGCATTCA
>JANNEF010000269.1:0-7352 GCA_031378375.1 Verrucomicrobiota bacterium | reverse complement strand
TTCTTCATGCCCGCTGATTGCGACCTTCCTTCGAACTTGCAGAAGCATTTTCAAAACGAAGTTCTTGCCCTTTGGCCGGCTCTGAAAGGCTCGTTGGCCAAAGGGCAAGAACTTCGTTTTGAAAATGCTTCTGCAAGTTCGAAGGAAGGTCGCAATCAGCGGGCATGAAGAAAGTATATCTAAACACATACATACTATGCAACAAAAAAATGCAGCGAAGACTGAGGCGTTACATGGCGCGAAAGTTTTTCCTTGGTGCTCGGACGGGTTTGTTGCTAATAACCTCGGCCATGAAAACACTTTTGCTCGCCGCGTTGCTGCTGGTTTCCGCTTTCCTCCCCCATCAAGCCACCGCCCAAAATCTCGCCGGCGACATGGCGTTGTCCACTGTGCTGCTGGACGGCGAGGATTGGCAGTTGGTGGCGCAGGGCTACCAGTTTACCGACGCCGCGTGCGCGGACGCGGCGGGGAATTTCTATTTCACCGACGTCGCCAAGGGGACGAACATCGTGAAGATTTCGCCCGATGGCAAAGTCAGCACGCTGATTGAGGGCGCACCGCGCATCAGCGGATTGAAGTTCGGCCCGGACGGACGGTTCTACGCCTGCACCCAGGCGCCGAAGAAACAAGTCGTCGCCATTGAGACGCCCTCCGGCAAGACCACCGTGCTGGCGGACAACGTGCAACCCAACGACCTCGTCGTGTCGCACAAGGGCTTCGTCTATTTCACCGAAACCGGCAAAGGCCAGGTGACGATTGTGGATGCGAAGGGCAGCCTGCGCGTCGGGGCCACGGGCATCAACGCGCCCAACGGCATCACGCTTTCGTCTGATCAGGGGACGCTGGCCGTTTCGGAATACAAGGGGACCAATGTGTGGGTTTACCGCGTCGAGGCCGACGGCGGCCTGGCGCACGGCGAGCGCTACATGGAATTGCGCGTGCCCGCCGGCAAGCCCGACAGCGGCGGCGACGGCGCGACCACGGACACACAGGGCCGTTACTACGTGACCAGCCACCTCGGCATCCAGGTGTTCGACTCCACCGGCCGGCTGGGCGGCGTGATCGTGCGTCCGCAAAACAAGGGCACCGTGAGCGTCGGCTTCGCTGGGCCAAACCTCGAATACCTTTACGCGTGCAGTTCGGACAAAGTTTACCGCCGCAAGACCAAGGCGAAGGGCGCGTTGTTTTTCCAGCCGCCGGTTCCGGTGGCGAAGAAGTAGGACGGGCGCGAGGCCGGTCTTACGTTCTGCTTGAAAGTCTTCGCGCTTGGTGCCATCACACCGGCATGAAATCCCACAGCGAAGTCTTTCCGCGCCCGCCCGGGGACCGCGACGCGCAACTCGACCAACTCAAGGCGACCGGCAGCCTCGTCTCCCGGCGCGACGCCATCAAATCCACGCTGGCCGTGGCGGCGGGCGCGGCGGCGCTCACAGCCGGCAACGTCACCGCCGCGGAGCCGCCCAAGCCCGATACTCGTCGCGCTTCCACGAAGCGTTACGACATGAAAAAGTCCATCAACCTCTGGGCCTTCCCCTACCCGGAGCGGATGAACTTGCGGGAATGCCTGCAACTCGCCAAGGACGCCGGCTTCGACGGCATCGAGTTGAACTACGATTTGGACAACGACCTCTCGCCCAAGTTCGGCACGAAGGATTACGAAGCCATCCGCAAGATGGCGGACAAGATCGGCATCGCCATCAGCGGCCTCTGTTCGTTTCTGTTCTGGCCTTATCCGCTGTCGAGCAACGACGCCGCCAAGCGCGCGCGCGGCATCGAACTGGCCGGCATGATCGCGCAAGCCGCGCATGATCTCGGCGTGGAGAACGTCCTGGTCGTGCCCGGCGCGGTGCATATTCCGTGGCGCACTGATCACGAACCGGTCCCCAACGACGTGTGCGACCGGCGCGCGCGGGAAGCCGTCGGCAAGCTCGCCAGCCAGGCGGAGAAGTTGAAAGTCTTCCTCAACATCGAAAATATTTTCTTCAACGGCTACCTGATGACGCCGATGGAGATGAATACCTTCGTGGACAGCTTCGGCAGCGAACACGTCCGCGTTCACTTCGACACCGGCAACATCATGATGTTCCAGTTTCCCGAACACTGGATTTCCGTTCTGGGCAAACGCATCAAGAACGTTCACTTCAAGGAATTCACCAAGAAGGGAACGGACTTCTCGCTGGAAACCTTCCGCCCGCTGCTCGACGGCACGACCAACTGGCCGGCGGTGATGGAAGCACTCGACCAGACCGGCTATCGCGGCTACCTGACCTTCGAGTATTTCCACCCCTATCCCCATTACCCCGAAGCGCTGATCCATCAAACATCCGACTCTCTGAATCGGATGTTGGGTCGCGTGTAGTATGAGACTTCCTCAGATCGGCGCGACTCAAATGGGGGCTCCGAATTCGGCCGTCCGCGAACCGCCACCGGAATTGCGAGGCAAGTTCTCGATCGTTTGAGACAAATCTATCAAGCACGCTTAACGGCAACTCGGTCACAACCTGACGGGCGAACGGTTGAAGGGGCGGGATTGATTTTTCCCGCCAATCCGCGTTAGCTCTCGGCCAGATGCAATCAGCCGCTTCATTTCGCGGGCGGGTCGAGTTCGCTCCGGGCTTCGCCCCGCGTCCGCAGATCAGTCACGTCATCCTGGATTTCGACGGCACGCTCTCGCTCATCCGCGAGGGCTGGCCGGAGGTGATGGTGCCGATGTTTATGGAAATGCTCCCGCGCCTCCCCGGCGAAACGGACGCCGCCGTGCGCCAGATCATGACTGACGACATCATGCGACTCAACGGCAAGCAGACCATTTATCAGATGATGCAACTGGCGGACCGCATCCGGGAGCGTGGCGGCGAGCCACACGAGCCGCTCTGGTACAAACACGAATACCTGCGCCGCCTCGACACGCGCATCCGCTCGCGCCTGGATGGCATCCGCAGCGGCGTTTTGCGGCGGGACGATTTCCTCGTTCACGGCGCGCGGGAGTTGTTGGAGAACCTTTGCCGGCGTGGTTTCACGCTTTACCTCGCCAGCGGCACCGATGAAGTCTTTGTAAAGCAGGAGGCCGAACTGCTCGATGTCGCGCGCTATTTCGGCAAACACATCTACGGTGCGCAGGATGACTACAAGGCGTTCTCCAAGAAAATGGTTATCGAACGCATCCTCCGCGAAAACCAAATCAACGGCGACCGGCTGCTGGCCTTTGGCGATGGCTACGTGGAAATCCAGAACACCAAGGAAGCCGGCGGACTGGCCGTGGCCGTGGCCAGCGACGAGGCGCACAACGGCTCCGGGCAGATGGATGAATGGAAACGCCAGCGCCTCCTCGGCGTGGGCGCGGACGTGGTTGTGCCCGACTATCGGGATGTGGTGGCGCTGATGGAACGCCTCCTTGGCAGGTGAAGCGGTTTCAAATTTCAAATTCCCAATTGCACATGGCTGGCTTTCCATCACCGCTCGATTTGACGAAGCTCAAGGTCTATCCGCTCGCGCAGCGACGCAGCATGAGCCGCGTCGAGGATATTCTGGTGAACCCCGATGCCGCGCCGCCACCGTGCTCGGAGCACAACCGGCAACTCATCGAGCGGTGTGCGAGCGAAATCACACGCGCGCGGCAGCGCAACGCCGGCGTGATGTTCCTCTACGGCGCGCACCTGGTGAAGAACGGTGGGGCGGCGATCATCGAGCGATTAATGGCGGGTGGCTGGCTCACGCATTTGGCAACGAACGGGGCGGGTTCAATTCATGATTGGGAGTTCGCGTATCAGGCGTGGTCCACCGAGAGCGTCGAGCAAAACGTGGCGACGGGCACCTTCGGCACCTGGGATGAGACGGGGCGCAACATCCACCTCGCGTTGCTGGCCGGCGCGTTGCGGCCCGAAGGCTACGGCGTGGCGCTGGGCCGGTTCATTCAGGAAGATGGGGTGACGCTTCCCACGCCGGAACAATTGGAGATGCTTCTGCGCGCCGAGCCGTCGCATCCGCTCGCTCCGGCGCGCGTGGAACTGTTGCGGGCGATGCGCGTCCACGACTTGAAACCGGGCCGGCACGAGGTGCGGCATCCGTGGAAGCATACTTCAATTTTCGCCAGCGCCTTTCGCCACGGCATCCCCCTCACGGTTCATCCCGGCATCGGTTACGACATCATCTCCAATCATCCAATGTTCAACGGCGCGGCCATCGGGCGCGCGGCGGACCACGACTTCCGATTGTTTGGCTGCGCGGTGGAGACGCTCGACGGGGGCGTGGTGCTGTCGGTCGGTTCGGCCATCATGGCGCCGCAGGTGTTCGAGAAGAGCCTCAGTTGCGTGAACAATCTGCGGTTGCAGGCGGGGCTGGGAATCGTCCGCGATCACGGCATCTACGTGGTGGACTTGCAGGATGGCGGCAATTGGGATTGGACCCAAGGCGAGCCGCCCAAGGACAATCCGGCTTACTATCTGCGCTTCTGCAAAAGTTTTTCCCGCATGGGCGGCGCGATGCACTATCTGCAATGCGACAACGTGCTGTTTGCGCATCGGCTGCTCGCGGAGTTGAACCGTTTGAAGAAATGACCCGCGAAGCTCAAAACTCAAAGCTCAAAGCTCAAGAGAAGCTCAAAGTATCAGACTCCCACTCGACGGTTGGTGGGCGCCTTGTTTGGAGCTTGGATGCTGGAGTCCGTTTGGAAAGTGGCGCTGGCGCCCTCGCCAGCGAAAGTCCTGCGGGTGCCTCGGCCGCAGAAAGCACGGTCGGCGGGGCGCGCGCCGGATGCAGACGGGCGCGGGCAACTGCTTCTCCGACCATTTCCAAACCGACTCTCACGGGATTTTCCGCGTGAACGCCGCCCGCTTTCAATCCCTCACGGGTCGTTACGCACGGCTTCGCGTCGCGGTCGTGGGCGACTTCTGTCTCGACCGCTACCTCGAAATCGATCCCGCGCGGCAGGAGATCTCCATCGAGACGGGCCTGCCGGTTCATAACGTCGTCAACGTGCGCAGCCAGCCGGGCGGCGCGGGAACGATCTTGAACAACCTCGTGGCGCTGGGCATCGGCCAGATTTATCCGGTGGGCTTTGCGGGCTTCGATGGCGAGGGTTACGAGCTGCGACGCGCGCTGGAGGCGAAGCCCGGCGTGTTCATGGATCATTTCATCTCCACCGGGGAGCGTCGTACGTTCACTTATTGCAAGCCGCTGATCGTCTCACCGGGCCAGCCGCCGGTGGAGTTGAACCGTCTGGACAGCAAAAACTGGACGCCCACCCCGGCGCAACTTCAGGAACTGCTGTCGCAGGCCGTGCTCAAGATCGCCGAAACCGTGGACGCCATCATCCTGCTGGATCAGGTGGACGTGGCGGAGACGGGCGTGGTGACCCGCAGGGTTTTGGAAGCCATCGGCGACCTTGTCAGAAAGCAGACACGCGTGCTCATCGTCGCCGATAGCCGGCGCGGGCTGCGCGGCTATCCGTCGGTGACTTTCAAAATGAATGCGGCGGAATTGGCGGCTTATACCGGTGCGAAGCGGATTCTCAGTTTGGAAGAAATCAGGCAGACAGCGTCCGCGCTGGCGAAGCAGCAAGGGCAACACATGTTCGTGACGCTGGCGGAGCGCGGCCTGCTCGGCGCGGCACCCGACGGGACGGTCGAGCACGTTCCCGCACTGCCGGTGCGCGGAGAGATCGACATCGTCGGGGCAGGGGACGCGGTGATGGCGAACCTCACGGCGGCGCTGGCCGCGGGCGCGACGTCGCGCGAGGCGCTGGAAATCGCCGGTTCGGCCGCCTCGGTGGTGATTCATCAGTTGGGCACGACTGGAACCGCCACTGTGGAGCAGATCGGGAAATTGTTTGCTGAGTGACCGGGTGGCGGCGGCGGTTGAAAAAGTCTGAGCGCGTGTCGCCTCTGCTTGTTTAATTGTTGCGCCGGCCGGGGCGAAACCATAAAACCGCGCCCATGAATCACTCGAACATTTTCCGGCTGGCAGCTTGTTCACTGATCGCTTGCGCGCTCGCGCCGGTTCCATTGTCAGCGGCGGAACCGCAGCCGCCGCCTGGCTTCACCGCGCTGTTCAACGGGAAGGATTTCACCGGCTGGTGGGGACTGGGCCATTATCATCCCAAGCGCATCGAGGCCATCCCGGACGAGAAACGCGAGGCGGACCAGAAATCCTTCAAGGAACATTGGCGCATCGAGAACGCGGAGTTGATCAACGATGGCAACGGGCCGTACGCGACGACCGAGAAGGAGTATGGGGACATCGAGTTGCTGATTGATTACAAGACCGTGGCCAAGGCCGACAGCGGCGTGTATCTGCGCGGCTCACCGCAGGTGCAGATTTGGGATTACACCGAGGCGGGCGGCAAATGGAACATCGGCGCGGGCAAAGGCTCCGGCGGCCTGTGGAACAACAGTTCCAATGCGCCGGGCAAAGACCCGCTCGTGCTGGCGGACAAACCGTTTGGCGAATGGAACCGCCTCCGCATGCTGCAAGTGGGCGCACGCACCACCATCTGGCTCAATGAGAAGCTCGTGGTGGACAACGCCATCATGGAAAATTTCTGGGACCGCAAGCAGCCGCTGTTCGCCAAAGGGCCGATTCAACTCCAGACGCACGGCGGCGAAATCCGCTGGCGGAATATTTTCATCCGCGAAATTCCGTCCGCCGAGGCGAACCGGTTGTTGCGCGGGAAGGACGACGTGAGTTTCAAGCCCGTGTTCAACGGGAAGGATTTGGATGGCTGGGCCGGGCCGGTGGAAAATTACGAGGTGAAGGAAGGCGCGCTGGTCTGCAAGGCAGGCAAGGGCGGGACGATTTACACGACGGCGGAATACGGCGACTTCGTCGCGCGGCTGGAATTCAAGCTGCCGCCCGGCGGGAACAACGGGCTGGCGATCCGGTATCCGGGCAAGGGCGACACGGCCTACGCGGGCTTATGCGAGTTGCAGGTGCTGGACGACGATTACGAGAAGCTTCACGGGAAGATTGACCCGCGCCAGGCGCACGGCTCGGCCTACGGGATGGTCGCGGCGGTGCGCGGCTATCAACATCCCATCGGCGAATGGAATTACCAGGAAGTCACCGTGAACGCTTCGACGATTAAGGTCGAACTGAACGGTTCGGTCATCCTCGACACGGACTTGAGCAAAGTGACCGAATACATGGCCAACAGCGCGCATCCGGGCAAGGACCGCGCAACGGGTCATTTTGGTTTCGCCGGGCACAACGATCCGGTGATGTTTAGGAACGTTTCGATCAGGCCATTGAAGTAACTGGTGGTTAAGCCGCTCGACCACACCATGCACAGCCTAAAGCTCATCGGAACTGTGGCCACTCTCGGATTCCTTGCGGTCGCCGTCTCGACATTCGCGACA
>JANNEF010000224.1:0-8908 GCA_031378375.1 Verrucomicrobiota bacterium | reverse complement strand
AACGCAGCGCCACCCGGCCTGCTTGTTCGTTACGTTCCCGCGTTCGCCACCGCCCTCCCCCCTGCAGGGGGGAGGGCGGCCCCATTTTCCAGTCTGGCTTGCGCCAGACAAGGAAGATGGAAATCAAGATACAAGTTCGGGATTGGCACGAACCGGAAGCGTCCTCCGACTATCAACCATCAACTCCCCACCTATCAACTTCCCCTCACGGTTGGCGGACGCGGTAGAACTTCTGCGGTTTGTTGGTGAGTTTTACGTCGAAGTCCACGAAGTCGAAGGGCATGGCGGGGACGTTGGTGGTGAGCAGCGGCGACCAGGGGATGGGCGCGCGGAGATCGGTGGCGGCTTCGAGGGTGAAGGGCACGCCGGGCGTGGCCTCCACCCGCACGGTGAACTGCACGTTCGGCAGCGTGGGCAGCACCAGCAAGCCTTCCACACCAGTGGCGACGTAGATGCGGTCGGCGACCACCGTCACGCCGTAGGCCGTCCCGCTGGTGTTGTAGCCACCGACGCGCACGCAGTTCGCCGGGTTGCTCACGTCAATTACCTGCAAACCCGCAGCGCCATCCGCCACGTAAGCGTAATTCCCCGACACTGCCACGGATCGGGCGGACCCGCTGGTGTCATAGCCGCCCACGCGCATGCAGTTGGTGGGGTTGCTCACGTCAATCACCTGCAAGCCATTCGTGTCATCCGCCACGTAAGCGTAGTTCCCCGCCACCGCCACGCCTAGGGCATTCCCGCTGGTGTCATAGCCGCCCACTTGCACGCAGTTGGTGGTGTTGCTTACGTCAATCACCTGCAAACCGTTCGTGTAATCCGCCACGAAGGCGTAGTTTCCCGCCACCGCTACGCCGAAGGCTTGCCCGCCGGCGTTGTAGCCGCCCACGCGCACGCAGTTGGTCGGGTCGCTCACATCAAACACCTGCAAGCCCGCGGAGCGGGCCGCCACGAAGGCGTAGTTCCCGGCCACCGCCACACCGGAGGCAAATCCGGTGGTGTCATTGGTGCCCACACGCACGCAGGTGGTTGGGTTGCTTACATCAATCACAAGCAAGCCCGCTGGACCATCCGCCACGAAGGCGTAGTTCCCCGCCACCGCCACACCGGAGGCAATCTCTCTGGCATACCCGGTAAGCCAGGTGTAATAGCCCCCTACGCGCACGCAGTTTGCCGTGTCGCTCACGTCAATTACTGAGAAACCGTTAAAAGCATGGGCGACGTAGGCGTAGTTGCCCGCGACTTTGACATCGAGAGCAAGGACTCGTGTCCCATTGGGCCACTTGCCTTCAAGGAGCGGCTGCACGCTGGGTTGCGCGGCGTGCGTCGCTGCGAGTCCTGCGGCCAAACATCCGGCGAGCGCCGCGAGCCAGACTCCGCGCCGCAGACGGGTGCGTGCCAACATTGGTTTTGAAGTTTTCATAGCCATCACGGGATCGTGGGAATCTTGTACGGAACCGTAGCAGCCCCGCCCGCTTCCCGCCATCTAAATACTCGGGTGCGCAACCCGGCGATGTCGCGCTCGCTTCCGCGTCGAACCGCGCGGAGCGTCATGGACTGCGGCAGCCCTCTGCCGCTTTCGGGCGCGGCGAGACGTTCCCAAAGCGCCAGATGACTGGCGCAGTCCAGGACGCTATCGCGCCGCGCGGAGCGTCGTGGACTGCGGCGGCAAGTCGGACGCGGCGCCGCTTTCGGCAGTGCGTGTGCCTGCGCGGTTGGAGCGTCCTGCTACGTGCGAAAGCGCCGTCGCCGCTGCGGCAGGGATTTTCACGCGGCGGTGTTGCTGGCCAATCTGGAGAGCGTGTTGAGCGGCCCGGCGGCCGCGGTCGTGGCCGGGCGCAGCGGCCCCGCGCAAAATCGGCAGCAGGTCAACCGGGCGGTGAGCTACCACGCATTGAAAGATCGGTTGCTCGATTTGTTGCTGGCGGACACGCCGGTCGAAGAAATCATCCACGAGTTGCAAGCGCGATTTATGGGCAGCCCGGTCAGCGTGCGGCCCAAGCGTTTACGGCTGCGGCAGAAACTCTCGTTGGCTCGCTCGCATCATTTTCAAAGAAATGTTCGCAAAACCGTGTTTTGACAATGTTACGCTTAACAAAATGGCGGTGGGGCCGGGCGTGGGGTTGTTGTCAGGCTCGCGCTCCTCCCATCCGGGACAGTAGAATCAGTTTTGAAATGAACACGAAAGATTTTCTCCGCCTCGGCGTGCCGCTGGGCGAGGCGACGCGGCGGGCGACGGATTTTATTTCCAAGTTCATCCTCGGCGGCGGCGACAAGGCGCGGTTGCACGAGGAGGTGGCGGCCATTGTCGCCAATCCGTCGGCGTTCGTGGACGACGCATTGCGCGGGACGTTTGCGAAAGTGTTGCTCCAGGCGCCGCCGCCGCCGCGCGCCGAGCCGGTGAAGTACCGGCAGTGGGGCGACGGTCTCGAACACGAGGCCGTGATGCAGATGGAGAAGGCGTGTCTGCTGCCGGTGGCAGTGGCGGGCGCGCTGATGCCGGACGCGCATGTCGGCTACGGCCTGCCCATCGGCGGCGTGCTGGCGACGGAGAACGCGGTGATCCCCTACGCGGTGGGCGTGGACATCGCGTGCCGGATGAAGCTGACGGTGCTGGACCTGCCATTGCGCGACCTGGAACGGAAGCAGGACCGGCTCACGCGCGCCATTGAGACGGAAACGCGCTTCGGCGTGGGCGCGAATTTCAAGGAGCGTCGCGCGCATGAGGTGCTGGATGCGGACTGGTCGGTCAGTCCGGTGACGAAGCAGTTCAAGGACAAGGCGTGGTCGCAACTTGGCACGAGCGGGAGCGGGAATCACTTCGTCGAGTTCGGAGTGTTCACCGCGCACGGGCCAATCGGAGAATTGTCGCCGGGTGAATACCTGGCGCTGCTCAGTCACAGCGGCAGTCGCGGCACGGGTGCGGCGGTGTGCGACCATTACTCGAAGCTGGCCTTCGCGCAGTTCAAGGATTTGCCCAGTGAGTTGAAGCGCCTCGCGTGGCTTTCGCTGGATTCAGCCGAGGGCCAGGAATACTGGGCGGCGATGGAATTGATGGGCCATTACGCGGCGGCGAACCACGCGTGCATTCACCGGCACATCGCGGAGAACCTCGGCGTGCAAGTGTTGCTCGACATCGAGAACCATCACAACTTCGCGTGGAAGGAGCGGCACATCATCGGCGGCGTGGAGCGTGAAGTCGTCGTGCATCGCAAGGGGGCGACGCCGGCGGGCGCGGGCGTGCTGGGCATCATCCCCGGCTCGATGGCGTCGCCGGGCTTCGTGGTGAGCGGCAAGGGGAACGCGGAGTCGTTGAACTCGGCGTCCCACGGCGCGGGCCGCGTGATGAGCCGCAAGGCCGCGAACGAGAAGTTCAACTGGAAGGACGTGAACCGCTTCCTGCGCGAACAAGGTGTGACACTCATCTCCGCCGGTCTGGACGAGGTGCCGATGGCTTACAAAGACATCCGCGAAGTCATGGCCGCGCAGAGCGATCTGGTGACGGTGCTCGGCCAGTTCGATCCGAAGCTGGTGAAGATGGCGCCGGCCGGCGAGCGGCCGGAGGATTGACCGGCGCGGTCCGCCCGCGCCTTGACAGCGCCGCCGCCGCTGCGAACGCTCTCGCCACGAATGAAATCCGGGTTCACTGCCAAGTCCGTCATCGGCTGTTTCGCCATCGTGCTGGCGCTTTACGCCGGTTGCTTTTACGGAATGGAGTTTCTGCGCCATCGTAAGGGCGCTTGGGAAGTGAACTTCCTCGCCGACGCGGCGGGCAATCCCTCCGTGGTGGTGTATCAACCCAGGCTGAACATTTCCTCGGTGGAGATTATTTTCGCGGGCGAACCAGCGCCGGCCACCAACGTCTCGCAGCGGGTGGCATTCGACCGTCCGCTCCGGCCGGTGCCGTTCGGCAAAGTCATCTACGAAGACTTAACCAGCCTGCCGGGCGTGGTGACGTTCGATTTATTTGGCCACGAGATCGAACTGCTGCCGCGCGTGCTCATCGTGAACAAGCGGGAGGTTCCGTGGAAATCAGACTCGACGGTGGAATTGTCGGCGACGAACAAGCCAGCGCATCCGCCCAAGTCGCCGCAAGAGGGAAGACGTCCGCCGGCGGCGCGGCCAACGGCGCCGTGATGCGCTGGCCTGTAGAGGTTGTTGGAATTGGGTAGTGGGGCAGGCACCCATGCCTGCCTGGTCCGGCGGGCGCCTCGCCCGCAGGACTTTCACTGGCGGGGGCGCCAGTGCCACTATTCAAAAGTCTCAGCGCCGGGTTGGTTTGCCCCGCAGCCATGCCTCCACGCGTTGTTCCAGAACGTCAAGCGGCAGCGCGCCGGCGAGCAGCACCACGTCGTGGAATTCGCGCACGTCGAATCTGTCACCCAACTCCCGTTGCGAGCGGGCGCGGAGCTCCTTGATTTTCAACTCGCCGATTTTGTAGGCCAGCGCCTGCCCGGGCCAGGAGATGTAACGATCAATCTCGTTGACGATGTCCTGCTCGGACTTGGCGGCGTTCTCCTTGAAGTAGTCAATGGCCTTCTGACGATCCCAGCGCAAGTGGTGCATCCCTGTGTCCACGACGAGCCGCACCGCCCGCCACATCTCGTAGGTGAGTTGGCCAAACTTCGCGTAGGGATCGTTGTAGAGTCCCAGTTCCTCGCCGAGATGCTCCGCGTAAAGCCCCCAGCCTTCGACGAACGCCGTCGTCTCGCCGTAACGCCGGAAGTTCGGCAGCTCGCCCTGCTCCATCGCCAGCGCGATTTGCAGGTGATGGCCGGGCATGGCCTCGTGGAGCGAGAGCGCCATCATCTCGTACTTGGGACGCACCTCCGGTTTGTAGAGATTCACGAAATAGCTGCCCGCGCGCGAACCGTCAGCGGCGGGCTGGCGGTAGTAGGCCGTCGTCGTGTCGGGCGCGACCTTGTCGGGAATGGGTTCGATGCCGTAGGGCAGGCGCGGGAGGGTTTTGAAAATCTTCACGAGCACCGGGTCAATCTCGCGGGACATGGCGCGGTAGGCGGCGAGCAACTCCTCCGGCGTGCGGTAGTAAAACTTCGGGTCCGACCGCAGGAACTGGAAAAACTCCGGGAGCGTCCCGGCGAAGCCGGTTTTGGTCTTGATCGCCTCCATCTCTGCGCGGATGCGCTTCACCTCGCGCACCCCGGTGTCGTGAATCTCCTGCGGTGTCAGCCGCGTGGTGGTGAACTTGCGCGCGAAGAAGTCATACATCGCCCCGCCCTCCGGCATCTGCCACGCGCCCACCTGATCGTAGCAGGCGGGCAAATACTCGGCGGTGAAGAATTCCTTGAGCCGCCGGTAGGCCGGCACGACGGCGGCACCGATGGCTTCCACCGCCTGCCGGCTCAACCGCTGGCGCTCCGCGTCGGGGATGGCGTTCGGGAATTTCTGGAACGGTTTGAAGAACGGGCTGTCCTTCGGCTCGGTCACGGTTTGTTTGTCAATCTGGCCGGGCACGCGCTGCATGGTCACCTTCGGCAGCACCATGCGCGTGCGAACGCCTTCGCGCATCAGCGCCATCGTCTGGTCCGCATAAGCGGGGAAGCTGCGGCAGCGCGCGATCCAATCTTCGTAGTCCTTCACCGTCTCGAACCGCAGCGCGTCGGCCAGTTCATCGGCGAGCTGGATGCCCTCGCGCTGGTTGAGCGGGATGAGGAACCAGCGGAACTGGTATTCCTCGACGCCGGTCTGGCAGTCCTTCTGAAACAAGTCGTAGTTGAGCTGGTCGGCGGGCGGGAGTTTGCGGCGGTCAATCTTCTTGAGGCGCTCCAACACTTGGAGGTTGTGTTCGTGGCGTTTCTGGATGGCGGCGGGACTCGTGTCGCCCCAGCGGTCGTTCCAGCGACGGTCGCCCAGTTGCGAGGCCCACGCGGGGTTTTGTTCCATCGTGTATTCCCACTCGGCGGCGAACAACTCGTGGAGGGAGCGGGAGGTCTTGTTCGCGGAACCGACGGGCGCGGCCAGCAGCGGCGTGGTCGCCAGTGCCAGCAGGGTGAACACGGGAGCGAGACGTTTCAGAAAGCGGAGGCTGGTTTGCATAGGCGGCGATGATGCTTGTTAAACGCCTGGAAGTTACGGATGGGCGGGCGGAGTTGTCGAGGAGACAAATGGTTCGAGCAAGCTCAACGGCAGAAGCTCAAAGCTCAAGAAAAGCTCGAATCACCGGGCTTCAAACAGCGCGGACGAACACCCCGGCCCTGGGCGCATTTCAGTTTTTCGCACAGCGAAATCCTGGGGAGAATCCCGTCGACGGTGCGGCGAAGTTCCGCCGGCCACCAGACGATGGCGGCGCAAAGCGCGCCCAGCAGGTGGCTCAGCGGCACCGCCACGAACGCTTCGCCGTTCGCCCGGGCAAAGCGCGCTTGTCCTGTCTGCCACTCCAGCGCGGCTTTGGCCGCCACGATGAACAAAGCCGCCAGGCAAATCCAGCGCCATGGGGACCGCTCCCGCAGCCCGCTCAGGGCGAGGTAAACAACGGCGGCCGTCGCCACGCCCGAGAGACCGCCATAGAAGCTCATGCGCGGTTCGCCCAAGAGCAGTCCGAGGCCAATGAATCCCGGGGTCAACCACAGCAGGAGCCGCCAGCGCGCGTCGGCGCGGGATTCCAGAATCATTCCAGCCATGCCCAGCACGAACAGATCGAGCGCGAGGTGGCGCCCGGAAAAATGCACCCAATGGCCGGTGATGAGCCGCCACACTTCGCCGGCAAGGATGGCCTCACGGTCATAGATCAACGCCGGCTGCGCGCCGGGCAGCACGAACACCAGCGCCGCCGCCAGGATCGCCGCGAGCGTGGGTGAAACAGGAATGCGCCGCAGCCATGCGGACAAACCGCGAGCCGCTCCGACGGCACCAGTCCGCGCCTGTGCCAAGGTACGCATGATCAATCCGGGCCGGCACGCTGCCGGCATAGCCAGAGCGTGCCCAAGCCCGCCAGAAGGATGGCTTCAATGCCGCCGACACTTCCTCCGCCGGTGTAGCCGGGCCGATGAACGACTTTGTATTCATCGGGAGCTTTCTTGACCTTCTCACGGAACGAATCCAGTTCCTGATGCAGGCTGGCGACCATGTTCGTCGCCGCAATCTTGAACCCTGCTTCCCCATCCCGGCGGAGCGCCTCGCTGAGATTGATCGGCGTGGTCGAGTGCTTCACGCGGCTTGTGCCCGGCGCGCGGAACAGCAGCTTGCGGCTCTTGATGTCATAGACGGCGGCGTCGAGCATCGTCTGGGTGTCGTTCTTCTCGGCCTGGACGACATACGCCCCGACAAGCGTCCAGTAGGTTAGGGACAACAGCCCCGCGTCGGTGAACTGCGCCTGGTCGTAGGAGAGCAGCGCGATCACATCCACATCGAAAATGGTGCGCAGTTGATCGAGGTTCGGAAAGCCGCCTCTGGGCGTGAGGTAGGCAGAGGGGATGATGTCGATGGATTTGACGAAAGGATACTTTTTGAAGCTCTCACTGACTTCTTTGATGAGCGCGATCCGCTGGTTCTCGGAGAGCAGCCCGCTGGGGACGTAGCGGTTCCGCTCGTGGTCTTCGGGCACGAAGGCCACGCCTACTTTCAAGGGCAGCGCGAGCATGGGAATGCCCGGCACCTCCACATGGCTGGCTTGTTTTGGATAAAGATAATTCACGACGCTGGTGGCCTGGCGCCCGGACGAACCGTGCTGGCAACCGGCCAGTAATGCGGCACCGGCTAGCGCCCAAGCGAAGTTGGCGAAGGGGTTGTTGAATGTATTCATCATGGTCCTTTGCTCTGTTGGCATTGCTGGCACCTTAGCGCGTGCAGAAGCGGCAGCGTCAAGTTGAAAACTGGCGGATTCTTCGCAGGATTTCGCCGTACAATAAATTGAGACGCGTCTCTCGGGCCATGGAGCTTGGATTTAAGCTTCCCCCGCTACTTCCCCTTCACCGCCAGCAACTCCACCAGTCCGCTCAACACCTCGTCGCGGTCGTCGCCGTCGAGCGCGAGCGCCAGTTGCGCGGTGAGCAGGCCGTATTTGACGCCGATGTCGTAGCGGCGGCCTTGCAGTTCGCACGCGAGATAACGCTCGCGCGCCGCCAGCCTCGCCAGTGCGGTGGTGAGATGCGCGCCGCCCTTCGCGCCGGAACCGGCGACCGCTTCGTTCAACATCTCCATCACCGTCGGCGTCAGAACGTGCATCCCGAAGAAACAGAGGTAGTGACCCGCGCGCAAGCCCGGCACGATGAGCCGTTGCTCGGCCTCGGTGGGCGTCGGCTTTTCGACGACCTCGGCGATTTCGTAAAGCCCCTTGCGCGCCGCCACCAGCCGTCCACCGACCGCGCCGTAGTACGGCAGCTTGCTCTCGTGCGTCGCCTGCACGGCGGAGACGGCGCAGTTCTCGGCGGCGGCGACCTCGACCAGTTGCTGCGCGCAACGCTTCGCCCCGCCGCTCACGTAAAGATGATCCCCCACGAGCAGCAGAAACGGCTTGTCCCCCGCGAACTCGCGCGCGCAATGCACCGCATGGCCGTAGCCCAGCGGCGCGGTTTGCTCGATGAATTGCAGCCGCTTGGCGTGCGCGCCTGCTGCCACGGCGTAAGCCGCCTGATCGCCCGGATGAATCACCATGCAAATCTCGTCCACTCCCGCGCGCAACACTTCCTCGATGATGATGGTCAGCGCCGTCTTGGACGCGCCATCGCGGTCCACGAGCGATTGAAGCGGGAGCGTGCGCTGGCTCCGGCCGGCGGCGGTGATGATGGCTCGTTTGATTTCCACGCGGGCGAAAGCGTCACAAATCCATCCGCGCCCGTCAACTTCCCGGCGCGAACACGGCCGGCGAACAGGCCGGAGCGAGGTAGGGGCATCGCGCCGCGATGCCCCCGCCCGCGTTCAGCGGGCGGAACGAACCGTCCAAGCGCGG
>JANNEF010000218.1:0-4187 GCA_031378375.1 Verrucomicrobiota bacterium | reverse complement strand
CGGTGACGCGGTGCGAGTCGGTGTCGCATCTGTGGGAGGAGCTGCCCAATCCGGCGGGCCAGGCGACGCCGTTTGTGGCGGGTGAGTTGACGCGGGCGCAGTTCGACGCGCTGCTGGCGGCGTTGCGGGCCAAGCTCTCGACGGTGTCGGCGTGCGATCAGGAGTTTCAGAAGAAGGAGGCGGAGTTGCACGCGGTGGACAAGGCGAACGTGAAGTTCATCGCCGCCGCGCTCAAGCAGGGCCGGGCGCAGTTCGCGCGCGGCACGGAGGGGCGCGAGGTGATTGACGCGATCCCCACGCCGCGCAACACGCCGCTGCCGGGTCTGCCGGTGATTGACAGCGTGGAGGATCTGGGCGGCGGGAGCATCCTGCTCATCTTCACCGCGCTGCACGCCACGAGTTTCAAGGTGCTGCACCAGGCGCCCGGCGCGACGGCGTTCTCGCTGATCGCCGAGGAGGTGGAGGCGGGCGAGCACACGGTGGACGGGCTCGCGGCGGGCGAGCACAAGTTCAAGGTGGTGGGCGTCAACTCGCGCGGCGAGGGCAAGCCGAGCGCGGTGAAGTTGTTCACGGTGCTGGCCGCGGCGGCGTAGCCGCGTGGGAAAGTAATCAGTAAGTCAGTAATCAGTGAATCAGTGGCCGGCTCGCCGAAGGGCGGCGGCACCGGTTCACTGATTTACTGTTTACTGGCTCACTGGTTCACTGATTCCGGGCGGATGGTTCAGTCGCCGGAATCCCTGGTAGCGCGTGCCCTGGTAGGTCAGTTCGCCCGCGTCGCCCTCGGCGAGCAGGCCGGATTCGCGTCCGGAAATCTGGAATTCCAGGCGCTCGCCCTGCTCCAGTTCAAAGGTGGCGAAGTATTGCGTCGAAGTGGACCCGTGCGAGTGATGGTGGTGGTCACCGTGCTGATGGTGATGGCGATGCACGGTGACGTTCTCGCGCTTGGTCACGAGTTTCGCCGGCACGATCAACACCGGCTGGCGGTTGTTGTGGCTCCACTCGCTCACGGCCTTCACCGCGCGGAAAAGGATCGCGCCAATCACGATGATGAACACGAGGGCGATGAAGACCATCACCAGTTGACCGAAGCCTTCGGCTGGAAATCCGAGGTTCATGGTGGTTCGGCTTGAATCGCTCTTAAAGCGGCCTCATCCGCTGAAGCGCGGCGGGGCTGGGGTATTTGCCGTTGTCTTTCAAAGTTTCACGTTCCTGAATGCGATGCGGGTCATTGAGCTTCAACAAGCGCACGGTTACTTCTCCAATGGGTGTCCGCCATTCGATGCGCGCTCCCACCAGCCGGAAATGGTCGCCCCAGCAGTCGGTGCGCGGGTTAAACAGTCTGACCAACTGCCTGGTCACGGGTTCAACGGAGCCAACATCACTGCCCTTCTGGCGGTTGCACCAGGCGCACGCGAAGGCCAAGTTGCCCGCTTCCGTCGGCCCGCCGTGTTTCTCGCTGATAACGTGGTCCACCTGGCATCCGACGAACACGTCGAGCTCGTGGATCAAGCAGTATTCACAAACCTGCCCGGCGCGGCTGGCCACCAGTCGCCGGAGTTCGGCACTGACGTGACTAGCCATGCGCCAGCCGCTGCCGCGCCCGCGCTTTGACCAGTCGCATCAAATGTTCGAGTTGCATGAAGTCATCCAGTTCCGCCTTCTCCTCCGCCGAAAGTCCGTCCGTCTTTTCCTTGTGGATGAGCGAGGCGACCCGCTCCTTGGTTTCCGCGGACGCCTGGAAGTCGGCCACATGACTGACGCTCGGCCCGCCCGCCATGAACTCAACGATTTCTTCGTAGGCTTTCATAAAGTGTCAGCAGTTTCGCCTGCCAGGTAGATTTCTTCCAGTCTTGATTCAATCAGCGGCAGCATCGCCGCTGGCTGCACCTGTCAGCCATTCTTGCCCTCATCCCTGCCCATCGCCTTGCGCAGCGCGGGCACCTGCTCCAACAGCTTCTCAAGCTTCACGCCCGTCAGACTCTCCAGCACCGGCGGCAGTTGGGCCATGATTTGCGTGATGTCGCCGGTGAGTTTGCTCGCGCCGCCGCCGGGGCCGTTGCCGGAGTTGATGATGATCATTTTCTCCATCTTGGCCAGCGGTTCGCTGATGCGGCCCGCGATGTCCGGCAGCACTTTGACGAGCAGTTCGATGACGGCGGCTTCGTTGTACTGCTGGAAGGCTTCGGCCTTTAGGCGCGTGGCTTCAGCGGTCGCCTTGCCTTGCGCCATGATGATGTCGGCCTGGGCGAGACCCTTGGCCTTGTTAGCCTCGGCCTCCGCGATGCCGGTGGCTTTGTTCACGTCGGCGGCGGCGAAACCCTTCGCCTTCGCGGCGGCGGCGGCGCCGGCGGCCTCGGTTTCGATCTGGAACTTGGTGGCGTTGGCGAGCGTCTCGACTTTGTAGCGTTCGGCGTCGGCGGGCTTTTGGACGGTGGCCTCCAGTTCGCGTTGCTTGCGTTTGATTTCCTGCTCCTGCAACTCGATCTGCTTCTGCTTCTCGATGATGTTGACCTGCACTTCCTCCGCCTTCACGAGCTGGCCGGTCTTGTACTTTTGCAAATCGTAGGCGAGGTCGGCTTCGGCTTTCTTCTGGTTCACCGTGGCCTGGTAGCTGGCGACGTTGCTCTGATAATCGCGCTGCGCCTCGGCGATTTTCGAGTCGGCGGCAAACTTCGCCTCCTGTCCCGCCTGCGTGGCCTGCGAGGATTTGATCATCGCGTCGCGGTCGGCTTCGGCCTGGGCAATCTGCGCGTCGCGTTTCACCTGGGCGATGCGCGGCTTGCCGAGCGCGTCGAGGTAGCCCTGCGTGTCGCGGATGTCGCGGATGGTGAAGCTGACGATGCCCAGGCCCATGTTGGCCATGTCGCCGGCGGCGACTTCCTGCACCTTCTGCGCGAAGGCGTCGCGGTTCTGGTAAATCTCCTCGACCGTCATCGTGCCGAGAATCGCGCGCAGATGGCCTTCCATCGTCTGCATGGCGATGTTCTTGATGTCGTCAACGCTCTTGCTGAGGAATTGTTCGGCGGCGGTGGCGATGGAGATGTCGTCGCCCTTGACCTTGATTTGCGCCACGCCGTCCACCTTCACCGCCACGCCTTTGCTGGTGTAAACCTCCGGCGTCTGCACATCAATGGTCAGCAGTTCGAGCGAGAGAATGTCCACTTTCTCGACGACGGGATAGATGAAGGCCCCGCCGCCCTTGACGATGCGAAAGCCGCGCACACGCTCGGTGCCATCCGGGTCGAGGTAGCGGTGCTTGCGCCCGGACACCACGAGCACCTGGTTCGGCCCCACCTTGGTGTAACGACTGAGCACCACCACGATGAGGATGAAGAGGACGATGAAGATCAGCACCGACGCGCCGACGATGATGCCGCCGGACTTGAGATCGAAGCCTTGGGCCAGTAGAGGGATCAGGTTCATAATATTTGGGATGGTTGTCTGGTCACACGAAAGTGGAGCGGAAACCTCAGACCGGCGCGACGTGGAATTGCGAACCAACCACGCGCGTAATCTTCACCGCCCGGCCGCTCGCCACCGCCGCGCCCGTCTCGGTGCGCGCCGGCGCGGTGTAACGGGTGCCCGCCTGCACGTAGGCGATTTCACCCACGCCATTCTGCGGGATGGGCGTGATGATCTCCGCCGCCTGCCCGACGAGGCTCGACACTTTGGATTCGCTGGAGCTTTGGGTTTTGCGGAAGAGCTGCCGCAGCAGCCACAGCGCACAGGCCGAAATGGCAAACCCGCCCGCCGACGCCAGCGGCACGCTGATCCACGGATTGTGTGTCGCGTCGATCTGATGGAAAATCACTCCCAGCCCCCCGAACGCCGTGACGAATATGGCGATGACCGTCAGGGTGAAGTCACCATCCCCGGCTTCGTGGCCGCCGTCGAAAATGTGCCCGGCAACCGCGCTGATCAGGGTGAACAACACCCCCAACACCAAGCAAACGAGATAGATAGTAAAGTCCATGACTCCGTGCCCGACCGTTCCGGGCGTGAGTTAAGGGGCAAACTTCCGGGCAGGCAAGCAGTAAAGAATTGTCTGTCGCGGTGAAAGCAAAGCAGGACAGTTTCTGTAGTTTTCAAAGCAGGACACTGGCACCAAGAAGCACCAATGGCTCCGGCCCTGCGGCCAGTCTTTGAGGGATGCCGGAGCGAAGCGACGGCGACCGAAAAGACTGGCC
>JANNEF010000198.1:0-17866 GCA_031378375.1 Verrucomicrobiota bacterium | reverse complement strand
CCGACTTCGGCCCTGCGATGGAAAAAGGGTGAAGCGCCCACCCTGTGGAATGCGGCCTTTCGGCCTTCGGGCTTCGGATTTCTTTCGGATCTCGGATTTCGAACTTCGGGTTTCAGGTTGAACACACGGGACGGTGGTGCCACGCTGGCGGTGGCAGGGTTGCCGAATTCATGCGCCTCTTTGAAGCCATCGTGGACGCCAATCACCGCGCCGTCGCCGGTGACAACGCCGCCGGTTTGCACCCCGCCGAGTTCGCGGACGCGCTGCCGATCATCGCGCTCACTTGCATTGACCCGCGCCTGAACCCGCTCATCCCCGAAGTGCTCGGCGTGCCGGAGGAGCAGTTCATCTGGCTGCGCAACGCCGGGAACATCATCACCAGCCCCACCAGCAGCACGATGCGTTCGCTCGCGCTGGCGTGCGTGATCAAGGGCGGACGCGAGATCGTCATTCTCGGCCACAGCGATTGTCGCGTGGGCAAGACTTCAATGGTGGAGGTGACGGACCGCTTTCGCGCGCTGGGCATCGCGCGGGCGAAGTTGCCGGAGAACTTGAATGAGTTTTTCGGGCTGTTCGCCAGCGAACGGCAGAATGTCATCAAGGCGGTGGACTTCGCCCGCCACAGTCCGCTCATCGGGGCGAAAATTCCCGTGCATGGTCTGCTCGTGGACATCCTGACGGGGAAACTGGAGTGGCTCGTCAACGGTTACCAGGTGCTGGCGACGGCGGTTTCGGACGTGGCGGCGATGCCCGCGTCCGCGCCGCCGGGCGCGATGTCGTTCGGGCCGTTGGCGGAATTCCAAATGGGCGAAATGTTGACGCCCAATTTTCCCGTCGGCGAAGGGCCGCCGCAAATCGTTAACCCGGCGCCGGCGGCCTCGGTGCGGGAGACGCCAGCGCCGGAGTCGCCACGGCGCTTGAAGATGAACGTCGGCACGCCGCCCCGGATGCCGCCGCCGCTCGACACGCCGCGGCACCCGCCGCCCCGGCCCAAACTTCCCTGACGGAACTTGCGCAAACGCCCCGGCCCGCCAGGTGCAGGGCAGGGGACGTGTGCTGAATTTTTCCAAACATCCGCTTGACCATCCGCGCCCGACCTGACACACAAGACGCATGATCAAATTCTTGCTGCCCATCGCGGGCATCGTCTCCATCGCGGCGTTCGTTTCCGGCGCCGAGCACACACTGCACAGTTTCAAGAAGATTCAGTTGAGCGACCAGTTCTGGAGCGAGGGGGCCAATCTCGGTGACTTCAACAAGGACGGTAACATGGACATTGTCTCCGGCCCGTACTGGTGGGAAGGACCGGACTTCAAAGCCCGTCATGAGTATTACCCGGCCACCAAGACGTTTGAGTTGAAGCTCGGCGCGATGACCAAGGTGACTGTGCCTGGCTTCCACGGCGGCCTCGGCAAAGACAACGCTTACTCCGATAATTTCTTCGCCTTCACGCACGACTTTAACGGCGACGGGTGGACGGACATCCTCATTCTGGGTTTCCCCGGCGACAAATCGTGGTGGTTCGAAAATCCACAGGGCAGGGATGGCCACTGGGTTCGTCACACTTGCATTGACGTGACCGACAACGAGTCTCCCACCTTCGGCGACCTGACCGGCGACGGCAAACCGGAGGTCATCTTCCACAGTGGCGGCTTCCTCGGCTACGCTGAACCCGACTGGAAAAAGCCCACCGAGAAGTTTACCTTCCACAAAATTTCGCCCAAAGGTCCCTGGCAGCGATTCACCCACGGCTACGGCTATGGCGACGTGAATGGCGACGGCAAAATGGACATCCTGGAGAAGGACGGCTGGTGGGAACAGCCTGCGTCGCTCGCGGGCGACCCGGAGTGGAAGCAGCACAAGGTCAACCTCGGTACGGGCGGCGCGCAGATGTACGCTTATGACGTCAACGGTGACGGCAAGAACGACATCATCACCAGTCTCGCCGCCCATGGCTTCGGTCTCGCCTGGTATGAACAACTGGCCGAACGCAACGAAGCCGGCGAGCCGAAGTTCAAAGAACAGGTTTTCATGAACAAGGAGCCGAAGGAAAACAAGTACGGCGTCAAATTCTCCCAGCTACACGCCATCGATCTGGTGGACATGGACGGCGACGGACTGAAAGACATCGTTACCGGCAAACGCTTCTGGGCGCACGGCCCCAGTGGCGATGCCGAGCCAGGTGCTTCGGCTGTCCTGTACTGGTTCAAGTTGGTTCGCGGTTCCGGTGGCACCGTGGACTGGCTTCCGCACCTCATTGACGACAACTCCGGCATCGGCACGCAAGTCGTCGCCGCTGACGTTAATGGCGACAAACTTCCAGACGTGATTGTAGGAAACAAGAAGGGCACGTTCGTCCATATCCATTCGGTGAAGAAGGTCAGCCAGGAGGAATGGCAGAAGGCGCAACCCAAGCCCATCAGCGAAAAGACGCCGGTTACCGGAACGATTCGCGGGGGATAGATATTCGCCAGCGGGCGTAACGGCAGAGCAACTGGCAGCCACATGAGCGCAAACGTGTTGATGGTGGTACCATTTCATTACTAAAGCTAACAAACATTGTTCGCGTTAACTGTTGCGAAAGAACGAAGCTGTCCATTCCATTCCTTTGGAAATTGACTATCGGTGGCTCCACCCGAAACGTCCCGTGCGTCCTTGCTGCGACCCAATCGGCCAATACACACAGAAAGATTTTCCGATGACGTTTTCCTGGGGAAAATCCCCCCACGAACGCGAATCAAAACTGTTCACCGTGTTGTCGCCCATGACCAGATAGTGACGTGGTTTGACGACGAACTCCTGTTTGTCATCTGGAAACAATGGAGCCAAGTAGTCGTAGCGGTTTTGGCGAGCCACCAAGTTGTTCACATGTCCGGAGAATTTGCTGTCTTCAGGCGGGCCGCCGTCGAGGTCGTAAACCAATTCAAAATGCGGCGTGTTGGAATCCAGTCGCTTGTCATCAATGATCAGATGCCGGTCATTGCCGATGCGAACCCGATCGCCGTCCATGGCCACCATTCGCTTGATGTAAAACTGATCCGGCGGCAACGGCGGGATGCCACGCGTCTCAAAAACGATGATCTCGCCGCGCTTCGGCCGGCGGAAATTGTAAGTCAAACGGTCCACAAACAAATGATCACCGCTGATCACCTTCAATTTGATCACGTCTTCGCCTCGCTTGTAAACCTTTTGGCCGAGCCGGTTCAAATACTCCTTCAACTCCGTTCGACGCAGGAAATTCTCCGGCGGAAACCACACCGTATGCGCCACGCCACCGATGTAGATCGATTGCTTCAAGTTGAACAACAGGAACCGCTGCGGATTCTCGTCGGCGGCGCTCAACGGCCCGTCGTTTTTGGCGACGACGTGAATATACTGCTCGCCGCTGATCCAGTAATTGATAAACCGGCTCACCGCGTTGGGGATGACCACGTCGCGTTGGCCGAGCAAGTTCTCGTGCGTGATGCCGAACAGCGTCGGTTGCATCGATCCGGTGGGAATTTTGAACGGCTGCACGAAGAACGTCCGGATGCCCATCGCCACAGCCATCGCCACCAGCAGCACCTCGATGTTTTCGCGCACCCCGGCATTGGGATACGCCTTGAGCCACTTGTTCGCCACTGTTTCCAGTTTGGACATGGTCTCGAGCAACACTGGCTTCTCGCGCGTCGTGGCGCAGGCCTGCTCAATGTCCCGCAACGCCGCGGTCACCGCTTCCACGGCTGCGGGCGCAAGGATGTCCCGTTGGGCGCACAGAATCTTCGTGACGTGCTTCCGCATCTGCGTCGCGTGGCGGACGGTGCCTGAGAGAAACCAGTTCAAATTCATAGCTAATGCGCGCCCGACCTCATCCCTGGCACCCGGACATCCCCTGCCCTCCCGCCCGGTTGATGACCGTGCGCCGCCTCATGCCTTCAACACCTCGATGAACGCCTCCTGCGGAATATTCACCGAACCAAACGACTTCATCCGCTTCTTGCCCTCTTTCTGTTTCTCCAGCAGCTTGCGCTTGCGCGAGATGTCGCCGCCGTAACACTTCGCCGTCACGTCCTTGCGCAGCGCGCTCACGGTCTCGCGCGCGATGATCTTCCCGCCGATCGCCGCCTGGATGGCCACCGCGTATTGCTGTCTCGGGATGACCTCCTTCAACTTCGCCGCCAGCGCGCGGCCCCGGCTCTCCGCCTTTTCCCGATGCACGATGCACGAGAAGGCGTCCACCGACTCGTCGTTCACCAGCATGTCCAGCTTCACCATGTGCGACGGTTGGTAGCCCGCCGGCTCATAATCCATCGAGCCGAAACCGCGCGTGATGCTCTTGATGCGGTCATGGAAATCAATCAGTATCTCATTCAACGGCAGCAACGTCGTCATCATCACCCGGCGCGGGTCCAGCGTCTCGGTATGGTCCGCGTTCCCGCGTTTCTCCGCGATCAACGCCATGATGTCCCCGATGTATTCGTTCGGGCAGATGACGAACGCCTTCACCATCGGCTCCTCGATGATCTCGATGTAATTCGGCTCCGGCATGAACGCGGGATTATCAATCTCCTTGATCTCCCCGCTCGTCAGCATCACCCGGTAGATCACACTCGGATACGTGGCGATGATGTCCATCCCGTACTCGCGCCGCAACCGCTCCTGCACGATCTCCAGATGCAGCAACCCCAGGAACCCGCAGCGGAAACCGAACCCCAGCGCCACACTCGTCTCCGACTGATACACGAACGCCGAGTCATTCAACTGCAGCTTCGCCATGTTCGCCTTGAGATGCTCGTAATCCCCCGTGTTGATCGGGTAAATCCCGCTGAACACCATCGGATGAATCTCCTGAAACCCCGGCAACGCCGCCGACGGGATGCGCGAATCGGTGATGGTATCCCCCATCTTCACGTCTTTCGGGCTTTTAATGTTCGCCGTGATGTAACCCGTCTCGCCCACCTCCAGCTTGGGTCGCGTGTACGGCTTGGGGTTGAAACTCCCCACCTCTTTGATCTCCTCCGTCTTGCCCGAGTGCAGGAACTTCACCTGCATCCCCGCCTTCAACTCCCCGTTGAACACCCGCACATGCGACACCACCCCTTTGTACATGTTGAAATACGAATCAAACACCAGCGCCTGCAACGACGCCGCCCCCGTCGGCTTGGGCGCCGGGATGCGCGCCACGATCGCCTCCAGAATCTCCTCGATGCCGATGCCCTCCTTCGCGCTGCACAACAACGCCGTGTCCGCCGGGATCGCCAGGATGTCCTCCAACTGCTGCTTGGCCAGCGCCACATCCGCGTGCGGCAGGTCAATCTTGTTGATCACCGGGATCACCGTCAGATTCTGCTTCATCGCCAGATGGACATTCGCCACCGTCTGCGCCTCCACCCCCTGCGCCGCGTCCACGATCAACAACGCCCCCTCGCACGCGCTCAAACTCCGCGACACCTCATACGCGAAATCCACATGCCCCGGCGTATCAATCAAGTTCAACTCATACGTCTCCCCGTCCTTCGCCTTGTACAACATCGTCACCGGATGCGCCTTGATCGTGATGCCCCGCTCCCGCTCCAGATCCATCGAATCGAGCAACTGCGCCTCCATGTCCCGCGTGGCGATGGTGCCCGTGCGATGCAACAGCCGGTCCGACAAGGTCGTCTTCCCGTGATCGATGTGGGCGATGATGCTGAAATTACGAATGTGTGCGGAGTCCATCGGGAAAAAATTCCAATTACCGCCGGCCGCTCACAAAATGCCGTCCAGCCACGAAGCGGCCGGGACCGGCAGGAACCCTCACTCCGACCACAACGTGCCGGCAAACAGCGGGCCTTCGAGACCGGCGATGGAACATTTGTAAAATCACAGTGCGCCGACCCTATCCGGGTTCCGCGCAAAAGAAAGACTAAACTGCGCCCGCCGTCCGCACCGCTGCCATCCCTGGTGTGGTAGGGATGGCGCGCTGCGCCGTCCGCGCCGCGTCCAGCGGCGCAACGCGCTGGCGCGAGGCACTGCCTGTCCGCGATCCGTGGACTTGTGAAGTGGCCACGTCTTGCGCGGTTCGTTCCGCCCGCTGGACGCGGGCGGGGACATCGCGGCGCGATGTCCCTACCTCGCCGCGCCTCCACTTACGCCGCCACGGCCAGCGGCATCGTGAACGTCCACACCGCGCTGGCCTTACCCGTGCCGCGCGAGTTTTGGCGCTTGCCCCGCCTGCCCGCCTGAGCCGGACCGCCGTGACCAGACTTATATTATACCGACGCACTGACAGTTGCCCCGGCCGGGTCGCCCAGGAAACCCAGGCCGGGATTAAGTCCATCCATGAGCGGCGACCTCCGGCGCTCCATATACAATATGGCTGCCTGCCACCGACCGTGCGCGGCGAGGCGGGGCACCCCGCCACCCGCGTTCACCACCCGCCAATCATTCAGCAGCGGGTGTGCTGCCGGTGATTTGAGTGTGAAATCCTGGTGCCGACGGGGAAAAGTGTCCCGCTACCGGACACTTGCCCGCGGATCGTGGACACTTTCCCTGTGCGCGGTGCCGATTTCCCTGGTGTGGCGGCCCACGCCCACGTCCGGACACCCCAAAACCATGCAAACGAGGGCAATTTCCCAGGGTAACCGCCCACACTTGCAGGGCAACCGGCCAAAGTACAAGGGAAAGTGTCCACAAAACGAGGAAAAGTGTCCTGCGTACCCGGGAAATCGGCATCAAACGCCGGGATCACGACCTCCGTGCGTGGGCGCGCGCCTCCGGTGCGTGGGCGGAGCACTGCTTCACCTGGGCGGACGCGTGCCGAAGGCGGATGGACGGCTGCGCTGCGAGGATTGGACCCGCGCGCGCGCCGGTGGAACCGCAGCAACCCGTCGCCGCACTCCAAACGCTACCGCGCGGCCTCACGCGTCGGTGCGGCGCGAAGCGTCCTGGAGTGCGGGGGCAAGTCCGACGCGACCCCGCCTTCGCGCTCGCCAACGATGCCGGCCAGTCCGACGCCCCTGCCCTTGCAAAGCGGCGTGGCGCTTCGCTTCCCGCCGCACTCCAAGACGCTACCGCGCGGTAGCGTCCTGGAGTGCGGGGGCAAGTCGCTTGAGGCTAGGCAACCAGCCGATACCAGTTGTCGCGCTGGCGCGGTTCGTAGCCGAGGTCTTGGATGAGTCGTTGCATGTCGGCGACGCCCATGCGGTAGGTGGCGCCGGCCTGGCTGACGACGTTTTCCTCAATCATGATGCTGCCGAGATCGTTCGCCCCAAACTTGAGCGCCACCTGGCCGATGTCCTGGCCTTGCGTGACCCAGGAGCTTTGGAGGTTCGGGATGTTGTCGAGGTAGATGCGCGCCAGGGCCTGCGTGCGGAGGTAGTCGTGCGCGCCCACGGTCGGGGCTTTGAGCTTGGTGTGCTCGGCTTGAAACGTCCAGGCGATGAAGGCGGTGAAGCCTTTGCTCTGGTCTTGTTGCGCCCGGACGCGTTCCAGATGTTCGATGCGGTCTTCCACGGTTTCAACATGGCCGAACATCATCGTGGCGGTGGAGGCGAGGCCCAGGCGGTGGGCGGTGTCCATCACTCCCAGCCAGTCATCGCTCATGGCTTTGAGCGGGGCGATGCGCTGGCGGACGCGGTCCACGAGGATTTCGCCGCCGCCGCCGGGGATGGAGCCGAGGCCGGCGTTGACGAAGTCGCGGATGATTTGTTCGACGGGTTCCTGGAAGAATTCCTGGAAGGCGATGAATTCGCTGGGGCTGAAGCCGTGGATGTTGATCTGCGGGAACTTCGCTTTGATGTGGGCGATCAGGTCGAGATACCATTGCTTGGACAGCTTGGGATGGTGGCCGCCTTGCAGGAGGATCTGCGTGCCGCCGAGGGCGAGGGTTTCCTCGATCTTGCGGTCCATCTCGGCGTGGGTGATGACGTAGGCGTCGGGGTCGCCCGCGGTGCGGTAGAAGGCGCAGAATTTGCAATAGACGTTGCAGATGTTGGTGTAGTTGACGTTGCGGTCCACGATGTAGGTGACGATGGCGTTGCCGCGCCCGTCGTAGGCGGCGGCTTTGGCGAGTTGACGGCGGCGGTCGGCGAGGGCGCCGAGTTCCTCCAGCGGCAGCCGGTAAAGGCGGAGGGCGTCGGCAGGATGGATGCGCCGGCCATCCCAGACTGTTTGCAGCAGTGCGTCGAGTGAAGCGTCGTGAATCACGCGGCCAAGTTAGTGGAACGGGCGGTGGAAACAAGGCACGAAGTTTGTTGTCAACGCCCGCCGTTTATGAAATAAATACCCCCAGAACCGGCTTGGCCGGCCGGACAGAATGAGCAACACTCGGACAATCGAACCCGCGAAGCCGGAAGAACTCATTCCGACGCGCGACAGTTTGTTGAGCCGGCTCAAGAACTGGGACGACCAGGATAGCTGGCGCGACTTCTTCAACACTTATTGGAAGCTGGTTTACGGGGTCGCGCTCAAGTCCGGTCTCACCGACCAGGAAGCCCAGGAGGTGGTGCAGGAAACGGTCATCACCGTGGCGCGGCGCATCCCGGAGTTTGAATACAATCCGGCCAATTGCTCCTTCAAGACGTGGCTGCTCAATCTCACTCGCTGGCGCATCGTGGACCAGTTTCGCAAGCGTCGCCCGGAGGGGGTCCAGCGCCACCCCGACGACGACGGGCGCACGCCCACGCTGGATCGCGTGGCCGACCCCGCAGGGCCGGACCTGGAAGCGGTGTGGAACGCCGAGTGGCAGCAATACATCATGGACGCGGCCATCAAACGCGTCAAAAAGCGCGTCAGTCCCGAACAGTATCAGATGTTCGACCTCTGTTCGTTCAAGCAATGGCCCATCAAACGCATCGCGCACGAGTTGGGCGTGAGCATGGGGAAGGTTTACCTCGCCAAACACCGCGTCTCCATGCTGCTCAAGAGCGAGGTCAAGGCGCTCGAACGGAAAATGATCTAGCGGCGGCCAGCGCGGCGCCGCTCCTGTTCGCGGTATGGCTGAACCCACTGCCCCCATCCAGCACGCCATCCCCGGCGTGGACCTGCCGCCGCCGCCCGACATCCCCGGCTACGAGCTGATCCGGCCCATCGGCCAGGGCAGCTATGGTGAAGTCTGGCTGGCGCGCAGCGCGGCGGGCAGTTATCGCGCGGTCAAGATCGTGTTCCGCAAAACGTTCGATCACATCCGTCCGTTTGAGCGCGAACTGTCGGGCATTCAAAAGTTCGAGCCGGTTTCCCGCAGCCACGCCAGCCAGGTGAACATCCTCCAGGTCGGCCGCAACGATCCCGCCGGCTATTTCTTCTACGTGATGGAACTGGGCGACGACGCGAACGCTGGTCCACCCAGCTCCACCGCCGGTGCGCCTGCCGAGATCAACCCCGACACCTACGTTCCCAAAACGCTCAAGAGCGAGACGACCCGCCGCGGCCGCCTCCCGTTTGGCGAGTGCCTCGACATCAGCCTCGCGCTCACCACCGCGCTGGAGCACCTGCACCAGCACGAACTGATTCACCGCGACATCAAGCCGTCGAACGTCATCTTCGTCAACGGCGTGCCCAAGCTCGCGGACATCGGCCTCGTCACCGACGTGGGCGCGAGCATTTCCTACGTCGGCACCGAGGGCTTCCTGCCGCCCGAAGGCCCCGGCACCGCGGCAGCCGACATCTACAGCCTGGGCAAGGTGCTTTACGAAATCAGCACCGGGCGCGACCGCCTGGAGTTCCCCGAACTGCCCACCGATCTCGGCGTGCCGGAAGACCGCGTGAGCTTGCTGGAGTTGAACCTCGTCTTCCTCAAAGCCTGCCAGAACGACACGCGCAAACGCTACCAGTCCGCCCGGGAAATGGCCGCCGATCTCGCGCTGTTGCGCGGCGGCAAGTCCTTGAAACGCACTCGTGCGCTCGAATTGCGCCTGGCCCGCGCGACCAAGACCGCCGCTGCCGCCGCCGCGCTCGTCATCCTCACCGCGACCGGCTACCACCTCTTCCAGCGGCATCAACAACAGAAATGGCGCGCGGAAATCGCCGCCGGCGAGAAATCCCAGCGCATCGCCGAAAAGGCCGCCAAGGACACCCGCCAACTCCTGGCGAATTCCTATGTTGCCCGCGGCGACGGCCTGGCGGCCCAAGGCGATCTGGGTGGTGCCCTGCTCTGCCAGGCCCAGGCCCTTCGTCTGGATCACGACGATCCCGCGCGCGGCCAGTCCCGCCGCGAGCAAATGGACAAGCTGTGGCGGGCCGTTCCCGGAACCCCGACCCTTGGCGCGCATCAAGGCACCGTCAACGCCGCCGTCTTCAGCAGCGACGGACGCCGGTTCGTCACCGCCAGCGACGATCAAACCGCGCAAGTGTGGAACACGCAAACCGGCGAACCCGCCGGCCCGCGCCTCCGGCACAAGGCGCGCGTGCTGCACGCCGCGATTCACGGTTATGGCCAGCGCGTCGTGACCGCCGATGCCAGCGGCACCGCGCAAATCTGGAACACGGGCACCGGCGACCCCGCCGGCCCGCCGCTCAATCACGGGCGCCGGATATTTTTCACCGCCTTCAATTCAACCGGTAAATTGTTGCTCACCCTCAGCGACGAACCCAACGCGCTCGTCTGGGATCCGACCAGCGGGCGGGTGCGCTTCACGTTGAAACATCTCGACCGCATCCACCACGCGGCCTTCAGTCTGGATGGACGCTACATCGCCACGGCGAGTGCCGACGGCACAGCCCAGTTGTGGGAAGCCGACGACGGCGACGCGTTCGGCAAACGGCTGCTCCACGACGACGCAGTCAATGTTCTCGCCTTCAGCCCCGACAGCCGGCGGCTGGCCACCGCCAGCGGCGGGACGGCGCGGGTGTGGAACGTGGCCAGTGGTGAAGCCGCCTTCTACGCCGTGAAGCACGACGCCGCCATCAACACCATTGCCTTTGGTCCTGATGCCCGGCGGTTGCTGACCGCCAGCGAGGACGGCACCGCGCGCGTCTGGCATGCCGTGACGGGCAAACTCCTCGTGACGCTTCGCCACCCGTCCGCCGTGAAACTCGCCGCCTTCCATCCCGATGGGCGCATCCTCGCCACCGCGTGCGCCAACCAAGCCTGCCTCTGGGACGCGGCGACCGGGGAACGACTTGGCCCGCCGCTCTTCCACAATGAGCGCGTCACCCAACTCCAGTTCAGTCCCGACGGCGACAGCCTCCTCACCGCCAGCGCCGATCACACGGCCCGGGTGACCAGCACCACGGGTTTGCCAGCTCGGCCGTCGGTAGCATCGTGGCCTGTCGATCAGTTGATCGCGTTGGGGCAGTTCGCCTCCGGGCGGGAGATCGGCGTGGACGGCCAGATCCGTCCGCTCAAATCGGAGGCGTGGCGCGCGGTGTGGCAGAAGCTTCACGCGAAGCACGGGGAACAGTTTGCGCCGGCGGATGTGGCCGTCTGGCACCGGCGGGAAGCCACGCTCGCCGAAACGAACCGGCAATGGTTCGCCGCGCGGTTTCATTGGGACCGGCTGTTCACGGCCCGTCCGAGCGACAAGTCGCTACGCGACCGGCGCGACCAGGCGGCGCTCGAATGGCAGCAGGCCGAGGCGCTGGCCGCGCGCGACCCGGAGGTTCCCCGCCGCATCGCCGAGCGTGTAGCCGGCGCGCGGGCCGGGTTGCTCGACCTGACGGGTTTCTACAACGCCGGCTTGTCGGAGTCGTGGCTGCCCTCCAGCGTGGTCAACTCCGGCAACGATTTGTCCGCCCTGCCGCGCGGGGTGCAAAAACTCGGCGGCGTGGAGTTCGACGTGCGCGGCCTGATTCAGCTCTCCGGTGGGGCGCTTGAAAATTTGGGCGGCCTGTTCCCCCGGCAGATCCGGGCGCTGCCCGTGAACCAGAAGTGCCGCCGCCTGCATTTCCTTCACGGCGCGGCGTGGAACGACAAATTCGGCACGCACATCGGCAGTTACCACATCAACTACGCCGGCGGCCTGCGCCGGGAAGTGCGGATTGTCTTTGGCGAGAACATTCGCGACTGGTGGTTCGCGCCGGGACAACAGGCCGTCACTCCCGGCGCCGCCGTCGCGTGGGAGGGCGGCAACGCCGCGAGCCGCGAGCTGGGACTGGCCGTGCGGATCTACCAGATGAGCTGGGTGAACCCGTTGCCGGACGTCGAAGTTCTGAGCATAGATTTCCGCTCCGCGATGGCGAAGCCCGCGCCCTTCCTGATCGCCATCAGCGCGGAGTAGCGGGAGACTTCCGTCGGTGGTCGCCCGCGTTCACACGCCTTCGATAAACGGCGGGATGGGACAGTCGAGCGTGTCGGCAAAGGCGCGGAGCAATTCGGCTTCGCTGCTTTGGATCGTCCCGTCGGCGGCGACGGTGTGGGCGGCGGCGTGGAGCAGGTTGCGTTTGATTTGCGGCACGGCTTGCGCCAGGCGCGCGAGCGCGGCGTCAATCTGCGGCAGGCCGCAATCCGCGTCGGGCAGCAGCGCGAACTCAACTCCCGGACAACGCAGTTGGCTGACGCCGAGGCGGAAGGCGTCTTCTATCCGCGCCGGTTCAACGTGGCCAATGCGTGCCAGCGCTGAGAGCAGCACCGCGCACTCCTGGGCCAGCGCCTGCATCGAGTAAAACTGAATGACCGTTCTTTTGGCGGGCTGGAACGCCGGTTCAAGATGGCGGCGAACGATGCGCTGCAACGCATATTCAAAGAGATCCACCTCGCGGTCGCTCTCAATGATGCACGTCATCGCTGCGCTGAAAGTCTCGAACTGCCGCCGCGACAGGCGGCGCAGCGCGGGGAGCGCCATCGTGACCAGCGGTAGTCGCACCGGGATCGGCACGGTGGCGGCGTGCGCGAGGAGACGTTGTGTTTCTTGAAAAATGCCCGGCTCGACCCGGCGCTGGAGCTGTTCGAGTTGGGAGGCACGGGTGGTTGCGTCGGCGCTCAGCAGCAGGGCGTAAATCAGCGCCGAGGCGCTGAATGGCTCGTGCGCTGCGGTCGCCAGGCTTTCGGGCAACACGTCGCGCAGGTTCGCCGCATAACGCAGGTGTTGCACCGTGGGCGCGCCAACGTGGGGCAGCAGTTGTTCGGTGCGAATCGTTGTCGCGGTCGCGGCGATTCCCGCAACCGACGCGCTGACGAAGTCGCTCCGCTGCGGCATGGGAATCAGCGGCGGACCACGACGCTGGAGTAATGGCGGCGCGGCGCGGGTGTTCGCAACCGGCATCTCGACGGGCGGAAAGTTACCATCGAAGCTTGGGTCCAGCGCCCGGATGCGTTCTTCCAACGGCGGATGCGTGGCCATGAGGTTGAACCACGCGGGCTTCAGTCCGTTGCCGAAAAACAGGTGGCTCGCCTCCTCGGCGTTGGGCGCGGTGAGCCGCGAGCCCTGGCTCAAGCCGCCGATCTTTTTCAGCGCACCAGCGAGTCCGCCGGGGTTGCGCGTGAATTGCACCGCCGCCGCGTCCGCGAGGAACTCGCGCTGCCGCGACACCGCGCTCTTGATGAGCCGCCCGAAGAAGACGCCAATCGAACCAATGACGAGCAGCACCAGGCCGACGGGCGGAAGCGGATTACGCTTGCCGCGCGTGCGCAGCAGGATCCGCCCGAGGATCGCCAGGCAGAGAATGCCGTTGACGATGCCGATGAGCCGCAAGTTCAGCCGCATGTCGCCGTTGAGGATGTGGCTAAACTCGTGGGCGATGACGCCTTGCAGTTCGTCGCGCGAAAGCAGTCTCATGCAACCGCGCGTCACGCCGATGGCGGCGTCATTGGTGGAGTTGCCGGCCGCGAAGGCGTTGATGCCCTCTTCCTCCGGCAGCACATAAACCTCCGGGACGGGCGTGCCCGAAGCGATGGCCATCTCTTCGACGACGTTCATCAGCTTTTGCTCGTCCGGGTCGCGCGAGTCGGCATTGAGCGGCTGGCCGCCCAGCATCTGCGCCACCGCGCCGCCGCCTTTGGCCAGTTCGATGATTTTGAAAAGGCTGCCAAAAAAGATCACCGCCACCGTGCCGCCGGCCACGAGCAGAAACAGTTCGGCGTCCCATGGTCCGCGCCCGGTCACGACCGCGATGCCCAGGTAAATCGCCGCAACTATCAGCGCGACGGCGAGCGCGAAATAGACGACGAGAACCTTGGTGTTGCGGCGGGCGGTGTCCTGGCGATCGAAGAAATCCATGCGGGCGTCGTTGCCAGGTTACAACGTCACGCGATGTCGAAACGAAACACCGAACCTCCAACGTCGGCCGCCACGGGTTCGATGCTCGAAGTTGAGCGTTGAAGGTTGGACGTTCCAGCTTCCGCCGGAATAACCGCTGCGGTCCGCTTGACGGGTCGCCGCTTCACGAGAACGAAACCTTCGGCGCTTCCTTCTCCTCCGGCTTGTCGATCACGAACAACTCAGCCGCAGCAAAATGGAACATCCCGGCGATGATGTTTGTGGGGAAGGATTCGCGCGTGGTGTTGTAACCCATCACCGAGTCGTTGAACGCCTGGCGGTCGAAGGCGACTTTATTTTCCGTCGAGGTCAGTTCCTCCGACAGGCCGTTCATGGTGGTGTTGGCCTTGAGGTCGGGATACGCCTCGGCCACGGCGAACAGGCGGCCCAGCGAACCGGTGAGCGCGGACTCGGCGCCGCCGAGGGCTTTCATCGCGGCGGCGTCGCCGGGATTTTGCGCGGCGCGCACGTTCGCGGCGGAAGCAGCATTGCGCGCGGCGATGACGGCTTCGAGCGTGCCGCGCTCGTGCTTGAGGTAGCCTTTGGCGGTCTCGACGAGATTCGGGATCAGGTCGTAACGACGCTTGAGCTGCACGTCAATTTGCGCGAAGGCGTTTTTGAAACGGTTCCGCAGCCCGACGAGTTTGTTGTAGGCGCTGACCGCGTAAACGAAGAGGAAGAACAGCGGAACCACCAGGACGATGGCGACAATTAACAGTGTTGGTATCATGGCGGGCCTTTCATTCAGTTGCGCAACCATTACGGCAAACGGCGGAAGGGAACAATGGTTATTTCGTCGTCCGGCGTGGTCAAGTCGCCAGCGGCGCGCCCACGTTGATTCCGTGCTTGAGACAATACGCGGCGTTGGCAGCGTAACTGTCCGCCGAGGTCCGCAGCGCCTGGCGTTCTTCCGCCGTCAAATCCCGCAACACCTTCGCCGGCGCTCCGACCGCGAGCGTGCCGTCGGGGATTTTCGTGCCTTGCGTCACCAGCGACTTCGCGCCGATGAGGCAATGGCTGCCAATCTCCGCGCCGTCGAGGATGACCGCGCCCATCCCGATCAACGTCTCATCCCCCACCATGCAGGCGTGGACGATGGCGGAGTGGCCGATGGTCACATGGTTGCCGACGAGGCACGGATATTCTGCCGCCAGATGCAGCACGGCCAGATCCTGGATGTTCGTGTGGTGGCCAACCACGATGCGGTTGATGTCGCCGCGCAGGACGGCGTTGTACCAGACGCTGGAGAAATCACCGATGGTCACATCGCCCAGAACCGTCGCGCCGCGCGCGAGATACACGCCCTGGCCCAGCGCGGGCTGGCGGCGGAGGAAATTGTCGAGTTGTTTGTCAACCGTTGTCATCGCGCCGATGTAACAACCGCCGCCGTGGGAAGGGAAACAAAAAACCCGCCGGCACTCACCGGACGGGGCGCGTGGACTGAATCGTTTTCGTCTTACCGCCAGCCGTGATGATGCGCGCGATGGCCATGGCTGCGACCGTGGCCGAAAGCAAAATTGACACTCACCAGCGGACGGGGCGCGCACACCGGCGTCGAGTAAACCACCACGGGTGCGGGCTGCACGTAGTAAACGGGCGCCGGTTGCGCGTAATAAACCGGAGCCGGTTGGACATACACCGGAGCCGGCGGTGCGTAAACCACCTGCGGGGGCGGAGGCGGTGGTGCTGGCAGCGAAACGACATACGTCGGTTGAACGGGGACATACACGGTCTGATGACATGCCGGCGCGGGTTCAAACGCGCGGGTGATGACGTGGGCGGCGGCGATGCCGGTCAAAACTTTCCCGACCGTCGCCCACTCACGGTCTCCCGCCGAGGCGCTCTGCACGCCGGCGGTGGTTACTGCGGCCAAGGTCAATGCGGTCAATATTTTTTTCATAGTGTGCCTTTGTTTCAAGGTCGTGCAGCGTTTGACCCGGAGCGACTTTCCTTTATTCAGCGGGGCACTATCACTGGCCACATCAGCCAGTTACCCGAAAGCACGCGGGGCTTCGCCCTCATCGGTGGGAGCAAAGACCAGCCCGGGCGGGTGAAAAAGAAATGCCCGGCGATTCATCGCCGGGCGGTCGTCTCTATGAGGCGTTCGGATGCGCAGCGGCTTTGCTTCCGCCACGCCTTTCCCAGTGGAGGCGCTTACGCGGCCTTATCCAACGCCGGGGTGTGGACCTTGGCCTTGGCCTTGCGCACGGGGCGCTTGCGGTCGCTCAGGCGCGTGCCGCCGGCTTGTGAATATTGCGTGGAGTCCAGGCCGAAGAAACCGGCGACCGCCTTGCGGGTGCGGACGACCAGTTGATTGCCGAGCGCCGCGCAATCATCGCGCAGGTCGGTGTTTTCCGTGAGCTGGCGGTTGAGGTCCTTGACCTTCTTCACGCACCCATCAATCTCGGCGCGCGTGTCCTTGAGCTTCTTGAGGGTCACTTCCGTGCCCATGGTGAAGCTGTCGTTGGCCGTCCACACGGCGATGAGTTGATCGAGGTTTTTGATGACTCCTTCCGGAGCGATTTGAGTTTTCATGTCGTTGATTGATTTGCTGGCTTCTATGTCTTTTTGTTAACTGCGTTTCTTCGGATGGCCTCTGACCATCTCCGCAAGCACACGCTCGCGGACACCTATACCATCGGCAGACGCGGACGGATGTTTAGCGACTAAAGCGGTTTTTATTTCACTGTTTTCGGGGGAACGATTGGACCAAGGGTAGCCGCAGTGGTGTGGACCCGAAAACCGAAGTCGGATTTTACAGAAGGCAACAAAGGAAACGAAGCCAGAAGAGGTTCTGAAACCATCCGAGGCACCCACAAATGTCCCGACGAGGAAGTCCCAACGCGTTGATCCTTCGTTCTCTTCGTTGCCTTTTGTAAATGAACTTCGAAGCAGGGTGGACCGCCCTCACCCCTGCCCTCTCCCCCAAGGAGAGGGAGCCAGGTATGGCGCCCTCAGTGGATGCGAGTGCGCCTCTGGATTCATCGGTTCGATCAGTCTTTGTGGTCAAAACTATCGGCTGCCCACGACCCCACATCGCCAAAGCGCGCCGAATATACCTCCCTCTCCTTGGGGGAGAGGGCCGGGGTGAGGGCGGTCGTCTTCCACCGAAACCAGCGAGGAGCCATTTTTTTCTACTTCGCAGTTTTCCGTGGGATGGGCCGGAGAACATGGGAGGATGGAAGCAACGTCCGCCCTCACCGCCAAGGCTTCCCATGAACTTCCCACAGATTCAAGGCGACCGCAGATTGGATTTCTCATCTGTGGTCGCTTTGAATCGGTGGGGAAATTGGTGCGGTTCAAGGGAACCATGCGTGAGGCTTCGCAACTCATGGCATCTGCCCCGGGGGTGGTCCTTTCTACTACCATCGCGTCCCCAGCAAGGTTCCACGCGGGGAAAGCAGGACAATGCGTCTGGTACCAAGAAAGGTACGCCCGGTACCCAAGGTACCCTGCGCAGTACCAAAGGTCCGACGGGTCCGAAGCAAGTCACCGAGCGCGGTACCCAAGGTTCCCGGCATGGTACCAAAGGTTCGACACGCCCATACCAAGGCTGCCCGTGAGTTGGACAAGTTGGGCGCACCAGGTGCGGGAGGAGACGCCGGTGTCGCTGAGAAGGATCGCGAGCGGGCTGTAGCTGGGCAATTGGACGCAGATGGCAAACCCACTTGGCGATTTAGAAACGGGAGCACGAACGGCGCGCGGGCCTCCGG
>JANNEF010000193.1:0-5368 GCA_031378375.1 Verrucomicrobiota bacterium | reverse complement strand
ATTTCACCACCACCACGTAGGGCAGTTGCAACTCTTCCCACAACGCCAGCAGTTCGGGCAGGCAGAAGCCGGAGTCCGCGCGCACGCCTTTGAGCCGGATGTGCCGCGGCAGGTTCTCCCACAGGTCCAGGAAGAACGCGTGGACGTTGTTGCCGCAGGCGGTGTTGCCGGGGCGCAACCACAGTTGCGCCACCAACCGCACTTCGGCCAGGACCGCCAGCAAGGGATGCAGGCAGGGTTTGATCCCTTGTTTGGTGTAACCGCTCCTCACCCCTTCCTGTTGTCCGTCCTTGTGCCAGAACCGCGTGGAATCCGAATCCAGCGTGCAGCCTTCCTTCTGGCTGGGGAACCGATCCAGTCCCCAAGGCCAGAGCGGACGAAAGCAGCGCAGGTTGCCGCCCGCCGAAGTGAACCCCTGAAAGAAGCGCGTCAGCACCGACTGACTGGCCACGCGCGTGATGCCGAGCAGTTCCGGCACGAGCGGATCGCGGCGCAGAGAGGAGACATGAGTGTAGCTCTGCGTGCGTCACACAAGAGTCCGTGCATGAAGGTCAGCGCCTTTTCGAGTGGCAGCAGCTTGTTGTTGGACAGCGGCAGCGGATGCGGCAGCGAGGTGGCCAGACGTTGACACCGTCCAGCGGACGCAGCCAGCCTCAGAACACGGCGCTGCCCGCGTGCGGGGAACGCTGTTGATCGGTGAAGCCAATGGCGATGGATTTGCCGTTGGCTTTGAACTCCAATGTCCCGGCCACCGTTTGATGATCTGGGCGTGAGCCCGAGGATTGCGTTGTTTTCATCGACCACCAATCAATCCCCAATCGGTGGCACTTTTTCAACGACATGGATTCGGATAAATCTGGCCAAAGGATGCGCGGGCTGGCAGGTTCGCGCGCGCTGGTTTAATCAGGCTCAACATGCGCACAATAAATTTTGTCACCACCCTCTTCGCCGGAATTCTTGCCACGGTGGTCACCCTCCCGGCTCTCGCCGCCGAGCCCGTCGCCATGAACTTTGGCTTCACCGGCCCGGAGACTTTTCCCATTGACCCCTTCATCGGCGAGTTGCGCGCGGGCGATCTCGATGGCGACGGGTTGAAGGACTTGATCCTCGTCAACAATTCACGCTCGAAGATCACACTGCTCTACAACCAGACCGGCAAGACGAACCGCGCCGCCGCCCGCCCGCCCGCGAAGACCGAGTTGAATGAGTTGCCGCCCGACGCCCGCTTCCGCGTAGATTCCATCGCGTCGGAGAAACGCATCGCCGCGCTCGTTGTCACCGATTTGAACGGTGACCAGCGGCCCGACATCGCCTACTACGGCGAGCCGAAGGAATTGATCGTGCAATACAATCAAGGCTCCAACACCTGGAGCACGCCCAAACGCTGGCCCATTGACGACGGTCAGCTCACGCCCAACGCGCTGACCTTCGGTGACCTCAACGGCGACGGCCGCGCGGACCTCGTGCTGCTCGGTGAAAATCACGTTTACTGGCTCGCCCAGAACGCCGACCACACCCTGGCCGAGCCGGAGAAGATTCCCTACTCCGGCACCGTCAAATCCGTCCAGGTGCTCGACGTGGATGGCAACGAGCGCGACGATTTGTTGCTGGTGAACTGGGACAGTCCCAATCCGTTCCGCTTCCGGCTGCAAAATGCCGCCGGCCAGCTCGGCCCGGAAATCCATTTCTCCCTGCCGCCGGTGCGTTCCTACTGGGCGGACGATTTGGACGGCGACCACAAGACGGAAATCATCACCATCGCGCAGAACTCCGGGCGCGCGCAGGTTTCCAACTTCCTGAAAAAGCCCGCGGCCGCGCTCACCGGAAAATTCCGCCAGGGCCAGTTCCAGGTGTTGCCGCTGACCAAAACCACGAAGGCCAAGCGCGGCATGACGTGGGCCGACGTGAACGGGGACGCCCGGCCTGACCTGCTCGTGGCCGAACCGGATAGCGGGCAACTCACGATTTATTTGCAACAGCCAGACGGCTCGCTGCCGCAGGCGCGCACCTTCCCCACGCTCACCGGCGTCAGCGAACTGGCGGTCGTGCCGGGCGACAAGGACACGCCCGCCGAGATTTATCTGCTCAGTCCGGACGAGCGGCAGGTGGGCGTGACACGCTACGACAAGCAGGGGCGCGTGCCTTTTCCCACCATCGTCCCGCTCGAAGGCAAGCCGCTGGCGCTGGCCGTGGGCGCGCTCCAACCGAAGGCGAAGGCCACGCTCGCCGTGATTCTCGACCAGGATGGCAAGCGCACGCTCTACACCCGCGACGGTGCCGGCCGGACGAAGACGCAGAAGCTCAGTGAGAGTTTCAAATCCAACCCCACCGCGCTGGCGTTCCACGATGCGAATCAGGACGGGCTGACCGATCTGGTGGTGTTGATCCCGTACGAAAAAATCAAAGTGCTGTTGCAAGCGCCGGACAAGGACTTCGAGGAACTGGACGTCGCCCCGCCCGGCGGCACCGTCGAGCTGCCGTGGTTGAGCCTGGCCGACGTGGACGGCGACGGCAAAGCCGAGTTGTTGCTGGCGCAGAAAAATTTCCTGCGAGCCGTCGTGCTCAAGGCGGACGCGGAGGCGAAGAACGCCACGAACAAAACCTGGTCCTTCACGGTGAAGGACCAGATCAACGGCGCGGCCGGCAACTCGCGCATCGTTGGCGCCGCACCGCTCCGCAACGGCGGCAGCGCCATCCCGTCCCTGTTCCTGCTGGACGCCGAGCGCAAGGCGCTGACCCTCTCCGAGCGCGACACCAACGGCGTGTGGCAGGTCGCGCGCAACGTGCTGCTGCCGTTCACCGAGTTCACCGAATTGCGGCCCGTGGCGCTCGGGGGGCAGGAACCCAACAGCGTGGCCTTCCTCGGCGGCAACACCGTCGCCTGGATGACGCTCACCGGCGAGACGTGGGAGTTCGTGGAACTGGACGGCTACGAGACGCCCATCAAAGACGGGCGACTCAATGACGTGGTCTCCGGCGACTTGAACCAGGACGGCCGCAAAGACCTGGTATTTCTCGAGACGGCGAAGAACCATCTCGATCTGGTCATCTTCGATCAGACGCGCCACTTGGCGCCGGCCAACCGCTGGCAGGTGTTCGAGGAGCGCACGTTCCGCAATCGCCGCAGCGACCAGCCGGAACCGCGCGAAGCGATGATCCTGGACGTGACGGGCGATGGAAAGAACGACTTGATCGTGATCGTCCACGATCGGGTGCTGGTCTATCCACAGGAGTAACGACGACTGCTGCGCCCGGACCGGGTGGAGTTGAGACGGCATCGGAACGGTCGGGACGACGCAGCTTAATCAGTTGAGTTGGGGAAGATCGACAGCGGATGTTTGCCCCGTCACGCAGTGGAGCGGCAACCGGTTGTGGAGATTGTTTATTAGCGGAGCTTGGCTGGCCCGCCCGGATTCGATGAGTCAAAGGTGGTGCCGAAGGTCTTCCGTAACTGCTCCTGTCTGAAAGTGAAAATGCGCTCCACATCGCGCCGCACAAAGAGCCAGTTCACGAGCGCTCCACCACGCGGACGGTAACGCACATCGTCCAGGCAGAGCGTGCCGCCGTCTTGCTCCTCGAAAGTGTGCGTGTGATGCCAGAGGGTGTAGGGGCCACGGAGTTGCACGTCCACGAAATGGTGCGGCGGGTTCCATGCCGTGATCTCGGTGCGCCAGCGAATCGGCAGGCCGTGGACACGGATGCGGTAGTCGATGAGCGCGCCGGGGCGCATCGCGATGGGCGCGGGCGTGAGGACATCGAACTTCAACCACGGCGGCGTGAGGGTCTGGAGATTGTGCGCGTCCGCGAAGAAGGCGAAGACCTCGTCGCGCGGGCGCGGGAGCCAAAGCTCGGCGTGGAGGGTGAATTCCTTCATCGCGGCAGATGATTCAGAGCTTCGTCTTGATGCCGCACGCGCGCAGGGCGCACCAACCGCGCAGCGCCTCGAACGCGACGAAAACTCCCGAAGCCACCAGCACGATGCCCAGCCACACGGACACCGAAAAGCCAAAGACCGCGCCGACCAGCAGCGCCAGCGCACCGAATCCACGGATGAGACGGCCTTTGTTATCAATGTTGGGGGAGAAGATCGGTTTCATCGTTTCACTTTCTTTGCGGGTTTGCGCAAGTCGTCCAGGGTTGAGGAGAGGTGCGAGAGATCTTTCACTTGCGTCGCGCCGATTTTTTCCAGGACGTCGCGGTAGGCCGGCGTGGCGCGACCACCGACGAGCAGCGTGACCTCTGGCGGCAGCGACTCGTGCAGCCGCGTCAACTCACCTTCCAGCCGCGGGTCGTCTTCGGGATAGACCAGGCTCAAGGCCACGGCGCGCGCCCGATTCTGACGGGCGGCGCCGGCGATTTCCGCGGCCGGCAGGCTGGTGCCGAGATAGGTAACGTGCCAGCCGAGGTTCGCGGCGGCGGCACCGACGAGCAGCGCGCCGAGTTCGTGAATCTGTCCGGCCGGAGTGGCGACGACGATCACCGGGGCGCTGTCCGTCCCGGCGAAAGACCTTGCCGCGCGGCCAAGAAAAATCCGAATGACCGCGCTGGCGAAATGCTCGTGTGCGGCGGTGATGCTGCCGTCGCGCCACAACTCGCCGATCGTCTGCGCGAGCGGGGCGACCACGCGTTGCAGCAACCCATGTGCGCCTAGTTCGGTCTCGGCGCGTTTCAACGTGTGGTCCAGCGCGCGGCCGTCGAGTGACTTCACCGCCACGACGCATTCGTCGAGGAAGGTCGGTGCAGCCGGGGCTGCGGCCAGTGCGCGGCCGTTGGTGCCGTGCGATTCCTTTGACAACTCGCGGAGCTTTTCCGTAGGCAGCTTTGCGACGTGGCCAATGCTGTGTCCGTTCTGCGTGATGTCTCGGAGCAGGCTCAGTCGCTCGATTTGCTCATCTGAGTAAAGGCGGCGGTTCGTCCCGGTGCGCTCCGGCTCCACGGCGCCGTAGCGTTTCTCCCAAATCCGGATCACATGCGCGCTCAGTCCCGTGCGCCGGGCGACTACTTTGATTGCTTGGTGGGCTTCAGCCATAAGACTAGACAGAAATGTGACAAGTCGGCGACGCTTTGCAAGTGAGGATTTTCAGAATGCAAATAAAATCACCAATTCCACGCTTACAAATCGCGATTCAGCCTCAGAAAGCCAGCCATAGCGGCCTTCAAAAAGAATTTGAGACAAACTATTGACAACTAAACAAACATTAGACATCTTCTCCACAAGTTCAATGCTGCTTGGCAGCAAGCTGAACATGAAAACAAAACGTGAACATCGGAAAACAAACGCAAACGTCGCCCAGCGCCGGCTCATCAAATGCCGGTTTGCCAAGCCGACTCACTTTGCGGTGGTCATCCAGGTTCACACCAAAACAAA
>JANNEF010000189.1:0-18901 GCA_031378375.1 Verrucomicrobiota bacterium | reverse complement strand
GCCCGCGGTGGTCGCCTCGAACGCTTCGCTCTGCAGCGCGAGCCGGCGGAGGTTGATGTTGCCGCCGCCAAGGTCAATCCGCGCGTCCAGCCAGTTGACGGGTGACTGGGTGATGTCCGGCACGCGGAGCAGGGTCGCGATGGGCACGATGAGGCGCTTCGTCTTTGGGCCGATCAACTGAAGGTTCGCGTTGGTGAAGCTGAACCCCGCCTGGCCGCTGAGATTTTTCTGGAGGCTCGCGCCGGAGACGCCGGCGCCCTTGATTTGTGCATTGGCCAGGATCAAACCTTGATACTGCCCACGAGTCTCGGGAGCGAAAGTATTCGCAATCGGCTCCAGCGGGATTTTATCCAACTGCAGCGACAGCGCGTAGATGTAACCCTTCACGCCGAGGTTCAAGTCCACACTGGCGTTGACGGGTGCGCCGTTCAACGAAAGCCGGCAGGGGTCGAGCGTGATCTTGCCGCCATCCACTCTGGCGGTGATCTGGCAGTTCTGCACGGTGATTTCACGGAGGTAAACCTGGCCCAGCGTCACTTCAGCGGCGAGTTGCAGGGGCAGGGTCACCGGCTCTGGCTCGACGTTGCCGGTGGAGGCGGGAGCGGGAGGAGGAGCGGTGCCGGCGGGGGGCGGCGCGCTGGCGGGTTTTGTCGCGGCGCTTTTGTCTCCGGTGAAGGTGTCATAAAGCTGCGTGAGGTCGAGCGTGTCGGACTTCACGGTGAGCCGGCCCTTGGTGGTGCCGGGCGTGGAAAGGTCGAGCCGCCCCGTCGCGGTCAATTCGTTTTTCGGCGCGCGGGTCGTGGGCGTGAGGGACAGTTGCAACTGGCGCAAGTCGAGCACCTGATTCGTGAACGAGCCGTCGAGCTTCATGCCCGCCGTCAGCGGGTTCGTTGGCCCGCTGCCCGTCAATCGCGCCATGACCGCCTCGATCTGCGTTTGCAGAGTGAACGCAGCACCATCGTAACTCGCGGAGCCGCTGACCATGAGCGCGGGTTGCCCCTGTTGCGTGAGGTCCAGACGATAATCGCCCAGGTTGATCTTTTTGAAGTCATTCACCTGGCCGTTGAGTTTCAGCGCCAGCGCCGCTTGGGTCAGGGGCTTCTCGCCGAGTTTGGCCGCGAGGTCGGCAATCTGCGAGGTGACCCCGAGTTTGAGCTGCTTGCCGCCTTGTTCGGAGAGCAGATTGACCCGTGCTGAAAGTCGGCCGGCGGAAACCGCGTCGCCGACAAACGGCTTCCACGCCGCGAGGTCGAACTCCGTGACCGTCAGTTCAAGGGCTGAATCGCCCGCCGTGGCGGCGTTCTTGCCCCAGGCGAGCGTCATCGGCCTGGCGAGGCTGGCGTGCAGGAGCGGTTTCTGATTTTGCGTGCCGTCGAGCGTGAAGGTCTGCACCTGGGCGGATTCGCCGGTCGTGTTCACCGTGACGTCGCAAGCCAACTGCAAATCCAGCGGCGGAGTGGTCTGGCCTTTTTGCGTCACGCTGAACCTGGCGGCGTTGAACCGCGTGTTCGCCGTGATGACCGACCCGCCCTGCGTGAGCGTCAACTCGGTGGTCGCGTTGAGTGTGGTCGTGCCGAAGTCCATGCCGAGCGGCGCACCGATGAGATTGAGTACCTGCCGGTCAATCGAGGCGACTTCCAGCTTCAAGCGGCCCTCCTTCTTCGCAAGGTTCAGCGGGCCGCTCACTTTCACTTCGCCGAGCAATTGTTCCCCGCGCAGGAAGCGCTGGGAAAGCTCTTTGACCTCCGTGGGAGTAACGTCGCCGGTGAGCAAGGTGCGGACTCCGGCCAACTCGCGCAGGGAACCTTCCGCGCGCAGGATTTCCTGTTCGACTTTCGCTTTGAGGGCGGTCGGCATCAGGTCGGCGTCCAGCGTGAACTCAATGTTGGCTGCGCTCTTCGCTTCCAGCACGTCGTTGGTGGGGCGGGTCATCTTGAACCCTGCCGCCACGGTCAGTTTGCCCGGCTGTCCGTTTTTGAGTTGGTCGAGCGTGATGTTCACTCCGGTCAACTCGACGACCTCGCGCCCGCCGTCCTTGAGGTTTTTGATGTGGCGAACCGTCGCGTTTTTCAGGGCGAAGTTCTTCAGATCAATCTGCGGAGGCTTCGACGAAGCGGGACCTGGTGCCGGCTGCGCCGTCGGCTTCGTCTCCTTCTTTAGCAGCGGGTCGAGGTTGCTGGTGCCGTCGGCGTTTTCGACGATGTGCACAACCGGCGAGGCGATGGTGACCTCGTCCACCTTGAGCGAGCCGCCCAGGATGGCGAACAAGCCGTAGCGCAGAACCACTTCCTCCGCCTGCAAGAGCGGCTTCGGGCCGGTGGTTTTGACCGCGAGTTGACGCAGCTTCACCTGTGAGAACGGGCTGATGGACGCCTCGGCCACCGTGACTTCGCCGCCCATCGCTTTGCTGGCGCGCGGCAGGATGACGCCTTTGAAGAACGCTGAACTCGTAACGACAAAGTACACGACCAGCAGCAGCAAGAGCAGGCCGCCGCTGATGAATAGGAGTTTGCGGCCCCAGGTCGAGCGCCGGGCGGTTGGGGAGGAGGATGGAGTGGTCATAAAAGTAGTTGGGATTTGGTTGTTGGCTAAATTGTCGAACGTGTTACTTGCCCACTGCGCCGAAAACCTTTTGCAAAAGGTCGGTCGTGCGGGCGACGGGATTCTCACGAATCCGTTTTTCCTGCTCGGCGATCTTCAGGAACAGGCCGTCGAGTGCCTTGCGCGTGACGTAGCCGTCGAGGTCCGGCATTTCCATGCCGAGGAGACTGCCACCCAAACTGCCGAGGCCGCCCAGCCCGCCGCCGGCTTTGTCGGTCATGCGCTTGTAGGCGGCGGTGACGCCGGCTTTTTCCGTGGCGGCTTTGACGATGGGCAGGAAGCGCGCGTGCAGATTCGTCTCGCTGGTGCGGCGGAAATACTGCGTTGCAGCATTGTTGGTCCCGGTAAGGATGGACCTGGCATCGGCGATGGACATCTGCTTCACCGAGTCACCGAGCACCGCCGCGGCTTCGGGCACGGCCCGTTCGGCAGCGCGGTTCATCGTGGTCACGAACTCATCCGCGAGCTTGTCCTGTCGCAGTGTGCGGAGCGTTTTCTCCACCTTCTGCAGGTTCTCCGGCATCGGGATTTTCACGTTCACGTCTTTGAGAAAGCCGTCCGGCTTGCCGAGCGTGGCGATGGCTTGCTGCACGCCCTTGCCCAGAGCTTCCTTCAGACCGCCAACCATCTGGTCATGGGAAAGACCGCTAAGGGTCGCCGAACCCGGCACGATCTGGTTGGTGGCGGTCTTGCGCTTGAACAGATCGAGGATGTCCGCGGCAGGCGACGACCAGGCTGCGATGAGTGCAAGGATTGCGATCAGCAAATGTTTCAAGGTCGAGTTCATGTTTGGATTCAGGTTGGCGCCGGTGATGAATACCGTCGCTCTACCGATGGCATCTTACTCCACCATCGCCATTTCCTTCCCACGAATTTCGCGGAATTGCTTGCTGCGGACAATCGTCTCGACAGCCGCGCCGACCTTGTAGTCGTGCTTCTTGAGTTGCTCGCGCATCTCGGTGATCAACGGAGCGTCAGAGAGCAACACGCCGCGGCCGAGGGAGTAGCCGAGCAGCTTGCGGCAGAATTGTTTCAAGAACGCGTCCCGGCGCGTGGTCAGCAGGTACCGACGCAAGCCTTCGAGGCCGTCAATCTCCGTGCCGTCCATCACCTTCGCTTTCACGTCGATGGGGTGTCCGCCGAGGTCTCGCTTGCGGAAGCGGCCAATGGCGTCGTAAGCCTCGAGCGAATAGCCATAAGCGTCGATGCGGCGATGGCAGCCAATGCACTTCGGATCGCTGCTGTGTTTCTCGGTGAGCTGGCGCATCGTGAGTGTCTCAGTCGCCTCGTCCTCGGGGAGTTGCGGCACACCTTTCGGCGGACGCGGCAGTTTCTCGCCGAGCAGAACTTCGCAGAGCCAGTTACCGCGCAGGATCGGGCTGGTGCGCGACGCGCCGGATTGCTTCGCCAGCGTCGTGGCCTGGGCGAGGATGCCGCCGCGCGAAAACTTTTTCACGCCTTGCACGCGCTGCCAATCTTCAGGAAGGGCGGCATCCTTGCCGCCCAGACCCGGCGACACGGATGTCGCCGTTCCCGCGTGGAAAGCGTGAGCCTCCTCACGTCGGCTGCTACGGAAGACATCTTCCATGCCGTAATGCTTCGCGAGGTCGGCGTTCAGGAACGTGTAGTCGGCATCGAGGATGTTCAGCACCGAGCCGTCGCTCTGAAACAGGTCCGTAAAGAAGCGAATCGTCTCTTCATACATCGCGCCGCGCAGACCGGTGAAGGTCGGGAAGTGCCGGTCGCTCTTCTCGCCCAACTCATCGAAGTCGTAGATGTGCAGCCACGCGCAGGCGAACTCGGTCGCCAGCCGGCGCGTGCGTGCGTCTTTCATCATGCGACGCGTCTGCGCGGCGAGCACATCGGGCCGGCGGAGCTTGCCGCTGGCGGCGACGGCGCGCAGTTCGGCGTCCGGCGCGGAGGACCAGAGGAAATAACTCAGGCGCGTGGCGAGTTCCCAGTCGTTCACTGGACCCGGCTTATCGCCTGCGCCGGGCTTCTCGGCGCGATAGAGAAACGCGGGTGCCACCAACGTGCGCGCCAGCGTGAGACGAATGGCCGCGTCGTGCGGGAGTTCCTCCGCGCGCAGCTTGCGATAGAGCGCGCGCAACTCATCCTTCTCTGCGTCCGCCAGCGGGCGACGATACGCGCCATCGGCGAACTTCAGCACGGCGTCGAGATGCTTCGGCTGTGTGTCCACGAGCAGCTTCTTGAACTCCTCCGCGCGCTGCTTGATCGGCTCGCGCATCGGCGTGAAGGCGCTCGGATCGGCGTCCTGTGTGGCGTATTGCCAGAGCTGCTCGAAGGCATCAACGAGCTTGAGCGCGTCGTGACTGGTGTAGTGAAGCTCGGCCCAAAGCCGTTCAAGCTGCGCCGTCTCTTTTTCGTCGAGCATCAACCGGCGAAGCGCGTCGTCTTCACGGTAGTAAAGCGTCAGCGTCACGACCTCGTCCACCGGCACGATTTTCGTGTAGCAAAGCGCGGCGGGGAACAACTGGCGGAACGTGTCGAGCGCGGACTCGATCCGTTTCCGAGTCGCGCTGCCGTCCATCACGATGATGGGTGAATCAGAGACCACGGGACGTTCGCCATCGGACCAAGTGCTCTTGCCGCCTTGTTCCGACACCACGCCTGCGGCCAGACCTGGACTGCTGACTGGCTTGGTCGTGAGCACCTGCATCTGCACGCTGCCCTCGGCTCCGGTCTCCTTGTGCAACGCGCCCGTGGCAACGAACTCGCAGCCTTCCACCAGATCAGCGGGCAGGCGCACTTCGATGACCGACGGCGCGCGCGCGCACAGGCTCCCGGCGTTCACCTTCGCGCCGGTGGGATGTTTACCGAAGAGCGCGGGGTCGAGGCCCCAACTTGTAGCAGACGAGGTAACGAGGCTCTGATTATTCCGCGTTTCTGTTGGAGCCTCCTCACGTCGGCTGCTGCGGAGGATTGAGGCCAGGAGCGGCCCATTCAAAGAAGTGAGCTGGCGATAAAGCACCGCATCCGGCGCATCTTTCGCCAAGCTTGCCGCGCTACCCACCAGCAATTTTTTTAGTTCACCCGCCAGCTTCTGCTTCTCCTCCGCGCTCGCGCTCGACTGCCACTTCGCCAGCAACGATCCCGCCGGCAGGACCGGTTCCGCGCCACCGCCTTTGTCCGGCTCGCTGTAGAAGTGCCAGACGCCCGCGTTGCCAAGACTGTCCGCGTGCGGATTGCCGGCGAGAATGTTCGGCGAGACATCCTTCGCGAGATTCCAGGTGCGCGTGCCATCGCTGAGATTGAAATCCACCGCCGTCATGTCACAGGAATGATTCCCGTCGCGCGGGCTGATGACGACCGACATCACATCGCCCGGCTGCACGGCGAGATTCTCCAGCGGGCCGAACTTCACTTCCTTCGCGCCTTGTGAATTGCCGGACGCCAGCCGTTGCCGCGAACTGCCGCGCCGCAACTCCACCGTCCACGCCACGCCATTGCCGCACTCGGGATGCGCGTGCTGCACCACGCCCTCGACACGCAGCGTCGCGGCGACCGGACTGCGCCAGCCGATGATGACGCGCCGCTTCGGCGACGGATGCACCGCCACGCCGTGCGGCTTCATGTTGCCGGGGATGCGCACATGCTGGTCGGAGGAATTCGCGAGCACGCTCAACGCATCCGCGCCCGTCCAGCCCTTGATGAAGTCGTAGCTCTCCGCCTTCTCCGCCTTGGCCGTCATGTGCGAATCGATGCGCGCCTCGCCCGCACCGATGCCGAGACAATCCAGCCACGCCGCAAGAATCGTCGGCTCGACGCCGTGCTTCTGCGCCAGTTGCGCCACAGCGTTCTTGTCCGGCGAACCAGTAACCTCCGCCGCCGCCGCGAGACACTTGGCCGTGCTGGAGAAAACCTTCTCACGATGCGTCGTTAGCGCCTCCATGGCTGCCCGCACATCGCGCAACGCCAGGTCCGCCCGGCCCGGAGCGACGAGCCGCGGATTCTCCCAAACGGCGAAGTCGTTCACATCGCCGTCGCCGGCGTCCGAGGCAGCCAGATACAACGTCACCTCGTTCGTTCCGGCGGCGGGCGCGGGAATCTTCATCCGCACTTCCCGCGCGCTGGCCAGCGGCGTCACCGGCACCTGCCACGCTTTCGGACCATCGCGCTTGCCGATGTGGCCGACCTGAGTGAAGCGCCACAAGGTCTGCTGCCATTGAGCAATCGTCTTCGTCAGCGAGGCCGCGTCGCCCGGCTTGGCTGCGCGCCATTGCCTCCGCACTTCGTCGAGCACCAGTGACGGCTTCGGGTCGGTCAATGCCTGCCAAAGCGTGGTGAGGTATTTGGCGTTGAGATTTCGTTCGGCGGCGAGCTTGCGGATGCGCTCGGCCGGAGCGCCGATTTCCAAATCGGCCTTTGCTTTGGCGTTGCCGGGACGTGCCGATTTGGAAATCGGCGTTCCGCGTAACTCCAGTGTTGCCTCCAGATATTTCTCCAGCGGCAGCACCCCGCCGTCCTTGGTGTCGAACTTGATGCCTTGCAGGTTCACCGCCGAACCGCCGCCGGACACGGAAAAGCGCCCGTAGAACGCGCGGATGGCCGCGAGCTTTTCCTCCGCCCAATCGCGCTGCGACGTGCTCGGCGAGAACGCGATTCCGTCCGGCAACAACACCGCGTGATCGGCGATGTCCTTCGCCGCATCGAGATACTTCGTCACGAGCGACGGCGACATCACGAGAGAGTTACCCACGTTCATGAAGCCTTCGCCCGAGGCCGAATCGACGGGGAACTCCTTCGCCGGATCGAGTGACTTGATGCCCGTCAGATCCTGGACAGTGTAAGTGTATTCCGCATTGTTCAGCCTTCGCAGAACCACCGGACCCGGATCGCCCGCGCGCGCCAAGGCCGCCTCGTCCAGCGCGCTGTTCACCCACGCCAGCAGTTTCTCACGCTCGGCCGGCGGCATCTGCGGCTTTTCTTTCGGCGGCATTTCGCCCAGCGCAATCTGCTCGACGACGCCCTGCCAGACCTTCGCGTGCTTCATCACCTCGGCGAGCGTCTGGAAGCGTTCGAGATCGAGTTCGCCCTTCTGCTTCTCCGTCGAGTGACAGCCGAGGCAATACTGTTTTAGCGTGGCGTGAACGGGACCCGCGAACTCCTTGTCCAGCCTGGCGAGGCTCGCGGCGCCCGCCGGCGTCGAGATCCCGAGGCACACGCCCAGCCACGAGGCGAACGTCAGCTTCAATCGAAGTCGATCCATATCAATCCAGTACACGAACCGTGGTCAGAGATTTGATGAGACTGTGGTCGTCCCACTTCCGGGCGACTGACATCCTTGGAAGGCGTGAAGCTTTCGCGCGTGTCGCCGCCGGGAGTGCGGCGCGCGAGTGGCGTGAGCGGCGCGGACTGCGCCCCGGTCAGATTTCTAATGGCAACGGGCATCGTCGGACTCTTGGAAGTTGACGGGTGGCCGTCAACGACAATTGCTCTTCCAGGAACGGCACATGGGGATTGCGCCCCGGCTGTCATTCTGTTGTCTGGGCTCGCCACCTTACCGCGCGCCGATGGTCCGACTCAACGAAGGCCATGCCAGAACATTTCATGATTGGATCAGGTCGGATCGTCCGGACGTTCGTGGTTGACGAAGACTAGTCCGTCGCGAGGCGGGAGTTCTCGACGAAAACCCGGCATGGCATTGGCAAACGAAACCGCCTCACCGGCCGCGCGTTTTCCGGATCGGGTCGGGATTTCCCTTGCCACTCCACCAAGCCTGCGGCACGATTTTTTTAACACACATGGACGTTGTTGAACAAACCAGACGGTCATGAAGCCCTCCCCTTCGTTGCGCGCCGCGCCCGTTCGCCGGGGCCGCGTCATGACCAAGGACAAGCCGGGCCTCCTGATCCGGTGTTTCAGTTCGCCGGTGGTGGCCTTCAACGTCACCTTCGCCTTGTTGTTCCTCACCCTCGTCGCCTACATACTCATTCATGTGGTCCGCCGGTCGCCGGAGTTTTGCGCGCAGGACTTCGTGACGGTGGAGGAGGACGCGACCTTCCGCCTCAACTTCAACGACGCCAACCTCGGACGTTTCTTTTCCAAGACGAAGATTGCCGAGTTGCGCGATCAACTCGAAGACAAGCGCAAGTATCAAAGCCAGGTCGCCCTCCAACAGCGCCGCAGCGTGCTCGTGCCCGCGATGGAAGCGGTGCAGGCCCGCCTCTGGTCGCCCGCGCCGCCGGGGTTGCTCGGCAAAAGCATCTCCGCCGCGACCGACGACGATTTTCTTTTCGCCCGGTTGCCGGTGTTGCGCCAATGGCTCACAAACAATTACCCGGCCATCGAGCCGGGCAAGCAAACGCTGCTGCGCGTTGCCGCCGATCAAATGGCGGACCTCGACGAAAACGAAAATCGCGCGCGAGTGAAACTGGCGGACGAAATGATGGCGCTGGAGCCGGTGCTGTCCTTCGGCTGGCTCTACAGCGACGGCGCCTGGTGGGCGGTGGAAGTGGTGGCCTGGTCCTTCATCGGCGTGCTGGCCAACACCATCATCGGCCTGATCAGCGCGTGCCGCGCCAGAAACTACCGGCCCGGGGAGTATCTGCTGCTCCTGCCGAAAATGTTTCTCGCGCCGGTGCTGGCGTTCGTGGTGGTGTCGTTCTGGGCCACCGGCATGTCGGAGTCGCAAATCAGCTTCCTCAACCTCCCGTACTTTCTCGTCACGTCCTTCCTGCTCGGCTTCGTGACGGAGTCCGTTTACGACCGGTTGCGCAAACTCGGTGACCTCATCGTGCCCGCCATGGCCTCGGCGGACACGGCGAAGCTGGACGCGGCGGCCGCCAACGTGCCGTACAAGTATGTCAACGCCCCGCCTTCCGCCGTCGCGCCGAAGGATCTCGTGGAACTGGAGGCCAGCTTGAAGGCGGCGGCGAAAGCCGCGATGGAGCGCGGCCTCGTCGCGCGCCTGAGTGAGCCGACCGTGTGATGGCCCGAAGCGGATTATGAAAATGAACCCCTGCCACTGGCGACGACGACTCGCCGCGCTGATTGGCGCGAGCCTGCTGCTGGCGCAGTTCACCGGGTGCGTCGGGCGGGAGGCGGCGTTGCGGATGAACGCCAATCTCCGCGAGGTTTCCGATCAGGCCGTGGAAAAAATCGGCGCGCTCAAGGATTCCGCCGCCGCCGGAACCAAGGCCCACCGTGCCGCGCAGTTGGAGGCGCGGAAGTTCGCCGAAGGCCACTACGCCGCCCGGCGCAAAGCGTGCGAGCAGTCCCTGGCCGCCGCGTACCAAAAGACGCTCGCAGAGATCAACATGGAACTCGCCCGTCTCCTGGGCGAGACCCAGGAGCTGCTTCGCGAGAAACAAGCCGCGCTCGAACCGTCCATCAATGCCGCGATGAAGCCGCTTTACGACAAGATTGCCGCCTACCGTGACAAGGCGAACCTGACCTTCAACGAGTTCAAGGCCGACCCGCACGACTTGAAGCTGCGCGAGCGCGTGAAGGACGCCGACAAGGACTACATCAGCGCGCAAGGCCAGGCGCTGGACATCAAGCTCGACGCCTACAAGGCGGCCATCGCGCAATTGAACGAGGCCCAGACGCAGGTGCGCACCCGCCTGCTGGCGGAAGCCGAGAAACATCGTGCGCAGACAACCGAGTTGCTCAAGGCGGCCCAGGAATCGTTGCCCGCGTCGCCGCCGGAGGGCGCGCTGCCGGAATTGCCGGAACCGGTGGACACCGCGCCGGCCTACGACGAGCTGGCGGACTACGCGAAGGCCGTGCGCGCGGCCGCGAAGGCGAACGAGGACTATCTCAAATCCAATTCGTTCGGCGCGGGTTCCTTCTTCGACTCGGCGTTGCGCTCGTTCTTTCGCGGCTTCACGCGCGGCGTGCTCAACCCGGCGAGCGTGCGGGATGCGAGTTTCCGGGACGTGAAGGACGCCGGCCAGAGCCTGCTCGACGACGCGCTGTTGCGCGCGACGAAGGAATTCGCCGAGGCCAAGTCCACCTTCACCCGCGCCGCCAACGAGGCGGCCACCAGCGCGGGCAGGACCGCCGAGACGCGGGCGCTGGATTTCGTGACGAAATTTATCAACGACAAGCTGGCACGCCTGGGCGGCGGCCAGGCGGACAATCCACCGAAATGATTTTTTGCGCGAACCCCGGAGGAAACCATGAGCGAGTTTGACCCGAACATTTTGCGGCGCAACCTGCCCGAGGACATCCACGCGCTGGTGGACCAGGTGAATGCCAACGTCAACCTGGCCGTGGACAAGATCGTGGGCGACTTCAAGGAAAAGGCCAACGCCACGGCCGAGCAGTTCGCCCGGCACGATTTCTCGCCCGCGTTGAAAAGCGAACTCGAGAGCATCAAACGCCAGTATCAGGATGACCTCGACGGCTTGCAGTCGTCCTTGAAGCGGCTCGCCGACGCGGCGGACGCGGCCAATGCCGCCGCCAACGCGGCCAATGCCGCGAGTCTCGCGGCGGCGCTCGACCGACTCAAGGGACAGACCGGCGGCCTGACCGATGAGTTGACCCGGTTCCGGCACAAGGTGGATCGCATGGCCGAACTGACCAGCGGCGTGATTGCGAAGGCCGCGGTGAAGACGTTCACCGGCGGGATTGGATGATTCTGGTGAAGTTCAAAAATCAAAGCTCCAAGCTCCAAGGTTTTCCTCGGCCGCACTCGAGATCGCTCCCCTCGGTTGAAGTTTAATCCTTTGAGTTTCTCTTGAGCTTTGAGCTTTGAGCTTTCAATTTCCTCTCGTCACCCGTCGCCGGGCAGGGCAGCCTCTGGCCCCATGAAACACCTGCTGCGATTCATCTTCGCTTCGTCCGCAACGTTCGCGTTCGCGCTGGCCGCGCACGCCGCCCCGATCAAGGCCCTCATCCTCGATGGACAAAACAACCACGATTGGAAAGCCACCACGCCGCACTTGAAGAAAGTCCTCGAGGACACCGGCCTCTTCGCCGTGGACGTCGCGACTGCTCCCGGCAAGGGTGGCGACATGGCGGCCTTCAAACCCAACTTCAGAAACTACCGCGTCCTCATCTCCAACTACAACGGCGAGCCGTGGTCGAAGGAAACCCAGGCCGCGCTCGTTGACTTCGTGCGCTACGGCGGCGGGTTTGTGTCCGTTCACGCCGCAGACAACGCCTTTCCGGAGTGGGCCGAATACAACGCGATGATCGGCGTCGGCGGCTGGGGCGGGCGCAACGAAAAATCCGGCCCCTACCTGCGCCTGCGCGACGGATACTTCGTCCACGACACGACGCCTGGCACGGGCGGCAGCCACGGTGCCCAGCATCCCTTCCTGATGGAGACGCGCGCCGCCGACCATCCGATCATGGCCGGCCTACCCGCCCGCTGGATGCACGCCAAGGACGAACTCTACGACCGCCTGCGCGGCCCGGCGCAAAACGTCACCGTGCTCGCCAGCGCCCTGTCCTCCAAGGAAACCAAAGGCTCTGGTGAACACGAACCGCTGCTCATGGTGATCCACTACGGCAAGGGCCGGGTCTTCCACACCGCGCTCGGCCACAACAACGGCCCAGACCTCACCGCGCAGAAATGCGTCGGGTTCATCGTCACCCTGCAACGCGGCGTCGAATGGGCCGCCACCGGCGCAGTCACCCAGAAGGCGCCGGCGGATTTTCCCACCGGGAAGAATGTGAGTCTGCGTCCGTAATCCGTAACGCAGCAGATAGACTGGCCACGAAGCCACCAAGTCACCAAGCCAAAGGAGAGGCAGACCCGCTTCGCCCCGCCATCCGCCCACCCATCAGGTGGAAGGCGTGGGTCACTCCTCATGCGCCATGTCGTTTGCATCCAACGAATCTCCGTCACCAATTCAATTCCCGAAACCTCCCGGCAGCACGGCGGCGACCGCGGCGGCGACCTCCGCGACGTGTCGCTGAATGATCGGCCAGCGCGTGGTTGGCAGCACCAGAATGGCCAGGCGCCGACCGGCGAGGTTCTGCTGGTACCGGAGATTCTGGTCCGTGGTGACGAACAAGTCGAACCCGGCGCCTTCGGCGGTGGCCAGCAAATCGCCGTTGTTCAAGTTGGACCAACCCCGCTCGTGCGCCGTCTCCACGGAATGTCCCGCCAGCGCGTGGCGCAGCGGCGCGGGCGTTCCCTGGTCGAAGCGGATGCGCATGGAATGGAAGGATGCGGACGACGGACCTTCAGGCCACCGCGAGGCTCTTCTCCGCGTGGGCCAGCACGGCCAGCACCTGCTCGCGGGTCACGCCGGGGAACCACTCCACGAAGTTGTTCACACTCGCGCCCTCCTCGATGTTCTCGAACAGCGCCTTCACCGGCACGCGCGTGCCCTTGAACACCCACGCGCCGCTCAGGCGCTCAGGCGTGCGCTCCACCGCCGGACAGGTATTCCAATCAAACATGGCGCGACAGTACGACCAAAGCCCCGGTTCAACAAGCCTCCGTCTCCTCCCGCACCTCCAGTCCGACGACCGCGTCGAGCGGGAGTCGAAAGGCGCCGCTGGCTTCCGCGCGTTTCCTGGGCCACAACAACGGCGCGGACCTCACGGCGCAGAAATGCGTGGGGTTCATCGTCACCCTGCAACGCGGCGTCGAATGGGCCGCCACCGGCGCAGTCACCCGGAAGGCGCCGGCGGTTTTTCCCACCGGGAAGAATGTGAGTCTGCGTCCGTGAGGGAAACGGGCGCGGCGCGGTTCGGACAAAAAGAAATCAAAAACCAACTGCTCACCGTCCTCGCCGCCGCGCTCGTTGGCGCAGGGGCACTCTCCGCCACCACCCTCCTCGCCCAGGACGCGGCGACCGACGACAAGGCCGCCGCCGCCGAGCTGGCCAAGAAGCTCTCGAACCCCGTCGCCAGCTTCATCAGCGTGCCGCTCCAGAACAACTTCGACTTCGGGACCGGGCCGGGGGTGACGGGTTCCAATACAAGATCAGCATTCAGCCGGTGATTCCCATCTCGCTGAACGAAAATTGGAATCTCATCTCGCGCACGATTGTCCCCATCGTTTAACAGGAGAACATCTTTGGCACCTCCAGCCAGGCTGGCCTGTCGGACACCGTGCAGAATTTCTTCTTCTCGCCCAAAGCCCCGACGAGCGGCGGCTGGATCTGGGGCACCGGGCCGTTGTTGCTGCTCCCCACCGCCACCGATGATTTGCTGGGCGCCGAGAAGTGGGGCGCGGGCCCGACGGCGCTTGCGTTGAACCAGCAGAACGGCTGGACCTACGGCGTGCTGGCGAACCACCTCTGGTCCTACGCTGGCGACAGCAGCCGCGCCGAGGTCAACGCCACCTTCCTGCAGCCGTTCGTTTCTTTCTCCACGAAGAAGCAGACGACCTTCGGCTTGAACACTGAGTCCACTTACGACTGGTCAAACAGCCAGTGGACCGTGCCGATCAACGCGACCGTCAGCCAGCTCGTCAAGATTGGCGGCAAGCCGGTGCAATTCACCCTCGGCGCGCGTTACTACGCCGAGAAACCCGCCAACGGCCCGGAGTGGGGCCTGCGCTTTGCCGTCACCTTCCTGTTCCCGAAATGAAAACCTGATTCAACCGGAGCAACCCGAGCGAACGGAGAAAAAAGAATCCCCGCCGCTGCCGCCGTCGGGCAATCCGCCGTGACACTGCCTCAACTTTCCATTAAACCAACTCCATGCCGCTTTCCTGGAACGAAATCAAACATCGCGCCATTGCCTTCTCCAAGGAATGGAAGGACGAGACGCGCGAGGAGGCCGAGGCAAAATCTTTTTGGGACGCCTTCTTCCACGTCTTCGGCCAGCAACGCCGCCACGTCGCCAGCTTCGAGGAGCCGGTGAAGAAACTCTCCGGCGACTGGGGCTTCATTGATCTTTTCTGGCCCAAGACGCTGCTCGCCGAACACAAGAGCGCCGGCAAAGACCTCGGCAAAGCCCACGCGCAAGACATGGAATACATTCGCGGTCTGGTGGACAGCGGACGCGGCAAGGAAGTCCCCCGCTACCTCATCGTCTCCGACTTCCGCCGCATCGCCATTCACGATCTGGAACCGGAGCAAGACCCGGACGCGCCGCTCTTCCAGCGCCTCCCACCCTCATTCGAGTTTCCGCTCGCCGACTTCCACAAGCACATCCGGCACTTCTTCTTCATCGCGGGCTACAAGCAGCACAAGCTCAACCCCGAAGACCCCGCCAACGAGGAAGCCACCCAGCTCATGTGCAACCTGCACGACGCGCTGGAGGCCGGCGAATACGGCACCGACGCCACGGGCCGCGCCGGGCACGAACTGAAACAATTCCTCGTCGGCGAACGTGCGTAGTCATAGAATCAATTGCTAATACGATGAACCACCAGCCTCGCTTTAACACGAGCACCGGCCAGTTGATACGCCGGTGCCTGCGTGGCTGTCGGTATCACGAGGACCTCATTGAAGTGGACTACGCGCTCGCGCCGGGGCGAGACGTCCCGGTCATCGCCTTTGCCCATCGTCCGCACGACGCGCGCTCCTCGTGCATCGCGTTTCTTCCGCAGTCGCGCACGCCTCAGCAAGATCTCTCCAGCCTGCACGAACTGGCTGTTCCGCTTGCGTTCATCGTCGGGGACAAGGCTTGGGAAATGTGGTCGCTGCGCCGCGACGGCCCGCGCCGCGACCGAATGGTGCCGTTGAAAGACGTCGAGCAGTTCTTCGACAGCAACAAGGACGACTTCGCCCCGGGCGCGGTCTTTCGCGCCAAGACCTGGGCGCGAGCCGAGGGCGCGCGGCAACTCGATTTCGTGGACACGGGCCTTCTCCCCATCGTGGAGCAGGAGGCGGGTGCGCGGCTGCGGGAACTTTTCGAGAATATGGTCGGGCACACGATGGATGCCCTCGGCTTGAAGTCGTCCAGCCTGAGCAACAACGACGCGCACTGGCTGATGAAAGCGAACTTCTGGCTGCTCGCGGGAAAGCTCCTGCGCGACAAGCATGTTCCAAAATTCATCCGGCTCGATTTGAACGATGTGCAGGGCGTTTTCGACCGCGTGGCCGAGCATTACGATGCCGAGCGCGTCCGCGCGAATGGCCGGCTGACCGCGCTGCGCGGAGCGGCGGCGGTGGCGGCGAAGTTCGCGTCCTTCCGCAGTATCAGCACGGAGACGCTTGGCGCGCTTTATGAGGAGGCGCTGCTCTCGGAGCGCACGCGCAAGCTGTTGAGCGTCCACCGCACGCCTACCTATCTCGTGGACTACATGCTGGCGAAACTCAGCGGCTGGATGGAGCACGACATCCGCATCCAGAACTGCCGGGTGTTTGAGGCGGCCTGCGGCCATGCGCCTTTCCTGGTCGGCGCTGTGCGCCTGTTGAGCGACTTGTTGCCCTACGACGTTGCGGGCGACCGAAATGCCCGCCGGCAATTTCTGCGCAGCCACATTGGAGGCTGCGACCGCGACGCGTTCGCGCTGGAAATCGCGCGGCTGTCTCTGACGCTGGCCGACATTCCGAATCCGAACGGCTGGCGTCTGGATCCGGTGAAGGACATGTTCGCGGGCGACTACCTTGACCGGAACATCGCGGCTTCCTCCATCGTGCTGGTGAACCCACCTTTTGAAAACGCCGCGGTCACGGCCCAGGAGCGGGCCAGTGGTGACTTGCGTTTTCATCGCAACGGGCAAGCGGCGGAACTTCTCCGGCGCGTGCTGCGGTCGTCGCAGCCGGGCACCGCGTTCGGGGTCGTGGTGCCGCAAACGATTCTGGACGGCAACTGGTTCACGGCGCTGCGGCGCGAGTTGATGGAGCAGTGTGACATCCACGAAGTGACCGTGTTCCCGGACAAGGTGTTCCAGTTCGCCGACGTGGAAACCGGCATCATCCTCGCGCGCAAGCGACCCGCGAGTGCGAGACCGTCACCGCAATTCCTTTTCCGACGGGTGCGCGAGACGGGCATGGCTGGGTTCATCACGGAGTATCGTGCTGACCAGAATGTTCAGGCGTCCGTGCCGGAGCGACGGGACACGGAGGACGCACGGCTCTTGATTCCACGGCTGGCCTCGTTGTGGAACGCAACCACGAACCTGAAGCCTTTCAGCAGCATCGCAGGGATTACTCACGGCTTGTTCTTCCTGCCCAAGACTCACGCAAACTTTCCACGAGGAGAGGTGACGACCTCGGAAAAACCCGCGCCGGGCCTGGTGGAAGGTTATGCAACCGCAACCGGCAGATGGGAAACGCACCTGTCGCCAAAAACAATCAGGCTCAACCTCAATCCGAAGGTTATCGAGTGGCCGATGGAAGGGACTGTGCGCGGTCAGCCTCAAGTGCTGCTAAACAAGGCTCGCGTCAGTCGAGCCGAATGGCGGCTCAAGGCTTTTACTGACCCCGTTGGCAAGCCCTTTACCCACCGCTTCATTGTTTTTCGTCCGACCGGGCGTTGCTCGCTCGAACTGCTTTGGGCGTTGTGCAATTCACCCTACGCAAACGCCTACACGTTCACCGACTCGGGCAAGCGCGACATCAGTGCCACGTTCCTTCGCGAGATGCTCGTCCCCGAGCCGGACAAGCACGATCTGGCTCCGCTGGAAAATGCCGTTCGCGCCTACCTCGCCGCCGCGCGCGAGTTTTCGGCAAAGCAAGTTGCTGGGGTGCCGAAGCCCAAGTCGCGCGCGAAAGCCAGCGCAGCGCAGGACTCGCCCTCGAAAGATCAGTTGGTCCTCGGCGGAATCGACGTCGAGGAACCGCAGGCATTGGATGCCGCCCGCGAGCATTTGCGCGCGCTCCACTGGCGCGTGGACGCCGAGGTGTTGAAACTCTACGCGTTGCCCGCCGAGCTTGAGCGCGAGTTGCTCGATTTCTTCGACGGCGTGACACGCGTGGGCGTGCCCTTCGAGCAACGCGGCTACATCCCTCTCGCCTTCCGCGAAACGCAGCGGCTCGACGAGTATCTCCGCATCACCGACGAATGGGAGCAGACCGATGACCGACGTGGCCAACTTATCGAGAAGCAATACCGGGGCGGCGGACGGACGACGGCGGAACAGGTCGAGTTCGCCGAACTCCAAAGGCTCTACGACCTGCGTCGGAGTTACCGCCGCTGGCAGCGAACGGGCGACGCGCACAGCCCACTCATTGATGAGGCGAAGCTCCGGCAGCTTCTGGCGGAAGATGCGCGCCGCACCGACGACGAATGAACCTGCCCGCGCCCTTCGCCTACCCATCGAAGCCGCACGTCCGCCGGCACGGCCCGATCGGATATTCCAAATACGGCCAATACCGCAACTGGCTCCGCGATGAGTTCGCCTTCCGCTGCGTCTATTGCCTGCGGCGCGAGACTTGGCTGATGCTGCGTCGCGACCACGAGATTGATCACTTCCTGCCCAAGAGCGCGCACCACAATGTGGAACGCGACTACGACAATCTCGTCTATGCCTGTTCGGAATGTAACGGCACGAAGTCGGCGAAGTATCTGCCATCGCCAGAATCCGTAGCCTACGGAGAGTGCCTGCGGGTGGACGATGATGGCCGAATTCTCGCGCTAGACCAGCGCGGCATCGGCGCAGCGGTCATCGAAGCACTTCGGCTGGACGCGCCGGAATACACGCGGCTTCGGCGGCAGGTCATTGAAACTGTAAAAGCCCTTCGGTCACGCCCGCGAGCACTCAAACTGTGGATGGGCTATCCCGACGACTTGCCGAATCTTTCTGCCGAGAAGGCACCGAAGCACAACAAGCGTCCGGAAGGCATTCGAGCATCGCACTACGAGCGGAAGCAGCGCGACGAGTTGCCTCAGTATTATTAAACCGCGTCTTTTTCTTCCAAGTGGTCAAGGGCAGCGGGTGCTGGACGCGCGGGCGGGCTTCCCCGGCGCGACGCTGGCGGACCTTTACGATCCGCTGGCCATGCCGCCCGCGCTGGCCGCCGCCCATGCCGCGCTGGACCGCGCCGTGGACAAGTGCTACCGCCCCGCCGATTTCCCCAGCGACCGCGCCCGCGTGGAATACCTCTTCCAACTCTACGAACACCTCACCGCCCCGCTCGCCCCCACCGCCACCGCCAAACCCAAGCGCACCCGGAAAGCGACCTGACTCCGCCCGGCGGTTACAAAACTCCCGCCGCATTCCCGCCGGGGTTGGACCGTTTTTGTCCCACCCCTGCGCGCACGCTCGGGGGCATGAAATCCAATTCATCCCCCCACGGGCTGCCGCCGGCGGACCCGTCCCCCAAACATCATCCTCTCTGCGCCTTTGTGGGCGCCGTCCTGCGCGAACATCGCGCGGACCGCTCGGCCTACGAAGTGGCGGACGCCGCCGACATCGCGCGCTCGACCCTCGGCGACATGGAGAAAGACAAGATCGCGTTTTCCTTCACACTGCTCG
>JANNEF010000168.1:0-17415 GCA_031378375.1 Verrucomicrobiota bacterium | reverse complement strand
TGGCCGAACGCAACCTCAAGCCGCAGCGATACGAATGGCGTGCGGAAGGGAAAACGATCCTGGAGAAGATTCGCCGCGCCCGGGAGGTGCTGGCCCGTCAACAACCGGTTCCGAAAGACACTTTAGAGACACTACACTAGTTCGTAATCGCCGAAGTAGCGGATGCGAATCGTTGCCGGCGAACCGGGCGGTACATCGTCCAGCCCCAAGGTGGCTTCCGCAGGTGGTTCCAGCGCCAGCTTGAGCAGGCAATTGGCGCACAGCTCGCCGAGAGCCTGGCCGGTCAGAGCCACGCCGCAACGCTGGCATCGAGGGTCTCCGTCCATAGTCACAGTAGGCACAAGTCAGTTCATTCCGGGCCTTACTACAGAAACGCGGGCGTCAGGTTACAGCCCCGCGCGAATTATTTGGACGCTGTGTGACACCCGCCGCGGCTCACCCGCTCATCGCCGCCATCAGGCAGCGCAGTTCCTCGTCCACTTCGGCGGGCGTGGCCACGGTCTGGGCGATCTCCGACCGGACCGCGTCGCGGAAACGCTGCCGGAGCCGATGCACCGCCACCTTCACCGCGCCTTCGGTCAATCCCAGCGGATCGGCCAGTTGGCGATAAGACTCTCCGGAGCCTTCGGCGAGCAAGAGGCTTTTCAATTGCTCGAACAACTCCCGTTTCCCAGCGGCGGCGTAATCGGCGCCGAGCCGCTCCATCGCCCGCTCCAACAGAGTCATGGCCTAGTGCTTGTCGTAAAGGCTTTCCGGCGCAAGCTGATCCCCCGGCTGTTGCCGGTAGCTCCGCTCGGCCGCTGCTTCGTCGAGGGAGAAAACTTTCTGCCCGCCACCCCGCTTTTGCGCCTGACCGCGCACCCACTCGTTCACGAGGAAATGTTTCAGCGATTTCAACAGGAAGGAGCGGAATCGTCCGCGCTCACGGTCGGCGAGTCGGAGGTATTTCTTCTCCAACAACCGGGCGAAGAATTCCTGCGTCAGATCCTCCGCGTCATGTGGGCTGTGTCCTTTGCGACGGACGAACGCGTAGAGGGGATACCAGTAAGTCCGGCACAGTTCGGCCAGAGCCGCCTCGGCCTGCGGTGCAGCCGCATCACCCGCCGCCAGCACGACGCTCCAGTGCGTGGTCGTGAACACTCGCGCGGACGGCGGCAACTGATCCGATGATCCGGGGTCTGCCATCAGCCAAAACGTAGGCTCTCCGATCCGTGTGTGCAAGTACATTCAGGTCACAGACAACGGGCTCCGAACCGGTATTGGTGGAATGGACTCTCGCTTTCGCGCGCATCTGGGCGAAACTGTTGCCGATGCAAAACGCCGTCAACTTGTTCGGGTCGCCCGCTTCCGAGTTCCCCTCATTTTGAACACCACCACCGCCCAACGCGCCAATCGGGCAAAAATTATCATCGTTGGCGCGGGGATCGGCGGACTCACGGCGGCCCTTGCACTGCGTCAGGCGAGTTTTAGCGTCGAAGTGTTTGAACGCGCCGCGGAGTTGAAGGAAATCGGCGCTGGGATCGGACTGTCGCCCAACTCGATCCGGGTATTGAAGCGGATGGGGCTGTTGTCGCAGGTGGTTGACCAAGGCGCGATCATCGAGGCGGGTGTGATTTACAAGGCCAGCGGCGACATCATCGCACGCATGCCCATGAACCTCGCGGACGTGCCCGCTGTTTGTCTGCACCGCGCTGATTTGCAACAGGTGCTCTACGCCGCGCTGCCGCCGGATTGCGTTCATTTCGGAGAGCAGTTCGTCGAGTTCAAACAGACCGGCGATGGCGTGACGGCTGTTTTTGCCAGCGGTCGCACGGCGGCAGGCGGGGCATTGATCGGCGCGGATGGGCTGCGTTCCAAAGTCCGCAAGCAACTGCTTGATGACGGAGAACCCATTTATCGTGGCTATCAATGCTGGCGCGGCGTTTGCAGACTGCCCGCCGATGCAGTGCTGACGGAGACGTTTGGACTGGGGATGCGCGTGGGACTTGTTCCCCTCGGCCGGCGCGGCACCGCGTGGTGGTGCTGTGCGAACGAGGCCGAGCACGCCACTGACCAACCCGAGGGCGCCAAAGCCAAATTGCAGCATCGGTTGCGGAACTGGCATTCGCCGATCCCAGAGGTGTTGGACGCAACGGACGCAGCCGAGTTCATCAAGACGGGCATTTATGATCGCCGGCCTGCGAAGCGGTGGAGCGAGGGACGTTGCACCTTGCTTGGCGACGCGGCGCATCCCACGACTCCGAACATGGGGCAGGGCGGTGGCATGGCCATCGAAGATGCCGTGGTGCTGGCACGCTGTTTGGCCCACGACTCTGATCCCACGAAGGCGTTTCGCTGTTACGAACGGCTCCGTCAGAAGCGCACGGCGAGAGTCACGACTGTTTCGCGTTACTACGGGATGATCGGTCAGTGGAAAAATCCCGCAGCGGCCTGGTTGAGGACCGCACTCTTGCGTTTTGGGTCGGGCAAGGCCGCGACGGCCAACTATGTGAAATTCGTTGGCTACGATCCGTATGAAATTTCCCTGGATGAATCCTCATGACAGGGATGATGGTTAACCTTCACTCCGCCTGGCACCCCTCATTTTGAAATCCACAACTGTCCAGCGCACGAACGTCGTGCTTCATCCTGACCGCACGCGTGTCTTGCTCCGACCATTCCTTCTCCCTGACGACCCGCGAGCCATCAAAATCTGCGCGCAGGTCATGTCACTGCCCGAGAGCGAAGTCCGCGCACTGTGGGAGCAGGTTCAAACCGACTTTCATGAGCGTCACTCGCAGATTCGTGAGTTTCTGCGGCGACGCTTCGAGCAGGTGCGCCCCTCGTTGCGCACGGCTTTGAAACTCTCCGAAGAGCGGGAGTATTTGATCGGGGCGTATTTCAGCCACGAGTATTCGCTCGAAGCGGCGGCGCTGTTTAATCCCTCCATCGTGCCGCACCCGGATCAGTCGGACCTCCCGCCTGGTTCGCTGCGTTTCGTTGTGAGCCTGCGGGCCACTGGCGAAGGACACATTTCCTCGGTCACCTTTCGCACCGGGTTTCTCGACGCCAAGGGTAACATTACGATCAACACGCCCACGCGCTACTGCCTGGAACCGGCCCAGGTGCCGAACGTCGCGTTCGAGAAGGGCGTGTTCGAGCGGAAGCTGCGCGAGTTGGGACTGGTGGGTGACTTCACCCGGCAGACGCTCGAAACGCTGGGAGACTCGTTCACGCTCGAGGAATTGCGCGCCAGCACCACTCGCGTGGCGGAACGATTTGGCGCACGCGATCAGCAAACCGAAGCGGTGGCCCGCAAGACTCTGATGCTGGCCCAGTCGAATTACGAAGTGCAATTCCCGCCGGACTCGCGCCTGTCCGAGCGAGTCTTGTTTCCCACCTCGCCGTCGCAGAGCAACGGCATCGAGGACGCCCGCTTCGTCCTGTTCCAGAACGACGACGGCACGCGGACGTATTACGCGACCTACACCGCCTACGACGGCAAGATGATCCTGCCGCAGTTCATCGAGACTTCCGACTTCCTCCCTTTCAAATTCATCACGCTCAACGGCCCGGCCGTGCGGAACAAAGGCATGGCGCTCTTCCCGCGCAAGATCGCCGGCCACTACGCCATGCTCGGACGACAGGACGGCGAGAACCTCTACCTCATGTTCTCGGACAACCTTCATTTCTGGAACGAGACGCAGCTCCTCTTGCAGCCCAAGTTCCCCTGGGAATTCATCCAGTTGGGCAACTGCGGCTCGCCCATCGAAACCGAGGCGGGCTGGCTCGTGCTCAGTCACGGCGTGGGAGCGATGCGGAAGTACTGCATCGGCGCGTTCCTGCTCGACCGCGATGATCCGGCCAAAGTGATCGGCCGCCTGCGCGAGCCGCTGATCACGCCCAACGAAAACGAGCGCGAGGGTTACGTGCCGAACGTCGTCTATTCCTGCGGCAGTCTCGTCCACGGCCGGCAACTCATCATCCCCTACGCGATGTCGGACTACGCCGCCACCTTCGCCACGTTATCGCTCGACGACGTATTGGCCGCAATGGAGTAAGACCATCCGAGGACGAGCCTGCTCGAATCAAGGTGGGAATCCGCAGTAGGGTTACACCCCATAGCGAAGGGAGGGGTCGCAACGTACGATGCTTCTCGTGTTAAAACCAAAAACTCAAACGAAGAAAGCAACAAACGTAATGAAAATGAAATCAACCTGCTCGCTCGCGCTCCTGGCGGCTACGAGCGCCCTGTTAGTCACGAGCGCATCACTGCGCGCCTCCGAGACGGACGACCGCATCGAGTCATCCGCCAAAAAGTCCTACGTGTTCAAGACCTACCTGAAGGACGATTCGATCAAAACCCAATCCAAGGATGGCGTCGTCACCTTGACGGGAACGGTTGCGGCCGAGTCCCACAAATCACTGGCTCAGGACACCGTGGAGGGGCTGCCCGGTGTCACGAGCGTGAACAATCGGCTGAAAGTCAAAGGCGAACGCCCCGCCGAACACTCGGACGGTTGGATCGCTACGAAGGTGAAAACCGCGCTGTTGTTTCACCGCAACGTGAGCAGCAGTAAGACGGAAGTGAATGTGCAAGATGGCATCGTCACCTTGAAAGGCGAAGCCACCAGCCTGGCCCAAAAGGAACTCACAACCGAATACGCCAAAGATGTCGAGGGCGTGAAGGACGTGAAGAACGACATGACGGTGGCTAAAACCCCGGCCAAGGCGGGCGAATCCTTCGCTGAGATGATCGATGACGCCTCCATCACGGCTCAGGTCAAGTCCTCATTGATGTCGCACCGCTCGACCAGCGCCCTGAAGACGAAAGTGGAGACGAAGGATGGCGTCGTTACGGTAAGTGGTGTTGCCAAAAACGCCGCTGAAAAGAGCCTGGTCACCAAGCTCGTCAACGACATCAGCGGGGTGAACAGCGTGATCAACAACATGACCATCGCTTTGCCCGTGGCCACCAACTAAACCGGCCGTTCGCTGTTGGCTGGTGCGAAAGCGCGCCAGCCCGCCGCGACCGGAGCCAACTGAAAGGGAAATTCTATGTTATACACGATTGCGGTGGTGCTGATCATTCTGTGGCTGCTAGGCCTGGTGAGTAGTTACACGATGGGTGGGGTTATCCACATCCTGCTGGTAATTGCCATTGTCATGGTCCTCGTCAACCTCATCTCCGGACGCAAGCGCGTCTGATGGGGAGGCGAGAACGCGGATCGCGCGTCGACACAAACTACAAAACATTGAAAGGCTGTTATGAATAAAATCGCTTCACTGGCTCTGCTCGCGGGCGGCGTGGTGCTCATCATTCTCGGAATTCAGGCCACGGACTCCTTCAGTTCGGACGTGTCCCGGTTCTTCACCGGATCACCGACCGACAAGGCCGTCTGGATGCTCATCGGCGGCAGCGTCGCCGCCGTCGCGGGGCTTGCGATGACGTTGCGCGGCTCGAAACAGAGCTAGCCGTATTGCGGCAGCAAGACCAGGGACAGCCCTGGTGTTGCAGGGCGGATACAATGACGCTCATGCATGTGATCGGCAGACTGGGCGAGACGGTCTGGGCACAGGTGGAGGAGGCGCACCACGCCGCAGCAGTGATCGGCGCGGTCGCGTGGGCAGGCGCGCAACCGCGCCACTGGGGACGCGCGGCGCGGAACGCGTTCGCGCGGCAAATCCTTGCGATCGGCGTCGAACCGCTCGGATTTGTCGGCGCGCTCGCGGTGTTCGTGGGCATTTCGGTGGTGGTGCAACTCACCTTCTGGGTTGGTGAAGCCGGGCAGTCACAACTGCTCGGGCCGCTGCTGGTAACCGTCGTGGCGCGCGAACTCGGCCCGGTGCTGATCAATCTTGTGGTGATCGTTCGCAGCGGCAGCGCGATGACGACCGAATTGGGAATCCTCAAAATCAACGGGAGTGTTCGCGCGCTTGAGGCGCAGGGAGGCGATCCATTCACGGATCTTGTTTTGCCTCGCGTGTTGGGCATGGCGGTGTCCACGCTTTGTCTGACCATCGTATTCATCCTCGTCGCGTTCGCCAGCGGATTCTTGTTCGCCGCCTGGATGGGTAAAGGCGGTCGCGATGTGCTGCTATTTGCGGACACACTTTCCAATGCGATTCAACCCAAGGACATCTTCAACATCCTCGTCAAGAGCCTCCTGCCCGCCCTGTTTGCGACCGCGTCCTGTTGCATTGGCGGGCTGGGTGTCGGCGGGTCCGTTGCGGAAATTCCGCAGGCCACGCAACGGGCGCTCACCCGTTCCGTCGCCGGACTGTTTGCCATCTCCGTCGCGGCATCGCTGCTGACTTACCTGTGACCATGAACCAAACGCCCGCCATACTGAACCGTCACGAAGTGATGAACAAGGCCAGCTGATGGAAGAACGTTTCAAATTCCGGCGTGTCAATGAAATCACCGGGACGTTCGTCCTCGTCCTGGTCGCCGTGCTGGTCGCCGCCGTCATGTGGACGGGCCGCAGCCAGCGCTGGTTCAAAGGCAATGTCACACTGCGGATCGTTTTGCCCGAGGCGGGCGCGGCGGGCATCCGGCAGGGGTCGGAGGTTTACTTTCTGGGCACACTGGTGGGAACAGTTTCCGACGTGGTGGTGGACACGACGGGCCGGATGGAAGCCGAGGCAAACATCCGCCGCGATTTTTTCCGGTTCGTGCGCGCGGATTCCTCAGCGGTCGTCAAAAGGAAATTCGGCGTGGCGGGTGATTCGTTTTTTGAGATCACGCGCGGCCAGGGGCAACCGTTGCCGGAGGAGAATGCTTCCATCGCGTGTAACGAGCAGTTTCAAAGCGTGCTGGAAGCGGCCGTCGAGGAGGTCCGCCGCGAGGCCATGCTCGTGTTGAAGAAAGTCAACGGCGGCCTGGATACGTGGACCAAGCTAGGCGTGGACCTGGGTGAAACCCGGCAGCACCTGGATCAACTCGCCATTCGCCTGGAGAAAATGGCTGCTGACGTCGAGGCGGGGAAAGGTACCGTTGGCAAGTTGATCGCCGACACCGCTTTGGCGGACGATGCACGAAAGCTCCTGGCGGGGGCGAACGAGACGGTGAGTGAATTGCGGAGTGTGGTGACGAATCTGCATGGCGCGGTGAAGAATGTCCAGAACGGCACCGCGCGCTTGCCGGAGATTACCGACGCGGTGGCCAATGAATCGAAAGATCTGCCCGGACTCGTCCGGCAAACGCAGACTTCGATGCGCGAACTGGAACGGGTGATTGAAGCGATGCAGCGGCATTGGCTCCTCCGGAAATACGTGAACAAGACAAACCCACCGCCCGTGCGCCCGCTGCCCGCGAGCGAGGAGCCAGCCCGGAAACCGGTGAAGACGCAACGATCTCCCAAGGATTCCACGCGGTGAGGTTCAACCGGGAGATGCTGCGGCTCCGATGATCCGCAGTAGGGTTTCACCCCATAGACAAGGGGCAGCCCGTGGGGCAGCCTGCTCGCCACGGTAAACATTCACAAGCAACAACAGAAAGAGAGAATTCAATATGGCAAAGAAAAGCAGAGGCGGAAGAATGACTGCGGCCAAAAAACGTGCTGCGAAAGGACCCGGAGGAAAAGGGCTGGTCAAAAATCGCCCGGCGGGCCGAAAGATCATGAGCACTTAAAAGTGCGCGACAGGATACGGTCGTTCTCGCCGTCGCTCCGCCAGTGGGCGGCTGGAGTCGCGCCATGTTGATTCCGCATCGGCACTATTTGTTGATCCTTGCCGCGCTCTTCGGCATCTGGTGGGTCATGCTGGCGATCCACCCGTGGCACCGCAGTCCCTGGATGTTGGAGAACGCCCTCGCCCTCGCGGCGGTGGCCCTTCTGGCCGCGCTTCATCGCCGGCTGTTGTTTTCGCGCGTGTCCTATTCATTGATGTTTATATTCATGTGCCTGCATCAGGTGGGCGCGCATTACACCTACTCGGAAGTGCCCTACGACGTGTGGTTCCAGCACCTCACCGGGAGCACCTTCAACGGCCTCGTGGGCTGGGAACGCAACAACTTCGATCGCGTCGTCCATTTCGCTTACGGTCTATTGCTCGCGTATCCGGTGCGTGAAGTATTCCTGCGCGTGGTCAATGTGCGCGGGTTCTGGGGCTACTTTCTGCCGCTCGACCTGACCATGTCCACCTCGATGCTCTTTGAGTTGCTGGAGTGGGGCACGTCCGTGATATTCGGTGGGGACCTCGGCCAGGCGTATCTCGGCACGCAGGGCGACGAGTGGGATGCGCACAAGGACATGGCGTTGGCCAGTCTCGGTGCGGTCATCGCGATGGGCATCACCGCAGCCCTGAACTGGCGACTCCAGCGCGATTTTGCCCGGGAGTGGGTCGAGAGCCTGCGCGTAAAACACAAAGCTCCCCTGGGCGAAGACGAGATGGATCGCATGGCGCATAAGCAGAAATGAGTCGGGCCGAAACGGTTCGCTGGACAGCTTTCCCTATTGCCCGGGCACCCTTGTTGTCCTTGGAGCGCTTCAGAGGAAGTTTACCAAGGCGGCGGTTGACGAACAAATTGGAGAGGGGCAGTTATCGGCGATCATCTCCCAAGAAACTGCGTGTTAGGGTTACACCCCATGGCAAAGACCACTTGGCGGCGTAGCATGGCTCAAATGTATCTACGCAAAACCGGGATGGAAAAGGTGCCGCCGTTCCGGTTTGCCGCTACTGGCCGTAGGCGCAACTCGGTCTCCGGGACTCGAAAGCACTGCCAACCCCAAATACTCCTAACAACAGACTTATGAAACGCCACACACACATCCTTACCGTCGTCGCCGTCGTCGCTTTCGCGGTCGGCTGCAAGCCGACGGCGGAACAAACGGCGGCTGACAATCGTGAAGCCACCGCAAAACAGATCGACAAGGTCACCAAGGAAACGAAGGAAGCCGCGCAAGACATGAAAGACTACGCCTACGCGCAGAAGGCGGAATTCGTTGAAAAGATGCAAAGCCAGTTGGCCGAGATCAACAAGGACTTGGATCAACTCTCCGCCAAGATCGAAAAGTCCACCGACGCCGCCAAAGCCGAAGCCAAACCCAAACTCGAAAAGTTGCGCGGCCAAGCCGCCAAGTTGAACAAGCAGTTGGACGAGGCCAGGAACGCCACGGAGTCCACATGGAACGACGTCAAAGCCGGCTTCAAGAAAGGATACGGCGAGTTGAAAGACGGGTTCCAGCAGGCACGCCAGTGGGTGAGTGACAAGATTGCACCATAAAGCGAACAAGGGCTACTTCGTTGATGATGAGCGGTACCACAGAGCAATGGCCTTTCTGGGGTAGTGCCCTCGTTGTGGCGACACCGATCGTGCGGCACCGACTGGACATGTGCCGCACGCCAAACCAACCCAACGGGCGCTGTGTGTGAAGCTCAGTTCGGCTGGTATTCTTCCTGGTCGGCCTGGCGTTTTGCCTTGTTCCGGTGCGTGCATCGCCAGGCAGGCACCCGGAGATCCGGAGTTTGCAGGCTCACCTTGCGCGCGCAGTCGGACACCTCTCTCGCTGATTTAGTGGCAATGCGATTGGTTTGACCTTCGCGGGGTTTGTACTGGAGTCTTTTCAGGTTGAACTCACGCGGGGCGATCCAGTACCACTTCCCCGCACTTTTGAACTGACTTAACCAACGACTCATTTATGCCAGCCGCGTTTGCCAATATTCCCAAGATCGAATTCGACGGACCCAAGTCCAGGAATCCCCTCGCCTTCAAGCATTACAACGCCAACGAACGCGTCGAGGGCAAGACGATGCGCGACCATCTGCGCTTCTCCGTCGCCTACTGGCACACCTTCCGCAATCGTCTCAGCGATCCTTTCGGCGCCGGCACTGCCATCCGCCCGTGGGACGACGGCACTGAATCCGTCAAGAACGCGCAGAACCGCGCGCGCGTCGCCTTCGAATTCATCGAGAAAATCGGCGCGCCCTTCTACGCCTTTCACGACCGTGACGTGGCTCCTGAAGGCGCTTCGCTCAAGGAGACGAACAAAAACTTTGACGACGTCGCCAAGGTTCTCAAAGAACAGCAACAACGCACCGGCATCAAACTGTTGTGGGGCACCGCCTGCCTCTTCGCGCACCCGCGCTACGTCCACGGCGCGTCCACCAGTTGCAACGCGGACGCCTTCGCCTATGCGGGGGCGCAAGTGAAGAAGGCGCTCGAAGTCACCCACGAACTGGGCGGTGCCGGCTACGTTTTCTGGGGCGGACGCGAAGGCTACTCCACGCTCTGGAACACCGACCTCAAGCGCGAGTTGGATCACCTCGCCCGGTTCCTGCACATGGCGGTGGATTACAAAAAGCAAATCGGCTTCAAGGGCCAGTTCTACATCGAACCCAAGCCCAAGGAACCGACCAAGCACCAATACGATTCCGACGCCGCCGCCTGCCTGAACTTCCTGCGCGAATACGATCTGATCGACCACCTGCAGCTCAACATCGAGACCAACCACGCCACCCTCGCCAACCACTCCATGCAGCACGAATTGGAAGTGGCCATCGCCGCCGGCGCGCTCGGCAGCATTGACGCCAACACCGGCGACCCCATGCTCGGCTGGGACACCGACCAGTTTCCCACCGACATCTACCTCACCACGCAGTGCATGCTCTCCATCCTGAAGATGGGCGGCTTCCGCGCGGGCGGGGTGAATTTCGACGCCAAGGTGCGGCGCGAGAGCTTCGAGCCGGTGGACTTGTTCTACGCGCACATCGGCGGCATGGACGCCTTCGCGCGCGGGCTGAAGATCGCCGCCGCCATCCGCAAGGACGGCCGGCTCGCCGAATTCGTGAAGCAACGCTACGCCTCGTGGGACAGCGGCATCGGCGCGAAGATTGAGAAGGGCCAGGCCGGCTTCCGCGACCTCGAAGCCTACCTGCTCAAGAAGGGCGAAGCCGCTCCCAACGCCAGCGGCCGGCAGGAGTTTCTGGAGAACCTGATCAACGAGTTTATTTGAGGATTGGGTGAGATCCTTCGTAGGTCATCCGCGTGAGCGAAGCCGGGCTTCACACTGGCAACGTCACGCTGATGGTCGTTCCCTTCCCCGGTTGCGATTTGATTTTCACCGTGCCGCGATGTGCTTCCACCACGCGGCGCACGATGGCCAGGCCCAGGCCGGTGCCATGCGCCTTGGTGGTGTTGAGCAGTGAACTGAACGCCCGGGCGCGCTGCTCCTCGCTCATGCCCGCGCCGGTGTCCTGAACTTCGATGACGAGGTGCGTTGTCCGCCCGCCGTTGCGCGCCGCGCGTACGGCGCGGGTGACGAGCGTAAGGCGTCCGCCGCGCGGCATCGCTTCCACGGCGTTGAGCGTGAGGTTGAGGAAGGCCTGTTCGAGTTGCGTCGCGTCCGCGCTGATGGGCGGCAGATCGGGGGCGAAGCGGCGCACCAGCTCGACGTGGTGCTGGCGCAGCTTGTGGCGTGTGAGCAAGCCCAGGTCGTCGAGCAGTTTGTTCACGTCCACCGTCGCCAGCTTCGGCTCGGCGGTGCGGGCGAAGTCGAGGATTTGTTCCACGATCTGGTTCAAGTGATCCATCTTCTCGCCCATGATCGCGGTGTCTTTCGCGCGCGGGTCGTCCGGGGGGAATTGCAGGTCCAGCGAATGGAAAAGCATTTTCATCACGGTCAGCGGGTTGCGGATCTCATGCGCGACCTCGGCGGCGAGCAGGCCCAGCGCGGAAAGTTTTTCGTTCTGGCGCAACTGCTCTTCGACATCCACGACGCGTTCGTAGAGGCGCGCCTTTTCAATGGCAATGGCGGACAGCTCGGCGAAGGCGGTGAGGATGCGCACTTCCTCGTTGGAAAAAGTGTGGGCCGTGCCGGTGTAAACGTTCAACGCCCCGATGGCCGCGCCGCTGAAAACCAGCGGCACACTCAACAGCGACACCAGGCCTTCGCGCCGGGCGACCTCGACGTGCTGATAACGGCCGGAGGTTTGGACATCCTCGACCTGCAGCGGTTTGCGCCGGCGCACGACGGTGCCGAGCAGGCTTTCGGCAACGTTCAGCCGGGGCTTTTGCAGGTAGGCATCACCAGCGCCGTAGCTGGCTTTCAGATCGAGCCACTCGCGGGTGTCATCCAGCAGGAGCAACGAACACATGCGGGCGTCCATGAGCCCGCACGCTTCGCGGGTGATGACGAGCAGGGCATCGTCGAGGTTGAGGGTGGAGTTAATCGCCTGGCCGACGCCAGCCAGCGTCTCGAAGAGGCGGGCCTTGAGGCGGAGCTGTTCGTAGAGCCAGGTGTTGAGGATGACGCGCGCCGCCTGGGCGGCGAGGGCTTCGAGGAGCTCCTGGTCGGCGGCGGTGAAGGCGTCGGGCCGGTCACTGTCCACATTGAGCACGCCGAGGATTTCACCGTTCGCGGTCAGCGGCACGGCCAGTTCCGAACGGGCGGCAGAGTTGACCGTGATGTAGCGCGGGTCGGCGCGTACGTCGCCAACGCGCGCCGGCCGGCCGGTGCGGGCGACCCAGCCGGTGATGCCTTCGCCCACGCGGAGTTTGAGTTGGACGGCTTCCGGCGGCAGTCCGTGCGCGGCCTGGATTTCGAGGAGGCTGTTGGTGGGGTTGATGAGGACCGCCGAGCCACTGGTGGCGCGCATGAGCCGGACGGCCTCGGCGAGAATGAGCCGCAACGCCTGCTGCGGGTCGAGGGTGGAATGGATGACGTGGCTGACCTGGTGGAGCAGGTTAAGGCGGTCGTAGCGGGCCTGGAGGTCGGCGAGTTCGGCGCTCATCGCATCGGTGAGTTTGGAGTTTCTGGTTTCGAGTTTCTGGTTGATCGAACGCGAACCGCAGCGGCCCTCCAACTAGAAACCAGAAACCAGAAACTAGAAACTCCAAAAAAATTCACCGGATTCTCATCGTCAGCGCCACGCCGCCCACGCCGAAAAACAAATTCGGCGCCCACGCCGCCAGCCACGGCGGCACGAAGCCGCCCGTGCCCAGCGCCAGGCCGAATTGTTGCAGCACAAAATAGCCGAAGCAAATGAGGATGCTGCTGGCCACGCCGACGAACACGTTGCGCCGCCCGCCCACCGCGCCGAACGGCAGCGCGATGAGCACGACGACCAGGCACGTCCACGGCGCGGCCAGACGGCCGTGAAGCTTGGTGTCGAGGAGCGCGCTCTTGCCAGAGTCGCCGGGATGCAGCTTCTTGTAGTTGAGGATTTCCAGCAGCGAGAGCTGGGTGCGGTTGGCGTCGATCAGCGAGTTCATCTTGCTCACTTTGATCTCGCTCTTGATGGATTCCGGCGTCTCGGTGAACTCCGGCAGCGCCAGGAGATTCGTTTCCATCGGCGGGCTGGGCAACCCGCCCGGGCCGGGTGGATACACGCGCACTTCAACGTTCGTGAAAACCCAGAAACCGTCGAGATAGGCGGCGCGCTCGGCGGCGATGTCACGCCGCGTACCATCGGGGGTGATCCACGTCACCAGCGGCGCGACCATTTCGTGCGTGACCAGATCGTAAACCTCGATCACCCAGGTGCGGTTGTGGCGTTCGTTGAAGAAGGTGAGCTGCCGCTCCTGCCTGGCGGCTCCGGCGGCGGGCTGGTTGCGGGCGTGGCGCTTGAGAATTCTTTCCGCCGCCTCGGCGCTGCGCGGCATCCAAGTTTCGTTCAGGAAAAAAAGCCCCAGGCTCATCGTGGTGCCCATCGCCAGATACGGGACGCTCAGGCGCCACAAGCTCACGCCCGCGGCGCGGATGGCCGTCAACTCGTGGTGGCGCGCATGGTTCGTGAGCGTGTAGAGCAGCGCCAGCAGCAGCGCGATGGGCAGCACCACGCCCAGCAGTTCCGGGGTCTTGACCAGGTAATACTGCGCGATGTCGAGCGGTTGGAGTTTGCGTTGTTGAAAGCCCGCCAACTGGGAGAACAAGTCGAAGGAAATCCAAAAAATCAGGAACCCGCTCAGGCAGTAGCCAAAGGGGACGAGCAATTCACGCAACAGGTAACGATCCAGCAGACGCATCCGCCGTGCAGGCTAAGGCCCGCCGCGCGGCGAGGCAAGCGGGGTCGGTAGGTCAGTGATCAGTAACCAGTGAACCAGTAATCAGTAGGCCAGTGAATCCGTGAACCCGCGCCATCGCCCCACTGCTTCACTGATTACTGACCTACTGACCCACTGATTACTTCCCCGGCCCCGCCCCTACGCCGCCAGTGGCAGTGCCTGCGCCGGTCGCTGCACGAACAGCGCCCCGCTGCCCGCCTCGTTGCCCGTGGTGAGAATCACATACACCTTGAACGCCACCTGCGCGCCGGGCTGATTCAGGCCGAAGGGCGTGAGGAACTCCCGCGGCGCCCCCGGCGCGTTGGTGGCGATGACGATCGCATCCTCGTCGCTGTAATTGTCGCCCACGTTGCCGCGCAACTCATAGCTGTGCAACATCGCGTCCGGCGAAGCCTCATAAACCACCTTCGACGCATTCGGCGCTTCAAACACCGCGCTCGCGTTCACGGCGGCGGGCGTATGCCCCGGCAACGGCGTCAAGCGCGGCATTGTCTCCACCAGCACCGGGAAATCCTCCAGCTTCTTGGGAACCACCTCGCGATAGTCCTTCATGATCTCGTACACCTCCGCCTGGATTTGATTCCGGTTGCCCCGTTCGAGGATCACATCCTGATCGTGATTCTGCTCGTCGGCATAGGCGAACTGCAGCGCGGAAATGGCGCTGGCGAACTCGCCCTGCGTCATCCCGCCCTTGAGCTTCAACGGCAGCGTCACCCCGGCCGGAGCCGGCCGCGAGTTGATTTTGGCCCACAACAACATCGCCTCCCCCAGCGGCCGCGAGAACGCCTCCTGGCCGAACGTGATGCCCGGCGCGTACGGCCGGGCGAGCATGAAAATCGTCTTCTGCCAGTAGGCATCCAGCGCGGTGGTGAACTGGTTGAACCGTTCGAGCAACGCCTCCTTTTGCAGCAGGATGGTGCCGCGGGCCAGTTGCAAATCCGTCAACTTCGACTGCACCACGCCCTGCTGGGTCACCAGCGCCTGGCGTTTGGCGTCGAACTGCGCGCGCGTGACCGTGACATCCTGGGGCAGCCGCACGAGCAACGGCGTGGTTCCCGGCAGGGCGGCATTGCACTGCTGCCAGTGCGCCAGAAACTCGTTTAACGCGGGAACATAAGAACTGGGACCTGTGATTGGCATAATGTTTTCTCTTTCTCTTTCTTTTGCGGATATATGTTTATGTTTACTATGACGATTCGACCCGCAGGCACAGCCCGCGGACCGATTACCGCTCCCTAATAGAAAGAAGCGTGCCACCCCTCCGCCCCGGCCAGAACCAGCCGCCTGCCTCGCGAAACCTGTGGAAAACCGCACCCTCCCATCCCAACCCGGCACAATTTGACCGGGCAGGAAATGACCAGTGGTGGAAAATAATTCCCAGTGCGCTGACTGGAAGAGCCGGCCCCGATCAACCACCCTCGCGCGATGGACCCCAGCCAGCCCCCCGGCAAAGACGAAAAGGAAAAGCGCAGACGCATTGACCGAGACGCGTGCCATCGAGTGACGGTGCGCGGCCTTCAGGCCGCTTCAACCCGAAAACCGAAGTTGACCGCTGAGAACGCAGCGCGGGGGAGCCGCAACCAAAGGGAATGTCCCGATCCACCGCAGAGGCGGGAAGTGCGCAGAGATTTCCGAACAAGCCCGCTCTGCGCTCTTCCCGCCTCTGCGGTGCCACCGGGGATCCCCTTTGGTGGCGGCTTGGCCGCGCCGCGTTCTTTGTGGTAATTCCATTGCGGAGTCCGGGTTCAACCCTCGCAGACCGGAGGCAGCGGAATAGTCCAGCCGGCTTGAACATTTCACGATGAAGCGGCCTGAAGGCCGCGCGCCGTGCGTATCCGCGCCGTGTCCCTAAATTGCGCGAGTCACAATAAGTTCGCCGTTACGGGCACCCGTGTCCCTCAACTGGAATCGCCGGAGTTAGGCCGGCGCCCGTTTTTTTGAAAAATGGCGGCACGGCCTTTTTGTGTTGCCCCCCTCACCAAAACAGAGCGTTAGTCTGATATTTGAGAGGTGGCTCCATCAGCATCTCCTGAGTCTTTTGAGAATCGCACGTCCGGCAAGCGCCAGCGCGCCAATAGCCGCAAACGCCAACGTGGAAGGCTCTGGCACCTGCGTGAAGGAAAGCTGTGTCCAGTCTCCCCGCGTGTTCGGCCCGGTCGTCAAATCTCCGAAGTATAGTGTGTTATCTGTCATACCAATGCTCGCTTGACCAGTGCCCACTGGCGCTCCATCGACCGAAAGCGCCCAAGCATGGGTGGCAAGGTTACCGGTGAACAAGTAGTTATGGAACTGGGACGTGTCGATAGATGTCGATACGACCGTGTTACCACTCGTGGTTGACGACACGATGCGGTTCGCACCGAGTCCGATGATGAAAGCCTGCGAAGCGAAATTTAGCTGAACACCAAAACCGTATGCGTTCAGAGTAGTGCCAAACTGCTCCTGTAGCACTCGCCCACGGAACGATAGACTAAAGGGCGAAGTGTTATCGGTAATGCCTAGCATTTGAAAGTAGCCGAAGCCTGTTCCAGCCCCAATCGAGTTCTGCGTGAGGACTCCGCCGCCGACCGAGAAGATATTGGCCTGTGGAACATTGCCGTTGTAGGACCATCCCTGCGCGGTCGGCAGTGAATTGAAGTCAACGGTGACTGACGCGGCGTGCAGCGTGGGCGCGAGCAGTGCGAGCGCCGCGATTATGGTGTATGTCGTTTTCATGTTGTTGTCTTTCTGAGTTTGGTTGCGTTTGTAGCCCGGCAACGTGCTGAGCCGCCTAACAGGGATTCGGCCAATCGTGGGTTTGGTCGAGCGCGGCTGGGTTTGGCCGGGCGGGTGTCATTGGTGCAGATTCAAGCTGATTTTACGGTGGTTGTCAAGGAATGGTTTGAAATGGTTTGGCCGGTTCTCGAGCGGGGGCGTCCCACGCGCCGCCGTTTGGCGTGGCTATTGGCATGGCGCGTGGGGTGCGCGGCAGCGTCCTGGACTGCGCCAGCCCTCTGGCGCTTTGGCCACGGGCGCGGGACGCACCACGGGGGCCGAGCTGGTTCCGGGCGGCAACCCGGTGGCGATTCCAAAAGCGGTAGAGGACTACCGCAGTCCAGGACGCTCCGCGCGGGGCGTAGCGGTGGATGGCGCGGTAGCGTCTTGGAGTGCGGCGGCGCCGGGACGCCGCTGGCGCACGGGTAGCGGCATCGGATTGGCCGGCAGCGTTGGCGAGTGCGAAGGCGGGGTCGCGTCGGCCTGGCCACCTCACTTCCGGAAGCTTCGCGTCAAGCGCGGTTTCGGGGCGTCGCGCCGTGGGTGCGCAGCGGCGGGAAACCACTGAAGAGGTTCGCGCGAAGGCGGCGAAGGGGGCGGACTAAGCCAAGGCCCCCGGGGAGGCCACAGGGGGTAGCGGCCGTCGCTCCCATCGCCGCCATCGCGCGAAATACATT